>DEYX01000306.1 GCA_002365025.1 Hungatella sp. UBA3147 | reverse complement strand
CTTTTGGAGCTCTGGATGCCCAGACCAGGACCCAGCTTCAGTCAGAGCTTTTAGCTACCTGGCAGAAAGAGCGTAAAACCTGTTTTTTCATCACTCATGACGTGGACGAGGCCATTATTCTGGCTCAAAAGGTTATCATCATGAGCGCCAGACCAGGGCGGATTAAAGAGATTGTGGAGATCGGGATTCCATATCCCAGAACCCAGGAAACAAAGATGACACCGGAATTTTTAGAATTAAAAAATTATATATGGTCCCAGGTTTATCAGGAATATTTAGAGATCAGGAAATAAGGAGGAGAAAGGAATGAAAAAAAGAATTTCGTTACTTATGGGGATGGTAATGACGGCAGCGGCTTTGACTGCATGCACGGGCGGAGCAAAGACGCCTGCAACTACAGCACCACAGACTAAAGCAGAAGACACGAAGGCAGAAGACACGAAAGCAGAGGATACAAAAGCAGAAGAAACCAAGGCAGAGGAAGCGAAAGCTCAGGATATCACAAAGCTTAGGATTGCCTATATGCCCAATATGGGAAGCGCTTCTCTGGCCGTTACGGCAAGGGAAAAGGGCTATTTTAAGGAAATGGGTCTGGAAGTGGAGATGGTGGAATTTCAGGGAGGGCCAGCCGAAATTGCAGCCATGGCTTCCGGTGATATTGATATTTCCCAGATCGGACACGGAGCCCACGCTCTTTGTGCATCAGGGGAAGCGGTGATCTTCCAGATCGACTGCACCAGCTTAGCCGATGCCGTCATCGGCAACAAGGCAAAAGGGATCAATTCCATTGAAGATCTAAAAGGCAAAAAGGTTGCCGTAACCAGCGGTACATCTGCAGAAATCATCCTGAACCTGGCTCTTAAGTCTAAGGGAATGACGACAGATGATGTTGAGCTGGTGGAAATGGATGCCAACGGCACCGTATCAGCCGTCATCAGCGGCAATGTGGATGCATGTGCTACCTGGTCACCGGGGACCGGAACCATCATGAAGGCTCTTGGGGACAATGGAATCATGTTAGCCAATAATCAGGATTATTTAGACCAGGTCACATTTCCTTCCAGCTTTATCACCACCGGGAAATATGCCGATTCCAACCATGATGTTCTAGTGCGCTTTGCCAGGGCTCTTCAGAAAGCCGGGGATTACAGGGCAGAGAACATCGATGAAGTCGCAAAGCTTGTGGCAAAACAGTGTGAGGTTGACGAAGCCATCATGCTGGCAACTACGGAAGAAGGGAACTGGCTGACCGGAGAATTTATAGGAAAAGCCCTGGCAGACGGAACCATCAAATCTTATTATGAGAACCAGCAGAAAGTGTTCTTAGACGCAGGCCGCCTGGAGAAACCGGTAGATGTTAACAATTATGTTCTCTTTGACATCATGCAGGAAGCATATGATGAAAACCACAAATAATATATAATTGCAATTTTAAATGGAGGTATCCGGGAATAACGGGACACCTCCATTTGTGGCGCACAGGAATTTCAGAATGATTCAGGAGGAAAGCTATGCTGTTTGTTGTATTGTTCTTTATTTTATCCTCCTCTATAGCGATCTTTTTCCTTAGAAGAGATAAACAGACAAAGCTGATGCTGGGGCTTTGCGTCAGCTTTGTCTGCATGTTTATCGGGATTATCATTTACTTATCAAAGACAGGCGGGCTGCAGACCAGTCAGAAGTTCTTCTTATTTTTTGATTTAAGGATTCAAAGAAAATTGTCCTATATGATATTTCCATTAAGGAAGCTGGGGTATATGATTGCTATGGGAAGAACCCTGTTTCCGGGATTTCTGCTTATGCTTGCCTTTGATTATTCTATGATTCCCTGTATCCTGCGGAGCAAATCCAGGCATATCCTGATTATGGTGCTGCCCTGTATGACACTGATTCTCTACTATCCCTCCCTGTTTTTAGGGCTTGCAAAAACGGGAAAATGGATTCAGTTTATGGTTATAAATTTCACAATTTTGTGGATCTCTTGTTATCTGGCGGCGGCTTTATGGCTCCTGATCCATGAATACAAAAGCATTACCATCCCTTACTGCAAAAGACAGTTCCGCTATATTATGGTATTTCTGATCAGTATGGGAATTATGTATTGCTTTTATTTCCGTCAGGATCCGATTCAGGTATATCAGATGTATTCCGCAGAGTATATGCGATATGGCGGGCTGCTTTATTCCACGACGGGAGCCGTCAGCCGGTGGATGGTACTGTCGGTGTTTACCACACTGTTTGGAATTCTGGGATTTCTAAGCCTTAAATCCTATACGGTCATGGAGCACGAGGAGACCAGGGGAGATGTGATCATCCAAAAGAAAATGGATATGGCAAGCAAAGGCCTTTCCGTGTTTGTCCATGGCATGAAGAATCAGTTATTGTCCAACCGGGTCATCCAGGAACGGATCAGAGAGGAACTGGAAAAGACCGATCCTGATAAGGAAAAGCTCCTGGAATATTCCCATATGCTTGAAACCATCAATCAAAATATGATAATCCGGATGGAAGAGTTATACAGGAGTGTTAAATCCAATTACATGACTCTGGTACCCACGGAAGCTTCAGACGTGGTCCGTAAGGTTATGGACCGGTTTCATGAGAAATATCCGGATGCAGAGGTGGAAACGAAGATAGAAGCCAGAACATTGATCCTGGCTGACGCTGTTCATTTAAGCGAGGCCCTTTATAACCTGGCGATCAATGGATATGAAAGCATTTTGGAATCCGGCAGGCAGGAAAAGCACTTAAGCATAAAGGTATACCATGAACGGCTTTATGTGACCTTTGAGATCCAGGATAATGGAAGGGGCATATCCAGGCAGATTCAGAAAAAAATATTTGATCCGTTCTATACCAGCAAGAATACCAATAATAATTGGGGACTTGGGCTATATTATGTGAGACAGATCATAAAATATCATTTTGGAATGCTGAAGTTAGAAAGTTCGGAGGGAGAGGGGACCACCTTTTTTGTCGCGATACCGAAGTGTAAAAACCAGGATGAGTAAGGAAGGGGAATAAGATGATAAAGGTGCTGATTGCAGAGGATTTTACCATACTTTGTGATGATTTAAAAAAGCAGCTGGAAAGGGATGAAGAGATAAAGGTAATAGGCTGCGCCACAACAGGAAAGGAGATCGTGGAAATGGCCCTTGAAATGGAAGCAGATGTGATCTTGATGGATATAGAGATGGAATCCAGGAATGCCGGAATTCTGGCAGCCGAGCGCATCCGGGACATAAAGCATGACCAGAAGATCATCTATCTTACCGTCCACGAGACCGAGGATATCATCATTACTGCTATGGGAACCGGGGCTGTGGATTATGTTGTGAAAGGCGGAGCTATAGAGAATCTGATCGAACATGTTAGAAATGCCCACATGGGAAAACCGGTGATGGAAGCAAGAATACAGAAAACCATTATGAACGAATACAAACGGCTGCAGCGTTCGGAGCGGAGCCTGTTATACTTCATTAATAATGTTTCCCAGCTGACAGCCGCGGAGCGGGAGCTTGTGAAGCTTCTTTTGGAGGACAGGAAAATAAAGGAAATTGCAGGAATCCGCTGTGTGGAAGTCATAACCGTCAAAACCCAGATAAAAAGCCTTTTAAGAAAATTTGGCTGCAGCAGGTCAAAGGAGATTGTCTCTATTATCAGGGAATTAAATTTGTCCCATTTATTTGAGGAGCAAACGTTTGGATAAATAAATTGGAATTTTTAGTCAAATTATGTTATGATAAAAATATATATTATGAAAAAAGCGGCGGTCTGAAGAATGAGAAAGGGGAACTTTTATGAAAACGTTATTCAGAAACGGGCGGTTTTATGTAAATGGCACCTTCGTTTTGGGAGACTTGCTGGCAGAGGATGGAGTAATACGGGAGATATCAGAAGTTCAAGGCGGGGATGCAGCCGTTGTTTATGATATGGAAGAAAAGCTGGTGGTTCCGGGATTTATCGATATACATACCCACGGAGCCGCAGGGGTTGATGTGAACAAGGCAACAGCGGAGGATTATGAAACAATCTGCCGCTTTTTTGCCGCCCAGGGGACAACGGCATGGCTGGGGTCGGTGCTTACGGATACAAAGGAGCAGACCCTTTGGTGCATAGAAGAGTATAAAAAATGGAAAACCAGAGAGCACCAGGGAGCGGAACTTTTAGGAATCCACTTAGAAGGCCCCTTTCTGTCACCGGAATATAAAGGAGCCATGCCAGAGCACCTGCTTCGGAAAGGTGAATTGGAGCTCATTAAGGAATATCAGAAGGCGGCAGAGGGGGATGTCAAATATATCACATTGTCTCCTGAAATAGAGGGCAATATTTCTATGATACCGGAATTAAAGAAGCTTGGAATCCAAGTGGCCATCGGCCATTCCGGAGCTGATTACGATACAGCGTGTGCGGCCATTGAGGCGGGTGCCAGAGGCGCCACCCACACGGGAAATGCCATGAAGCTTCTGCATCAGCACTTTCCGGCGATCTGGGGTGCTGTGCTGGAGTCTGACAAGGTATTTTGTGAAATCATTTGTGACGGACGTCATCTCCATCCCGGAACGGTCCGGCTGATTATCAAGACCAAGGGACTGGATCAGGTGGTGGCTGTGACAGATTCCATTATGGCAGCAGGGCTTCCGGATGGGAATTATAAGCTGGGAGTGAATGATGTTATTGTGGAAAACGGAGATGCCAGACTGGCTTCTGGAGGAAGCCGGGCAGGAAGCACTTTGACCATGGGAGCTGCATTAAAGAATCTCCTGGAATATACGGGAAGGCCTCTTCGGGAAGTACTCCGGTTTCTTACGGAAAACCCGGCAAAATTGATCGGCGTTTATGACAGGATGGGTTCCATTGAAGTGGGAAAAGAAGCGAACCTGGTGGTACTTGATGAAGCATGCAAGGTTCTTAAGACATATGTACATGGAAGAGAATGCCGCTGATACCGGCGAGGAAGGATTTTGATAAAATGAGCGGTTATTTGTATGGATTGTTTCTATTGATCAGCTTTGGCGCATCCATTGCTGGCGCCATCTGCGGAATTGGCGGAGGCGTTATCATAAAGCCCACATTGGATGCATTTGGGGTATTAAGCGTATCCGCGATCAGCTTTCTGTCAGGTTGTACTGTGCTTGCAATGACCTGTTATTCTGTAATCAAAGGGAAAATGAGCGGAGAGTCTCTGGTGGATATGAAGACGGGGACGCCTCTTGCCATAGGAGCTGCCATAGGGGGAGTTGTGGGAAAGTCCATATTCCAGACAGTTTCTTCCCTGTTTGCAGATAAGGACATGGTGGGTGCTGTTCAGGCGGCCTGTCTTCTGGTGATCACTCTGGGAACGCTGGTCTATACGATTAAAAAGGACAGGATCCATACTCATCATGTGACCAATCCGGTCATTTGCGTGCTGATCGGACTGGTTCTTGGGATCCTTTCTTCATTTTTGGGAATTGGAGGGGGCCCTATCAATCTGGTGGTGCTGTTTTTCTTTTTTTCCATGGATACGAAGGCAGCCGCCCAGAATTCCCTTTACATCATCCTGTTTTCCCAGATCACAGGACTTTTAAATTCCCTGGTAACAGGAACGGTCCCGGAATTCTCCATCTGGCTTTTGGTCCTTATGGTGATAGGAGGGATCTTAGGCGGGATGAGCGGCCGGGTAATCAATAAAAAAATTGACGAAATGGTAGTGGATAAGCTGTTCCTGTTTTTGATGGTAGTCATTATTGGAATTAATATATATAATATTTATCAATTTATGTAAACCGTCAGGGCTGCTGCGGATACGGTTCGCTTCAGCTCTTTTTGCTGCACGGAATCAGGAAAGGAGACTTTGATGATAGGAATATTAGTTGTGGCTTTTTCAGCTCTTCTTGGAGGTCTTATCCAGGCGGTAACAGGTTTTGGAGGGGCGATCATCATTATGATTTTTCTTCCCCTCATCCTGTCCATGAATGCGGCTCCTGCTTTAAGTGATGTGATTACCATGATCCTGTCCTTTTCTATGTTCTGGCGGTACCGGAAGTCGGTAAGGATAAAGCCGATTCTGCTTCCGGCAGGGATCTATCTGGCGGCCAGTACCATTGTCATTCACTGGTCTGCTTATTTTGATGCCGCTAAGCGAAAAGGGATTTTTGGCCTGTTTCTCATAGGGCTGGCTGTTTATTTTTTCTTTTTTTCTGGGAAAGCCAGAGTAAAGCCATCACTGTCAATGGGAGCGGCCTGCGGGCTGGCGGCCGGCATATGCGGCGGCTTTTTTGGGATCAGCGGTCCGCCTATGAGCCTATATTATCTGGCTGTCCTGGATTCAAAAGAGGAGTATCTGGGGACATTAAATGCATTTTTTTCCATTACCGTGGTTTTTAACATCATCGCGAGGATCTCCAATGGATTCCTGACCGCGGATCTGGTTCCTTATATGGCCATTGGGATTGCGGCGATATTGGCAGGAAGTGCCTGGGGAAGCAAACTGGTGGCGCGGATCGACCGTAAGACTATGAGCATGTGCGTATATGGGCTCATGGCAATCGCCGGGATCGTTGCACTGCTGTAGAAATTAAAAAAAAGAGGAGGAGGATATTGACAAAATAAAATAAATATGGTACATACGTATTATACACACGAGTTGATATTGAATAATATTGTGCAGTATTTTTACGTATTGGAGGGAAATGATGAAAACAAAACTAAATATTGGGTTTGTTACTACCTATTCCGGCAGGTGGCCCAAGGAGGTTCCGGAACAGAGAAACCGGGAATATGGGGACTGGCTGGCTGATCATCTGCCGATGGCCCGGATTGTGAGAGCTTCCATTCTGGGCAGCAGCCGGGAGGCGGTAGAACAGGCGACAAGGGAATTTAAGGAACAGGACGTAGATGTGATCGTCCTGGTCTATGGTGCATTTACAGGAGATGACGTGGCGTCTTATCTGGCAGAGATGGTAAGAGTGCCCCTTATCTTATGGGCGCCCTATGAAATACCTTTTGAAAAGGATGGCAGGTTATACTCCAATGCACTTTGTTCCATGACAATGAATGCGGCTGCCATCAGAAAGCTTGGGGCCACCTATCATACCGTATACGGAAGCCTGGAGGATGAAAGGGTGTCGGAAAAGGTGAAAAATCTGGCTCTGGCCTATGGCGTTGTAAAATCCTTACGGCATACCAACCTGGGGCTTTTTGGTTACCGTCCCACAGCTTTTTACAACTGCAGCTTTGATGAAAGCCTGATCCGCAGGACCTTTGGGGTAAAGATCGAAGAAACTGATTTAAAGGTGGTATTTGACCGGATGGCAGAGCTTTCCGGAGAGGAGTGGGAGGCTGACATGGAAAAGCTGTCCTCTGAATATGACACAACACAGCTTCCTGAGGGGCATTTGGAGAACCATTCCAGACTGTATCTGGCTCTTAAAGAGGTTATGAGAGAGCAGAAGTATGATTTTGCAACGATTAAATGCTGGCCTGAAATGGGAAATCTTCATACAACGCCCTGTGCAGTCCTTGGACGTTTGGCTGATGAGGGGGTTAACATCGGCTGTGAAGGGGATGTGGATGCAGAGCTGGCCCAGATGACGGAATACTATCTTACGGGGAAGCCAAGCTTTATTACAGACCTAATCAACATTGATGAAAAGGAGAATGTGATCACCTTCTGGCATTGCGGAAATCCTGCTCCATCCTTGTGCAATAAGGATTATAAAGTTCAGCTTAGAAATCATCCTCTGGCCGGCCAGGGCACTGCATTTTATGGGGCTTTAAAGCCCGGGAAAGTGACCATTGCAAGATTCTGCAACTTAGACGGAGGCTACAAGCTGTTCCTTATGGGAGGAGAGGCACTGCCCATGGACCGGTATACAAAGGGAGCCATGGCTAACGTAAGAGTGAAGCGTCCTGTGAGAGAAGTGATAGAAGGGATCATAGCAGAGGGAATTCCTCACCATTACAGCATCGTATGGGAGGATGTGGCAGAAGCCATGAAGCAGGTATGCGGGCTGCTTGGGATTCCAGTCATTGAGATGTAGCCTGGAAATAACCGTTGACACCATTTGGACCAGACGGGTATAATGAAAAATATACATACGAGTTTATGGTGAGGAGACAGGATTATGAGTCAGAATGGCGAACGGGTGACAAGGTCGGATGTGGCGAAGGCTGCAGGAGTCAGCGAGACAATCGTATCCTATGTAGTCAATAACAACCGCTACGTGGCAAAGGAAAAGAGGCAGAGGGTGGAGGAGGCCATTGCAGCCCTTCATTACAGGCCCAATAACGTTGCACGGGCTTTGAAGGGAAAGCGCAGCAACCAGCTACTCTTTATTGCGGATCAGATCACCAACGAATATTTCAGCCGGATCGTCAGCGAGATGGATAAATATGCCTATGAGGCCGGATTCCTGATTTCCCTGTGCGCCAACCGGAATACGCCGGAGTTTGTCTCCCAGGTGATCAGCCGGCAGTATGACGGCATCATCATCAGTTCCATCAGTTTTCCCATGGAATATGTGGAGTCCTTTGGCAAGGCGGGAATACCGGTACTGCTGTTTGAACACAGAACCCATGGCGAACTTCCTGAGAATGTGGCAACTCTTGCTTCCGGCCTGTATTCGGGAGCCAGAATGGCGGTCAGCCATTTAGTCGGCAGTGGAAGGAAGCATATCATATACATTGACCGCATCAGCAAAAAAGGAAATGTGAGCGGACCTACGGATCTGCGTCTTAGCGGATACCTTGACGAGATGAGAGAGAACGGGCTTTATGCCGGTGAAGATACGGTCATCGCGGGCTGTCATTCGGAAGAGGAGCTGGCAGGGGCGGTTGTTAAATATTTAAAGAATCATAAGGAAACAGACGGAATCGTGGGGCGGAATGATATGGTGGCCTGCATCGCCATGTACGCGGCTGTTGGCTGGGGAAAGAGAGTGCCTCAGGATATGGGCGTGGTAGGGTTTGACAATTCCAGCATCAGTATGTTTTGCTTTCCCAGGCTTACGACCCTGGAGATGCAGCGGGAGGCTATAAGCAGGACAGCCATTGACATGATGGTCCAGATGATCGGCGGAAAGCGTCCGGAGAATGCAAAATTTGAAACAAAGCTGATTGTAAGAGAAAGCACATAATAGTTTTATTCAGGAGGAAAAACACAGGTTTTTCCGGATGATATACACACGAGTGTATAAAGAAATATGGGGATGATATCGTCCTGAAAAATCTGGTTTTAATAAAACAAGCGGAATCTTAAAGAAAGAGAGGGTATTTTATGAAAAAGAGAAGATTAGCAGCGCTGGCACTTGTTAGTCTCATGGCGCTCACAACCGGTTGTTCCGGTGGGAGAAAGACTGAGACGGGCACAACCGGAGGGGAGCCGAAGACAGAGGTAGAGGCAAAGACAGAGGCGAAAGTCCAGGATTCAGGAAGCACGGAGCCCATCACCTTAAAGATTGCAAATTATGCGGTACTGGAAAAGGGGTATGATGAGTTTTGGAAAAGCGCGAAGGAAGGCTTTGAGGCCAAGTATCCCAATGTAACGATTGAATGGGTCACCGCTCCCTACGGGGAAATCTTAAATCAGGTTATTAACATGGCAGGAGGCGGAGACCGGGTAGACTGTGTTTTCAGTGAGATGATCTGGCTCCCTGCCTTAGTAGATTCCGGCCTTGCGGCTCCTATGAAGGATGTTCTTGATGAGGACTTTTTAAAGGATTACTATCCCAATATTCTGGAAGCCCATAAGGTTGACGGAGAAGTTTACGGTGCGCCGCTTTACGTATCTCCTTCCCTTTTGTTCTACAACAAGAACTTATTTGAAAAGGCCGGCCTTGATCCGAATAAACCTCCAAAGACTTATGATGAAATGCTTTCCATGGCGGAAAAGCTGTCAGGACTTACTACGGACGATGGAAATAAGGTGTATGCATTCGGACAGCCCACTGCATCGGTGATTGTCATCGGGTCTTCCATTCAGGCCTTTGCCGCAAACTTCGGGGGATATGTATTAGACGAAAACGGGAAGCTTGATGTGGATAATGAAGGCTTAAAGGGTTCTCTTACTATGTTAAAGCTTCTTGATGAAAAGGGCTATAACCCTCAGAATGCCAAGCCAAAGGATTTAAGAAACTTATTTGCCTTAGGACAGCTCGCCATGTATTATGACAATTCATGGGGCTTTAACGGAGCAAAATCCATTAACCCGGATGTGGTGAATTTTGCAGCAGCAGCAGAGCCATTAAAAGGCGGAAACGGGGATGGGGCTTCCACTCTCCAGTCTCATTGCTTTGTGGCGGTTGACAACGGACCCGAGCGCGTGGAGGCGGTTAAGAACTTTATCCAGTATGTAGTTACACCGGAAGTTTTAAATGATTACATTGCCAATATTGCCCCAGCCCTTCCTGCAAAAAATGCCATGAAGGACATGGAAGCCGTAAAGAATAGCCCGATCTTAAACGGCGCAGGAAATTCCGTGGAAAAGGCGGAACCAGTGCTGATGTTCCCTTCCTTATCTGAGTTTAACTTAGAGCTGTGCGCATTGGCTCAGGCGGTAACGGTCGGAGGAGAAGACGTGGACACTGCTCTTAAGAACTTCCAGAGTGCGGTACAGCCCCTGCTTCCATAAAGTGCAGACAGCAATGAGGTTATGCCCGGTGAAGCGGGGCTCGCTGTGAGCAAGCAGCAAAGCTGTTTGTGAATATTAGATTGCGAATATCCGATCAACTAAAAGGAGAGAAGATGGCAGGAAAGAAACCTAACATTGTATTTGTTTTAACAGATGACCAGGGAATCTGGTCCCTTGGCTGTTATGGAAATCAGGAAATCAGGACTCCCAATTTAGACCGTCTGGCACGAAGCGGAACCCGCTTTCAAAACTTTTTCTGTACGTCCCCGGTCTGTTCTCCTGCCAGGGCTTCTCTCCTGACAGGAAGGATCCCGTCCCAGCACGGCATCCATGACTATTTATGCGGCGGCAACGGAGGCTGCGGACAGAAAGCCATTGAATATCTGAAAGATTACCGGGGGTATACAGACATTCTGGCGGAAAACGGATATACCTGCGGATTAAGCGGGAAATGGCATTTAGGGGACGGGAGGAAGCCTCAGAAGGGATTTTCTTACTGGTACTCCCATCAAAAGGG
Source organism: Hungatella sp. UBA3147 (assembly GCA_002365025.1). Lineage (GTDB taxonomy): Bacteria > Bacillota > Clostridia > Lachnospirales > Lachnospiraceae > Lacrimispora. Next base: position 9,191 of record DEYX01000306.1, on the reverse strand, counting down.
CGGGGGGCCATATTATAACGCTCCCATGTTCCGGGAGGGGGAGCCTGTAAATGAAAAAGGGTACATAACAGATGTGATTACGGATGAAGCCCTGGTCTTTATTGACAAGGCAAAAAACAGAGAAAATCCCTTTTATCTAAGTGTTCACTATACGGCTCCCCATTCCCCATGGATCAACTGCCATCCGGAAGAATACACAAAGCTTTATAAGGATTGCCTCTTTGAAAGCTGCCCGCAGCCGCCTCCCCATCCATGGGCAAAGACAAAGGTGTTAGACGGATATAAAAATACCAGAGAATGCCTGACAGGATATTTTGCGGCGGTGACCGCCATGGATCATAATGTAGGACGGATCATGGAAAAGCTTGAGGAGGAAGGACTGGAAGAAAATACCCTGATCATTTTTTCCAGTGACAATGGCTTTAACTGCGGCCACCACGGAATATGGGGAAAAGGAAACGGCACATTTCCTCTGAACTTTTACGATTCTTCCGTTAAAGTCCCGTTCCTCATAAGCCATAAAAACCATATTCCGGAAAAACGGGTCTGTGATGCCATGTGCAGCGGCTATGATTTCATGCCCACTCTTCTGGAGTATTTAGGACTTAAGAATGAGGAAGCGGATAAACTGCCGGGAAAAAGCTTTTTATCCAGCCTCATGGGCGCAGAAGGGGAAAAGGAGGATCCGGTGGTAGTATTCGATGAATACGGCCCGGCCCGGATGATTCGGGATAAGCGTTATAAGCTGATCCACCGGTATCCATACGGCCCGGATGAATTCTATGATTTAGAGTCGGATCCGGGGGAGACATACAACCTAATTCAGGTAGATGGATATAAGGAAATGATCAGCCGGATGAAAAAACAGATGGAACTTTGGTTCCTTCAGTATGCCGATCCGAGAATTGACGGTTCAAAGGAGCCGGTCATGGGCGGGGGACAGAGCTGTATGGCCGGAGTATTGGGACCTGGAATCAATGTTTACGGAGAGAATAAATAGAAAGTGGGGAAAGAACCTTGAAGGAGAAGGCAATTAAGAGGTCGTATTTTAAGACCCAGACAGGAGATCGGGTATTCGCATTTGCATTGCTGCTTCCGGCAATTATTACAACCGTAGCGTTTATATTGATTCCGGTGGCGGATTCCATATACAGAAGCTTTTTCGATTATAAGGTTAAGAATATCATCTCGGGAAAACCCGGGATATGGAATGATTTTGCCAACTACACAAAGCTTTTTTCCAATGGAAAGCTGCTTCCTTCCATAACAAACACCCTGGTATTTGTGCTCGGTGTGGTTACTGTACAGTTTATTCTGGGAATGGCCCTGGCCTTGATTTTAAACAGCGACATAAGGTTTTCCCGGTTTATAAGAAGCATTATGATGGTTCCCTGGGTGGTGCCGACCCTGATTTCTGGACTTATATGGCTGTGGCTGTTTCAGCCTCAGTACGGTCTTGTTAAATATTTTGTGGGAATATTGACCGGTGGCAGGGTGACGGAATTCGCCGTTTTGAATAATCCGGCTACGGCCATGTTTGGCGTTTCTACAGCCGCCTTGTGGAAACAGATCCCTCTTGCGGCTCTGCTCCTTTTAGCGGGCCTTGCCAATGTGCCTGAGGAAATTTTAGAGGCTGCAAAAATTGACGGGGCTAACGGGGTTCAAAGATTTTTTAACATTATTCTGCCCTATATGAAGAGTGTGATCAAGGTCACGGTTTCCATGTCCATTATTGAGAATTTCAAGCAGTTCCCCTTATTCTGGACCATGACAGGAGGCGGACCAAATAACTCCACAACTACCATGGCCATATTAAGCTACCGGGAAGCTTTTGTATCCAATAATTTTGGCTCCGGCGCAGCTGTTACTACGGTATGGATGCTTTTGATGATTGTGGTCGTATTTATTTATAACCGCATGTTTCAAGCGGATGATATGTAGGGAGGAGGCTTAATATGAAACGAAACCGTACCTTAAACAACATTCTGAAGTATGTGGTTTTAGGCCTCATCCTTTTATTTTTACTGTTCCCTCTGTTATGGGTTCTGATCACATCCTTTAAAACCAATATGGAGGCATACAAGTTTCCGCCTACCTTTCTGGTCAGGAACCCTACGGTTCAGAGTTACATCAATTTATTCACCGTTGATAATGATTTCTTTACATACTATAAAAACAACTTTATTGTGGCGGGAAGCGCTGCGCTCATCACCACTTTTATGGCGGTCATTTCCGGCTATGCGCTGTCCCGGTTCCATTTTAAATGGAACAATTGGATTGTGGCTGCATTCACTTCCGCACAAATGTTTCCCGTGGTCAGCCGTTTGATTTCCCTTTATAAGATCCTTGGGGATGTAAAACTGATTAATACGCACCCGGGGCTGATCCTGGCTGTAACGGCAGGTATGCTCCCGTTCACCATTATGCTTATGTCCAGCTTCTATGACGGGATTCCAAAGGAGTTAGAGGAAGCGGCCAGAGTGGATGGAGCGGGCAGATTCGGAACGCTTTTTAAGGTCGTGGTACCTCTTGTAAAGCCGGGGATGCTGGCAGTGGGGATTTATGCATTCCTGCTTTCCTGGGATGATTATCTGCATGCATCAACTCTGATACAGACAGATGCCTTACGGACTCTGTCGGCAGGGGTTGCACTCCGCTATTTGGGCGAGCTTTCCTATGACTGGTCCCTGATCAACACCATTTCCATTGTGGGTACCATCCCTATGGTGGTAATATTCTTCTTCTTCCAGAAATATATGGTCAAGGGCCTGGTAGCGGGTGCAGTAAAAGGATAAAAAAGGAGAAAAACCATGCTTGTAACAAACAAAGAGAATTTAATGAAGGCAGCAAAGTCAGGGTATGCCATCCCGGCTCTCAATACCCAGGGAGGAAATTATGACATCATATGGGCGGCCTGCCGGGCGGCGGAGGAAATGAAATCTCCTGTCATCCTTGCCCACTACGTTTCCACAGGAGCCTATTCCGGCCACGACTGGTTTGTAGAAGTCTGCAAGTGGTGTGCGGACAAGGTTACTGTACCGGTATCCATTCATCTGGACCATGGCGGGGATTTTGATATCTGCATGGAGGCATTGAAGCTGGGCTTTACTTCCTTAATGATCGACGGCTCAGAAAAGCCTGTAAAGGAAAATGCGTCTATGACCAACGAGGTGTTAAAGGTAGCCAGGTGCTTTGGAGTGCCGGTGGAAGCCGAAATCGGAGAGCTTTTGCGCCTTGATAACTTAGGGGAAGTGATGGAAAATAAGAATATCGTGAATCCTGAGGAAGTAAAGGCATTTTTAGAACTGTGTCAGCCGGATTCCCTGGCCATCGGCATCGGCAATGCCCATGGATATTATAAGGGTGAACCGGACATCCATCTGGAGGTCTTGGAGGCAGTGAGGAAGTTCACGGATATCCCCCTGGTTCTTCATGGCTGCACCGGAATGAAAGAAGATATCATAAAAGAGGCCATTAAGCTGGGAGTGGCGAAAATTAATTTCGGTACGGAAATCCGCTATCAATATGTAAACCACTATGAGGAAGGTTTAAAGAATATGGATCATCAGGGGCATTCCTGGAAGCTGTCCCAGTATGCCAATAACAGGCTGACAGAGGATATTAAGGACATTATCCGCCTGGCAGGGTCAGAAGGGAAAGTATGATTCACTATAGAATGAAAGAACAGTATGAGAGGAGTCTTGACATGGAAAAGAAAAACAGCCAGTTAACTTACCGCGAGGTATATAAACAGCCTGAGTCCTTTGAGGCGGTCAATAAGTCATTGGCGGATATTTACAGAGTCCTGGACCAGGCGTTTGCAGAGGAATATGATGAACTGATCTTTACCGGCTGCGGCACCAGCTTTTATCTGGCCCAGGCTGCCGCTCATGCCTTTTCTGCTTACAATTGCCTTCCGGCTAAGGCCATGTGCTGTTCCGAGCTTTACTACTTCCCGGAGACATTTGTGAAAAACAGAAGGGTTTTGGTATTTCCCATTACCAGGAAAAGCTATACTACCGAGGTCCGTATGGCAATTGACAAGGTAAGAAGCTTCCCCGGGGTAAAAACCCTGGCCATCACCTGTGATAAGGACAGTGCGGCCTATAACGATTATATGATCCTGTCTCCGGATACTGCCGAGGACAGTGTGATCATGACCCGTTCCTTTACCAGCATGGTATATTTATCGGTGATCATGGCCATGTACGTGGGAGGGAAGAAGGATGAAGTGGCTGAAATGGCAGACTATGGGAAAAGCGCAAGGGATGTCCTTGGGAAAATGGATGCCCTGGCTAAGAAAATCATTGGTGAAAATGAACATTTAAACTTGTACATTACCCTGGGGCAGGGCATTTACTACGGGGTTGCCAATGAGTGTATGAATAAGATTAAGGAAATGGGAATCTCGAATTCAGAAGCATATTACAGCCTGGAATACCGCCATGGTCCCATGAGCCTGGTGGACAAGAATACCCTGGTCCTTTTCTTAAGCCATTCGAAAACAGTGGAAGAGGATGCAAAACTCCTGGCCCAGATGAAGGGATATGGTGCGGTAACGGCGGCAATCGGAAATACTGCTTCTGTGGATATGAAAGAGGCAGATTATTGCCTGGATCTGCCCTATGGGTATAATGACATGCAGAATGCGGCGCTAATCGGATTTATCGGACAGTTTATCGGTTATTACATTGCTGAGAAAAAGGGCATTGACGCGGATCAGCCAAGACATTTGTCTCAGGCTATTGTGATTCAGTGATTTTAGAAATTTTCTGAGAGATACAGAAATCCATAAAAAGAGCTGCCCATGGCTGATTTTCATCAGACAGAGGGCAGCTCTTTTTATGTAAAACTATTCTTCCTTTATCAGTTGTTCCAGGAGATTCTTAGCCATGAGAATATCCTTTTTCTGCTCTTCGCCGGATATTTCCCGTTCTATGGTAATATCTCCCGCATATCCTATTTCTTTCAGCTTTGCCACAAAGGCGGGGTAATTCACTTTTCCCTCTCCAAGAGGAACCTCTTCACCAAGCATATGACCGTCCGTAGGATATTTTCCATCCTTTCCGTGAATTCCCATCACGTATTCCCCGAATACTTCCAGGGCGTCTACCGGGTTGGCTTTGCCGTACATGATTAAATTGGCAGGGTCCAGGTTGATTCCCACATTGCCTTTTCCTGTATCCTTTTCGATATCCTGTATGGCTCTTTTTAATGTGACCGGGGTTTCCTGGCCTGTCTCAAAAAGGAAATTCTGCTGATTCTTTTTACACTGTTTTACCAGCGTCTTTAAGCATGTCAGGACGCCCTGGTAATGGGGATCATAGGGATTTTCCGGCATGTAGCCCACATGGGTTGCCACATCCTGAACATGGATCATGGCAGCAAAATCAATCCCTTTTTCCAGCATCTTCATTCTCTCAAAACGGAATGCCTCTGGCACAAGGCCCAAGGTAAGCTGACCGTCATAGAAATCCCATACTTTTGGACCTTCCCATCCGCACCAGAAGGCGGTGATATCCACTTTGTGACGGGTTGCTGCGGCATTTACCTTATCCGCAGTATTCTCATTCATCAATTCCTGGTCCCAGCACACCAGCTGGCAGCTTTCCATGCCCATAGAGCGCAGCTCCGCAAATTTACCATCCACATCCGTATCCCGGAAAAGTTCAACCATAACTCCAATTCTCATTGGAAATACCTCTCTTTCTTTTTCTTATCCCTTGACGGCCCCGGCTGTAATACCTCCTACAATATGCTTCTGCATGAATACAAAGAAGATCAGGCTTGGAATCATGGCCATCACGATTCCCGGAAGGGCGTGTTCCCAGTCCGACGTCTGTGCGGAAAACTGCATATAAAGGGCATTCTGAATGTTCATGGCTTTGGCATTGCCTCCAACGATCAGCTGGTTGGTGATAACATCATTCCATATGGAAAGGGTATCCAAAACCACGACCGTGGTCAGGATGGGCTTTAGCAGCGGGAGGACAATGGTAAAATAGGTTCTCACCTTTGATGCGCCGTCAATGCAGGCGCATTCCTCCAGTTCGATTGGTACATTTTTTACAAAACCGTGGATCATATAGACCGCTAAGGGGATACACAAACCTGTACTTACCAGGATATATCCAAATCTGTTGCCGGTCAAACCAAGATTGGCCACCAGTCTGGTTAAAGTGATCATGTAGGACTGGAAGGGTACCATCATTGGCATAATAATGAGCATAAAGCATACGGAAGATAATCTGCTTTTTGTACGAGCCAGCTTATAGGCCGCCATTGGGGCCAAAAGTGAAACCATGGATACACCGCACACCGTATACAGCAGGGTATTGCCAATCAGTCTTGGAAACCGGAATTTGGTCCATGTTTCAATGTACATATGCAGGCTCCAGCTCTTAGGCAGGGACAGGAACCTTTGAATCATATCATTATAAGGCTTAAATGAATTGATAAATATCAAAAGCAAGGGCATCAGCCAGAATATAGAGCAGATAAATACAACAACATTAAGCACACTGATTTTTTTAATTTTTTTCATTATGCCTCAATCTCCTTACTCTTGGTTACCTTAAGCTGTACTGTTGTAACAAGGAGTACGAACACCACAAAGATAAGAGACTTTGCAGTTGCAATTCCGTACTTGTTATTGACAAAAGCTTCCTTATAGATGTTGTATGCAACGGAAACGGTGGAATTGGCCGGACCGCCCTTTGTAAATACCATGATGACATCAAACAGCTTAAATGAAAATGTCAGCGAGGTAAGCATGCAGATGGAAACCGCAGGCATGATCATGGGAATGGTTACCCTTCTCAGAACCTGGAATTTACCGGCTCCATCAATTTTTGCAGCCTCGATCAGTTCCTTTGGCACGGAAATGATACCAGCAATATAATTCACCATATAGAATCCTAAATTCTGCCATACAGCCATAATAACTACAACAAAGAACGCCAGTTTCGCTGTACCCAGCCAGCTCCAGTTAAATAGCTCCCAACCGGTTATCTTAAACAAAGCTTCAAATCCCGGGCCAAGAATGAATTTCCAGATAAGGCTGATGGCTGTCAGGCTGATAATATATGGTACGTAATAAAATGCCCGGCCCACACTTGAACTTTTCTTTTCCTCTGCCATGACAAAGGCTACTGTCAGGGACAGGAGGTTCACAATCACCACATAAAACACTGCAAACCTTAGTGTAAATGCTGCACTTTTCCAAAATGATGCATCGTTCGAGAATATATTTACGAAGTTCTGAAGCCCTACAAATTTCATGTCCTTACTGATTCCATTCCAGTCGAAGACAGAGTAGTACAGATTCATCAGAAACGGCACATCTGTAGAAAAAAGTACAAACGCTACCGACGGAAATACAAACAATGCAAAAACGAGTAATTCTCTTGCTTTCCCTTTCTCTTTCACTTATATGCCTCCAAATTTCTGTTTCCGTTGCATGCCGGCTTTATAAGCCGGAATTTAGTTATTAAGAGCTGGCCATGCCCGTTGGAATTCTGCTGTCGCCTGCTCCGCAGTCATTTCACCTATCATGTATGCCTGCATTGCAGAACCTGCGATATCAGAGAACTCGTTTGGTGCCAGGGTGTGGATCCAACCGTTGGTCTTTCCTTGCTCAATATATGTTTTTGCATCGTTTGCAAGGGCGCCTTTTACTTCAAGGTCTGTCTTTGCTCCGGGAACAGCTCCTACAATGTCACACATCCATTTCTGGCCTTCGTCTGAAGTAAGGATATATTCCATATATTCCTTTGCTAAATCCAGGTTTTTGGAATCCTTGTTTACAATGTAAGTCCAGTTGCAGTTAGACAGAAGGGTTGCATCTTCCGGTTTATCACTTACCGGACAGGGAAGGAATCCTAAGTTGGCATCAGGGTTAAAGGAGTCTAAAGCGGCCTGGGCCCAGTCTCCCATGTGGATTATGGCTGCTTCCCCATTTGCCAGCATGTTTTCACTGGTTTCCCAGTCCATTTCAAGTGGCTTGTCAGGACCGTACTTTACTGCCAGGTCAAGGAAACGGAAGAGGTTCTGGAAATTCTTCATATCTGCAAATTTTAATTCGCCGCTGTTTAATTTCTCTGCGACTCCCTTAGAATCAATGGATTTATCCATTATAAAGTGAGTGGCAAGCTGACGAAGAACCCAGGTTTCTTTTGCTGGAATGGCAAATGGCGTAATCCCGGCTGCGGATAGCTTCTCGCAAGCTGCTTCAAGTTCATCCATGGTTGCCGGAAGCTTTGTGATGCCGGCTTTTTCAAACAGATCCTTATTATAAATCAGGCCTAAATTCTCATAAGTCCAGGGAAGAGACATAATGTTACCGTTGTCATCTTTTCCGGTTTCTAAGGCTTCTTCCTTAAATTTCGCTAAGGTATCCTTATCATTTGACCAATCATAGGCATATTCATAATAACTTTTAGCTGTTGTGCCGGATTCCACATCAAATACATCCGGAATATCTCCTGAATTCACACGAGACTGAAGCAGGGCTCTGCTGTCATTTGCTGCGTGCTGTACTTCGATTTTCACCCCAGGATGAGATTCTTCAAATTTTTTAACCATCTCTGCATACTCGTCAAGGCCGTATGCGTGTGCATCAAATACCTTTAAAGTAATCTCTTCTGCCTTCTTTGATTGTTCCGCAGAAGTGCCACCCCCAGCACTTGTGCCAGTGTTTCCTCCGGTGTTTCCGCCGCATGCCGCAAGGGTGGGAACCACGATTGCCATTGTTAAAAGGGTTACTAATGCTCTTTTCATCATAATACATCCTCCTATATAAATAATTTAAAGTTACCTTTTGTTAACATACTCTTTTGCACGTTTCCATTCTAGGATTCCTTGGCGGACAGATTTAATACCTTCCTCTAAAGGAGCGACTTCGATCGGTGTTCCTTCCTGGAGACATTGAATAAAATACTTTATCTCCGTATAATAAGGTCCCAGATTGGATATATTGATTCCGGCAGAATCATCAATTACATTATGCTCCCGGTGAAGTTCGGGATGCTCGATCTGGCCGCCGGTTTTGTAAACGGTCAGGGGTTTTTCCTCTCGTCCTTTATAAACGACGCTGGCTTTCTCAAAGCATGCATGGAAGCTTGCTTCAAAAGGAAGGGCAGAGCTTATATCCCATATGCCTTCCGTTATGGCAAAAACCTTGCCGAATTCAT
>DEYX01000303.1 GCA_002365025.1 Hungatella sp. UBA3147 | reverse complement strand
CCGTGTTTTTCTTCTTTGGAGAGGATATGATCGCCATGTATCTCCATGGAGAAGGGAATGATGCGGAGCTTGCGACAGCGCTGATGCATGGAAGACGGTATATGCTGGTCATGCTGATTGGTTTGGTACCCTTTGCGATTGAGCAGGCTTATGTCAGTACCTTGAGGGAATGCGGAGAAACGGTAGTTCCCATGAAAGCCGGAATTGTGGCAGTCCTTGTAAATCTTGTGTTTAATTATATCCTGATCTTTGGAAAGCTGGGAGCTCCGGTTCTTGGTGTAGTTGGTGCGGCAATTGCAACCGTTATGGCCAGATTTGTAGAAGCAACGATTATAATTGCCTGGACCCATAGAAATGAGAAAAAGAATCCGTTTATTACAGGAGCTTATAAAAGCTTTTATATACCGGCAGGCCTTGTGAGGAATATCTTTGTGAAAGGAACACCTCTCATCGTAAATGAAGCCCTTTGGGCAGCGGGGGTGGCTACCCTGATGCAGTGCTATTCTGTGAGAGGACTGACTGCGGTGGCAGGCCTTAATATATCCGCCACCATAGGAAATGTATTTAATGTGGTTTACTTAGCCTTAGGAAGCGCAGTCTCCATTATCGTAGGACAGCTTTTGGGAGCCGGAAAGATGGAGGAAGCCAGGGAAACGGACACGAAGCTGATTGCATTTTCCGTTGGTTCCTGTGTGATTATGGGAGCCCTTTTGGCGGTCACGGCCCCTCTGTTCCCCATGATATACAACACCACGGACGAGGTCAGAAGCCTGGCTGTCCGGTTTATCCGTATACTGGCTTTGTGCATGCCTATGAATGCGTTTATGAATGTGGCTTATTTTACCCTGCGTTCCGGTGGTAAAACGATGATTACATTTTTATTTGACAGCGTATTCATGTGGGTGGTCAGCATTCCGGTAGCCTATACCTTAAGCCGGTATACTGGCATTCCCATCGTACCGTTATATTTCATGTGCCAGATGGTAGAGATCATTAAATGCGTGGTTGGCTTTGTGCTGGTGAAAAAGGGCGTGTGGATCCATAACATCGTATTGGGGCAGGAAGATTAAAACATAATAATAATAAGGAGCAGAGGCTTCATGCCTTGCTCCTGTTCTTAAAAAAGAAGCTTTGAAGAAGAAGCTTCTTTTTTTTCTGCCGAAATAATCCTGGAGTATCTGCCGGGAGAAATGCCATTGATTCTGGAGAAAACTTTAACGAAATGAGCATAATCCCTAAAACCGCATTCATAGCAGGTGGCGGTGATGGAAGTACCCTTTAATAAAAGTGCACGGGCATACTGTATTCGTCTGGTAATGATATAATTCCAAAGGGAAGTTCCTGTATATTCTTTAAATAAATGGCTTAGTCTGGAACGGCTGATGTTAGCAAAATCAGCGATTGTCTGAACCGAGATATCCTTTGTCAGGTTGGCATCTACGAAGCTGATTGTATCACGGATGATTTTGGGAGAAATATCCCCGAAGTACCGGTCACTGGACCGGGCAGCTGTATTGGCCAGCAAAAGGATGGACAAAAGGCTTGCTTTCACCCGGACATCATAGCCAAAGCTTTTATCATTCAGAGCCGTTATAATGGCATCGGCGTGATATTCATACTCCTTCATCTGCTCTTTGTTCAGATGATAAATCCGTTCCGGTTTTCGGTTATAGAAGCAACGGAAAAGATCAGTCACCGGTGTTGACAGGCTGACCGCAAAGCTTTCCTCGATGTGGATCGGAATTCTTTCGTAAGGATTATTGTCCTTGATGAATAATCCGTGAATATCATTGGGGCATATGAATGTCAGGCTTCCAGGCGTCAGATGGTAAGTGGCATTGTTAATGAAATAATCTACATTTCCGCTTTTAAACAACATGAGCTCGTACGCATTATTGTGCAAATGAAGGGTTCGTTCTGCATTGCGGCAGGTCCGGATATGTGAAACGAGCAGCTGCTCAAGGGATCGAATAGTAATTTCGTTCATGAAAGGTTTCTCCTGATATATCCATGGGATTCAGTACAATATGACATAAATATAGCATAAAGACAGCATAAAAGCCAATATCACGAGAGCTTCTATGTGATATCATGAGAGTAATGATACATTGCGGGAGGTCAGGTCATACAGCCGCCGCCACAGCACTGATACCGCCAGTTGAGGAATCAAAGGATAGCAAGAAAGGGGAAACAATGAAATATTCATTATTTACCGTAAGTGTACCGGATATGACACCGGAGCAGGCATTATCAAAGATGAGGGAATTCGGATATGACGGAGTCGATTGGAGAGTGACAGATATACCAGATGATCCGGAAATTTTAAAGGAGAAGCCTTCTTATTGGAGAAATAATTATTGCACCATTGACATTGAAACCGTTGATAAAAAAGCGGAAGAAATAAAGGCCCTTGCCGGTCAACACGGCATTTGCATTCATGCACTGGCTACTTATTTAAAGAGTACTGACAGCCAAGAAAAGATTGAACGGTGTATGGCGGCAGCAAAAGCCATGGACTGCAAGCGGATCAGGATCAATGCTCCTTCCTATGACGGGAAGCGGACTTACGGCGAATTGTTTCAGGAGGCGGCAGAGGGCTTTAAACAGGTTGAGGTGCTGGCGAAAAAGTATGATATTAAAGCTGCTTTTGAGATGCATATGAGAACCATTACCCCGACGGCAAGCGCAGCGTATCGTCTGGCTTCGCAGTTTGATCCCCGTTATATCGGCGTGATCTATGATACTGGAAATGTAATTTATGAAGGTTTTGAAGAATACAAAATGGCTTTTGAAATCCTGGGGCCATATCTGGACCAGGTCCACATAAAAAATGCCAAATGGGAAAAGAAAGATGTGGACGGAAAAGAAAAGTATGTTCCCGTATGGGCTCCTCTTATGGAAGGGCATGCAGATTTTGAAAGGTGTTTTCAGGCGCTAAAAGAGGTTGGTTATCATGGATTTGTGACATTTGAAGATTTTTCTTCTGAAGTCAGTTCAGAAGAAAAGCTGAAGACGGATATAAATTATATAAAAGGAATTGTTGAAGCCATGGAACAGCAGGAAGCGTGAAGATAAAAAATCTTTTCAAGAAACCTCTTGTATTTTAGATTAGTTTATGCTAATATACATGTAGTTAGCTACAACTAACTACATGTGAATATTCTATACATCAGACGAACCCTCTGATGATACCTTCAATTGACCCGTGAGGGATCATGACTCCTCCAATAAAGCCGTTTCTGTTACCGCATGACAGAACCGGCTTTATTGGCGCGCTCTGATATCATGTAGAAGTTGTAATAACCTGGACAATACGATATAATTGGGAGAGACTTGAGTTTGGAGGAATTACATGAAAACTTTAATCATAGCGGAAAAACCGTCAGTGGCCAGGGACATTGCCCGGGTCCTTCACTGCAATAAGAACAACAATGGAGTAATCGAAGGGGGAAATTATGTGGTCACCTGGGGACTTGGTCATCTGGTCACATTGGCTGACCCTGAAGATTATGATCCCAAATATAAGGAATGGAAGATAGAGGATCTTCCCATGATGCCGGACCAGTTCCGGCTTGAAGTCATCAAACAGACCGGAAAGCAGTACCGTGTGGTAAAATCCCAGATCCACCGGGCAGATGTGGGAGAAATCATCATTGCCACTGATGCCGGACGGGAAGGGGAGCTTGTAGCCAGGTTGATCCTGGAAAAGGCGGGGAATAAGAAGCCAATAAAAAGACTCTGGATCTCTTCTGTTACGGACAAGGCCATTAAGGAAGGCTTTGCAAAGTTAAAAAATGGCCATGATTACGATAACTTATACGATGCCGCCATGTGCCGTGCGGAAGCGGACTGGCTGGTAGGTATCAATGCCACCAGGGCGCTGACCTGCAAATACAACGCCAGCTTAAGCTGCGGCCGGGTGCAGACTCCTACCCTTGCCATCATCGCAAGGAGGGAAGAGGAGATCAAAAATTTTGTTCCCAAACCTTACTACGGCATTACGGCCAAATGTACGAACCCGGCACTTTCCTTTACCTGGCGGGATGAGAAGTCAAAGAGCTTCCGTTCCTTTGACAAGGACCGGGTGGAAGCCCTTTTAGGTGAAATGAAAGCCCGGGGCGAGGGAGTGGTCACAGAGGTGAAAAGTGTTCCGAAGAAGAAGGAATCTCCCCAGCTTTATGATCTGACGGAACTGCAGAGGGAAGCCAACCGAAGGTTTAACTATTCTGCAAAAGAGACGTTAAATATCATGCAGAGGCTTTATGAAAACCACAAGGTCCTTACTTACCCCAGAACAGATTCCAGGTATCTAAGCTCGGATATCGTTCCATCCATTAAGGAAAGGCTGGAGGCCTGCGGCGTTGGGCCGTACCGGAAGCTGGCCGGAAGGCTGGTGAACCAGAGGATCCAGGCAGCTCCTTCCTTTGTTAATGATAAGAAGGTGACGGATCACCATGCCATCATTCCTACGGAACAGTTTGTTCAGCTGGACCACATGACCATTGATGAGCGGAAAATCTATGATCTGGTGGTCCGCAGATTCCTGGCGGTACTGTATCCTCCTTTTGAATATGAACAGACAGAGATTACCCTGGATTTAGGGGGAGAAACTCTGGCAGCCAGAGGAAAGACCGTAAAGGCACTGGGCTGGAAGGAAGTTTATGAAACCCAGGATGAGGAAGACGAGGAACAGGAATTAAAGGAACAGAATCTTCCTGTTATGAAAAAGGGGGACCGGCTTGCTAAGCTGACGGTTGCCATGACCGAAGGAAAGACAAAGCCACCGTCACCCTTTCAGGAAGCAACCCTTCTTACCGCCATGGAAAATCCGGTATCTTATATGGAAACAAAAGACCGTGACATGGCAAGGACCCTGGGAGAAACAGGGGGACTTGGGACCGTGGCCACAAGGGCAGATATCATTGAAAAGCTGTTTTCCGGTTTTCTTCTGGAACGGCGCGGAAAGGACATCTATTTGACCTCCAAGGCAAAACAGCTGCTTACCCTTGTACCGGAGGATCTAAAGAAACCGGAACTGACAGCGGAATGGGAGATGAGGCTTTCTGAAATTGCCGGGGGAAAATTAAAACGGGCCGCGTTTATGAAGGATATCAGGCAGTATTCCGGGGAGTTGATCCATCAGATCAGGGCCGGAGAAGGCAGCTTTAATCATGATAACCTGACCAATCACAAATGCCCGGTCTGCGGCAAGCGGATGCTGGCAGTCAAAGGAAAAAACAGCGAGATGCTGGTCTGCCAGGACAGGGAGTGCGGGCACCGGGAGACAGTTTCCAGAACCAGTAATGCAAGATGCCCTGTATGCCATAAGAAGCTGGAGCTTAAGGGGAAAGGGGACGGACAAATCTTTGTCTGCAAATGCGGCTACAAGGAAAAGCTTTCTTCCTTTAAGGAACGGCGTGCAAAGGAAGGCGCCGGGGTATCCAAAAAAGATGTGGCAAAGTATATGAACCAGCAGAAAAAGGAAGGGGATATGCCCATTAATTCAGCCTTTGCAGACGCTTTTGCAAAGCTGAATCTGGGAGGTAAAGAGGATTAATCTCTTCGCTTAAAGTCCTGGTCACGGCCTGGACAAAGGGAGGCCGTGACAAAGGGAGGCCGTGACAAAGGATCATGTGGTATAGGAAAAGGATGTCTAAGGTCAGACATCCTTTTTGTGAATCTCGGATCAAAACCAAGTAAAAATTTAGTAAAATTTTACTTTGCTTATTGACGCTGACAGAAACTGCAATTATAATGAAAATTGGAAGGTGAGGATATAGATTATGGCTACAATAAAAGAAATTTCGCAGCTTGCGGATGTATCCATTGCAACGGTATCAAGGGTATTAAACCAGGATGATACCATTGTGGTAAGTCCGGAAGTGAAAAAAAGGATATTCAGAATTGCCCACGAGTTAAAATATGTCCCACCCAGGAGGCGTCATGCACAGAAAGAAAGAGGAATTGTCATAGGAGTAGCTGACTGGCATATTATCCGGAAAGACCGGACCAACATCAGGCTTTCTTCCCTGGACTTAATCGTGAAGTCCATGTCAGGTAAAAATGATGTTCGGTTTGTGCGGCTGGATAAAAATCAGCCTGGACAGTACGACGGTATCATGGCCTTCGGTGTTTTTTCCGAGGAAGAGATGGAGTTTCTGCGTATGCAGAGTTTTGCCATCGTATTCATTAATTCGGATCCAAAGGATTATGAGTATGACAGCATTGTCATGGACTTTAATAAGGGAATTCATGAAATGCTTGATTATCTTATGGATCATAAAAAATACTGCAGTGTCGGCTATATCGGAGGAATTTATGAAGAAGGCCAGGTAAGAATCGGTTACCGGAGACTGGAAGGAATCCGGGGAGCTTTTATGCAGAGAGGCTTTTATGAGGAAGAGAATTTTTACATAGGCGATATCAGCAGGGAAAGCGGTTATCATCTGGCAAAGCAGGCAATCCAGTCAGGCCGTCTGCCGGAAGCGGTGCTCTTAGGAAGCGAAGAGGTGGCGGAAGGGGCATTGGAAGCCTTTCAGGATGCAGGTCTTCGTGTGCCAAAGGATGTGGCTGTGGTCATCTATAAGGACATTGAGACCCTGGAATCCAAATGGCCCTCGTACACCAAGGTCCGGATGTTTCCTGATATCGTGTGGCAGACAGCGATCAAGCTTCTGCTGGAACAGATCCAGGAAGGCCGTAAGGACAATATGACAATTTTTCTCCCGACAAAGCTAGAGGTAGGGGACAGTGCGTGATAACTCATAATCCCAAGAACCGATGAATCACACAAAAAGGAGAGCAGTATGAAAAAAACAGTTTCTGTATTAATGGCAGCAGCACTTTGTGCAGCAATGATCGGCGGATGTTCTGGCGGCAGCCAAACAGGAGCCACAACCGCAGCAGGGACCGGGGCAGCGTCTTCTGCAGCAGGAGAAACCACAAAGGCGGAGGCAAAAGCTGAGAACAAGAAGGTTGACAAACTGAATGTATACTTTGTTCCTTCCAGGGAGCCGCAGGAGATCGTAACCGCCACAGAGCCTTTAAAAGACATGCTGAAGTCAGAGCTGGGAAAAGAAGGCTATGATATCGGTGAAGTAGTAATTACGGTTGGAACCAGCTATGAAGCGGTTGGAGAGGCTCTTTCCGCAGGTACTGCAGATATCGGTCTGATTCCTGGAGGAACTTATGTCCTTTATGATGATGGTGCAGAAGTGATTCTTACGGCCACCAGGGATGCATTAAGTAAAAATTTCGATTCCGCAAAGGACTGGAATGACGGCAAGGCAACCGAGGGAACCACAGATCAGGCAACTTCCTACCGCGCGCTTATTATTGCAGGACCTTCTGAAAAGGGAAAAGCGTTGGCAGATAAGGTAAACAAGGGCGAAGCATTGGCCTTTGAGGATTTAGACGGAGCAAACTGGAGCGTTATGTCATCCTCTTCACCGGCAGGATACATTTATCCCTCCTTATGGCTTCAGGATAATTTCCAAAAGAATATTTTAAATCTTTCCCACGCAGTTCAATCTGATTCCTATGGAAGCGCATTTGCAAGACTTGCTTCCGGACAGGTGGATGTTCTCTGTACCTATGCGGACGCCCGCAGGGATTATGAGGAGAAATGGAAATCTGAATACGGAAGAGCCGGCTCCATCTGGGAAGAAACAGGTGTAATCGGTGTGACTCCTCCTATTTTCAATGATACGGTCAGCGTGAGCAAGACCTCCAAAATCATGGATGATGCGTTTGTAAAGGCAGTTCAGAACGCATTTATCAACATTGGCAACACGGAAGAGGGCAAGAAAGTCATCGCCATCTACAGCCACAATGGTTATAAGCCTGCACAGAGTTCTGATTATGACAATGAACGTGCGGCACAGAAGATGATTAAGGAATTAAATGCGAAATAAATAATACACACAGGCTGCGGAGGCGTCGTAAACGGAAAACATTTGCGGCGCCTCCGCACTCTATCCTGGGAAATGAGGAAAATATGATTGAATTTAATCAGGTGGGCAAAAAGTATCCCAATGGCTTTCATGCCTTAAAAGATGTGAACTTAAAGATTGAGCAGGGGGAATTTGTAGCGATCATCGGCCTTTCCGGTGCCGGAAAATCCACCCTTCTCCGTACCATTAACCGCATGCATGATATTACAGAAGGCAGCCTGACCGTAGACGGAACCGATGTGATGCAGTTAAAAGGAAAGGAGTTAAGGCGCTTCCGCCGCAAAATCGGCATGATCTTCCAGTCCTTTAACCTGGTGACCAGAACCCTGGTCATTAATAATGTTCTTATGTCAAAGGTACCGGAACTGCCGTTTTTAAAGGCCTTGTTCG
Organism: Hungatella sp. UBA3147; assembly: GCA_002365025.1. GTDB lineage: Bacteria > Bacillota > Clostridia > Lachnospirales > Lachnospiraceae > Lacrimispora. The sequence continues at coordinate 10,138 of DEYX01000303.1, read as the reverse complement.
GCATTTATCCAAAGGAGGATAAGCTTGGAGCCTTAGAGGCACTTGACAAGGTGGGAATCCTTGATAAGGCGTTTGTTCGTGCGGATCAGCTGTCAGGAGGCCAGCAGCAGAGGGTTGCGCTTGCAAGGACCCTGGCTCAGAATCCCCAGATCATCCTGGCAGATGAGCCGGTGGCTTCCCTTGACCCGGTTACAGCGAAACAGGTTATGGGAGATTTTTTAAGGATCAATAAGGAAATGAACATTACCATCCTGTTAAACATTCATCATGTGGATCTGGCGCTTCAGTATGCAAGCCGCGTTATAGGCATACGGGCTGGTCAGATCGTATACGATGGCCCGTCCACCGAAGTTACCCAGGATATTTTAGATGAAATATATGAAGGAAAAGAAGAGGAGGCGGCAGGATGAGTTTATATGACAAGATATTTCCGCCCAGGAAAATCGTATTGTCCAACGGAAAGACCGTCTTTCGGCCGGCTTCCAGGTTTCCTCTGATTGCTTTGATCCTGGTATTTTTAACCGTGCTTTCCGTGAAAATTACCGGCTTTGACATGAGGGTCTTGCTGGAAAGGGGAAACCAGTTCTTTGTTATATTGGGAATGATGGTTCCTCCGGCATTTTCCTATAGCTCTCAGGTATGGAAGCCCTTGTTTGACACCATTAAGATGTCGCTTCTGGGAACCGTGGTTGGCGCGGTGCTGGTCGTTCCTTTTGCGATGGCTGCTTCCACCAACATTATAAAAAACGCTGCAGTCGTCAGTGCCATGAGGCTGTTCTTAAGCATTGTAAGGACACTTCCCACTCTGGTAACCGCTCTGATCGCCACTTATGTGTTCGGCCTTGGCACCCTGGCAGGAACTACGGCCATTACCATTTTCACCTTTGCCTATATGGGTAAGATTTTATATGAAGAGATCGAAACTGCTGATATGGGAGCCTTTGAGGCCATGGAAGCCATAGGAGCCACCAAGGTACGGGCCTTTGTGAGCGCCATCATTCCCCAGGTGCTTCCTTCCTATATATCCAATGGATTGTTCTGTTTTGAAGGAAATGTCCGCTATGCAGCGATTTTAGGCTACGTGGGCGCAGGCGGCCTTGGGCTGATTTTAAATGAGAAGTTAGGCTGGAGAGAATACCCCAGTGTGGGCATGATTCTTATCATGCTGTTTGTTGCTGTATTTTTAATTGAGTCGGTGAGCCGTTACTGCCGCCGGAAACTGGTGTAGGAGGGCCGACTGATGAATAAACAGATTGAAAAAGCATATGAAGAACGCCCAAGAAACACAGTATACCGGATGACCGTGACCGTGGTTGTCCTGGCCCTCATTCTATGGTCCGGTTCTGCCGTGGATTTTTCAGGAAGCGGACTTGGAGGACTTAAGATAGCCGGAAATATTTTAAACGGGATTATTCACCCGGATAGGAAACTGCTGTTTAATATGACTGTACAGGGAGTTCCGTACCTTCTTTTGGAAACGGTCTGCATTGCATTTTTAGGAACCATTGTGGGGGCATTTCTTGCCATTCCTTTATCCTTTTTATCTGCTTCCAATTTGATGCCGGCTCCCATAGCCTATTTGAGCCGTTTGGTGATCATGGCGGTGAGGACCATTCCGGCCTTTGTATATGGTCTTATGTTCATCCGCGTCAGCGGACCCGGTGCATTTACCGGACTTTTAACCATGTCCGTCTGCTCCATCGGTATGGTATCCAAGATGTATATTGAAGCAATTGAGGATCTGGACACCAGGATTCTGGAATCCTTAGATGCCTGCGGCTGCAATACGTTCCAGAAAATCCGGTATGGAATCCTGCCCCAGCTGATTCCAAACTTTGCATCTACGGTAATCTACCGGTTTGATATTAACTTAAGGGATGCAACGGTTCTGGGACTGGTGGGAGCCGGAGGAATAGGTGCGCCCCTGATTTTTGCCATGAATGCCTACCGGTGGAATGAGGCGGGAGCCATTCTGGTCGGCCTTGTGGTTTTAGTTCTTCTTGTGGAATACATATCCACCAAAATACGCGTGAAGCTGGCCAGGGGGTGATCAGTTGGAGAAACAGGCAAGAATTTATTACACCTCGGATGTGCACGGATACCTGTTCCCCACCTCTTACGGAGATAGAGAAGAACGGCCCATGGGACTTTTAAACTGTATCTCCAACTTTCAAAAAGATGGAAATACTCTTGTATTTGACGGAGGGGATACGCTGCAGGGGGCGCCCTTTGCCACTTATATCACTTCCAGGAAAGAAGCTGTCCCTGGAATAAACCCCATAGCAAGGGTATACAATGAGGCAGGTTACGATGCCGTTGTTCCGGGAAATCATGATTTTAATTTTGGCTATGAGTGTCTTTCTGAATACGTTCGGGCACTGAAAGGAATCTGTCTCTGTGCCAATGCCATAGACTTAGATGGAAAGGCACAGATATCGAGGAGCCATATCTTTACGCTGGAAAACGGGCTTCGCCTGGGAGTGACCGGTGTTGTGACGGATTATGTTAACGTGTGGGAGCAGCCGGAACATTTAGAGAAGATCCACATTACCCGCGCGTTTGAAGCGGCGGCAAAAGAGCTGCAAAATTTAAAAAGCCAGGCAGATGTCACCGTTTGCATCTACCACGGCGGTTATGAATGTGATCTTGACAATGGAATGGTTTTAAGTACATCAGGAGAAAATGTGGGCTGCCGCATATTAAAGGAGCTGGATTACGATATCCTTTTGACTGCCCACCAGCACATGTCAGTACCTGGAAGAGATTTATTCGGAACCCATACCCTGCAGCTGGCTCCTAATGCCGCACAGTATGCCTGCCTGGATATCAGGCATAATAACGGGAAGGTCTCGGTGAAATCTTCCATATGCTCTGCCGGGAAGGTTCATGGAAAAGAGCCTTACGAGTCTCTGCTTCCTCTGGAGGAAGCGGTACAGGAATGGCTGGATGCGGACATCGGCCGCTTAAAAGAGCCGGTTCCGGAAAAGAGCAAGCTTGATATGGCCCTTTATGGGTCGCTCATCGCAGATTTTTTCAATCAGGTCCAGCTTAGCTATACGGGAGCGGATATCTCCTGTGTTGGCCTGGGAAATTCCCCCATCAGCCTGCCGGATCATGTGACGATGCGGGATCTGATGCGGGTATATCCGTTTTCCAATACCCTTGTGGTCCTTGAGGTAAAGGAAGAGTCTCTTAAAAAGGCTTTGGAGCGCTGCGCTGAATATTTTACTTTAAAAGATGGGAATATTGAGATATCAGACGTGTTCTTAAAGCCTAAAGTGGAGCATTATAATTATGATTATTTTTCCGGGATCACCTTTGAAGTGGACTTAAAAGAGTCAGTGGGAAACCGGGTGAAGAAGATCCTGTATAAAGGAGAACCTCTTGCAGGCCGCACCTTAAGCCTTTGCATGAGCGATTACCGGGCCAGCGGCACCGGAGGTTATGAGATATACAGGGAATGCCGGGTTATAAAACGCATTGGAACAGAGGTTCCGCAGATGGCACTTGAGTATTTGCGCAAGAATTCTGTGGTGGAGATTGTTAATAGCGGCGGGATGGTTCTGCTATAATAGCAATGCCAGGCCCATAAAATCAATGAAAATGAAAGAATTAAATTCATTTTTTAAACCAGAAAATTTAAAAAATAAGTTTATCCGGCCGTTCTTCGGAAATTTCTTGACAAAGAACTGCTCTTGCTTTAGTCTAGCCCTATACCGGAGACGGCAGAAAACTTCAAGGCAACGAAGCCATAACATTGTGCATTGGCACAACAAGTTATGGCTTCATTTTTTTGAATTTAAAAGGAGGAGCTGCAATTATGGATCATGGAGATTTGGCCTGGCTTTTGATCAGCTCGGCCCTGGTTTTTATTATGACGCCGGGGCTGGCATTTTTTTACGGAGGTCTGGTAAAACGCAAAAATGTTATTAATATGATGATGTCATCAGCCATCATCATGGGAGTCGGATCTGTTATGTGGGTTTTGGTCGGTTTTTCCCTGTCTTTCAGCGGCGACCTGGGAGGAGTCATCGGTGATTTAAGATGGGCCGGCCTCAATTTCAACACCTTTACGGACACAACCCTGCCTTATCCCAACACCTTGGCTTTTGCCATATTTCAGATGATGTTTGCCATCATCGCTCCAGCGTTGATTACGGGAGCCATTGCGGAGCGGATGAAGTTTGCTTCCCTCGTTCTTTTTATGGTGTTCTGGTCATTGATCGTTTATTATCCCCTGGCTCATATGGTATGGGGGGGAGGCTATTTATTCCGGATCGGCTCTGTTGATTTTGCAGGAGGAAATGTAGTACATATCAGCTCCGGCATCAGTGCGCTGGTACTTTCCATTCTCCTTGGCAAACGAAAGAATTTAGGAAAAGCGCCATACCATCCTCACAATATCCCCTTTGTATTTCTGGGGGCTTCCCTGCTCTGGTTTGGCTGGTTTGGTTTTAACGGAGGAAGTGCCCTGGAGGCAAATGAGCTGGCCGCCCATGCATTTATGACGACCAACACTGCAGCGGCCTCTGCCCTTCTTTCCTGGGTACTGGTGGAGGTTATAAAGAACGGAAAGCCAACCCTTGTGGGTGCTTCCACCGGTCTGGTCATCGGCCTGGTGGCTATAACTCCCGGCGCCGGCTTTGTACCGGTCTGGGCGGCAATCATTATCGGAGGGCTTGTCAGCCCTATTTGTTGTTTTTTTATCGATTACGTGAAGTCCAGATTTGGCTATGATGATGCCCTAGATGTATTCGGATGCCACGGGATCGGTGGTATCTGGGGCGGGATTGCCACCGGAATATTTGGGAAAACCAGTATTAATCCGGCGGCGGCCTGGAACGGCCTTGCATTTGGTGAATCCGCTCTTTTCCTCCGCCAGCTGGCGGCCATTGGGATCACCATTGTGATTGCCGTCATAGGAACTCTGATTGCTGCGAGGATCACTTCACTTGTTACGAAAGGGATAAAGGTATCAAAGAAAGAGGAAGCTCTCGGACTTGATTTCTCGGAGCATGGAGAAACCGCTTATCCTGCATTTAACGGAATGGATTAAGAGAAAGGAGGCCAGCCATATGAAAAAAATAGAAGCATATATCCGTCCGGAGAAACTGGAGGAGATTAAAGAAGTCATAGATAAGCTTAACTTAAATGGCTTAAGCGTCATGCAGGTCATGGGCTGCGGAAACCAGAAGGGCTGGACGGAGTTTGTCCGGGGCGTTGAAGTGGATTACAACTTTCTCACAAAAATCAAAATCGAGACAGTGGTGCCGGATGAACAGGCGGAGGCTGTCGCCGCCTGTATCGCAGACAGTGCTTATACCGGAGAATTTGGCGATGGGAAGATATTTATATCCGATGTACAAGATGCCATCAGGATCCGTACCGGAGAGAGGGGAGTTGACGCGGTCAAATAAGGAAGATCCTTCTATCTGCCTTGCTTCTGATAAATAAGAGGCAGGGCAGTTATTTTTCCGAAATATACATTTACTCATGTCGAAAAGCCTTGTCAAGGTATCAAAAACCGACGCAAAGGTCATAATTTATATTGTCCCCGTTGAAAGAATATTCATTTTTAAGTATAATAGTATTATTACATTCAATGAAAAAGAGATAAAACCATGGAGGAATTATGAACATCAGAGTTGTAGTAGTGGATAACTCAGAGGAATTATTAATCAAGCTGACTCGTATTTTAAAGGAGATAGACGGAATTGAGCTGTGCGGAAGCTTCAATGATGCCATTACAGCCATGCAATATGTGAGAGGAAATCCTGTAGATATGGTGTTTTCGGATGTGGTCATGCCGGATATCAGCGGAATTACTCTCGCAGCTAAGCTGTATGAACTTCCGGACCCGCCGGAGGTAGTGCTTCTTTCCGGCATTCCCGGCTTTTCGCTGGAAGCCTGGAAGATACGTGCTTTTGGCTTTATTATAAAGCCATATACAAAAACGCAGATTATTAAAATGATTGATCAATATAAAATGAATAAGAGAGTAGTCGTATAAAGTACGTAGAACATGACAGGCGGTGATTTTTGCTTTCACATAGCAGGATAAGTCTGGATATAATGGTTAAACAGTCAAAAGGGGTTTTTGCGTTTTCTGTAACGCAAAAACCCTTAAAAAATCATTTCAAATCTACGGAAAGCCTTGTATTTCCTTACTTTTTGTAATTTAATGGACGAACCCAGATGACTATGATATAATGTTAAGACAGTGAAAAAGAGAACCCTTTTTTCCATAAGGAGAAAGATATGAAAGAAAAGTTCAAAATAAAGGGACAGCTAAGGACGTATATGCAGTGGCCGCTTTATTTAAGCGCACTGCTGATCGCTGCCAATACGGTGATCGGCGCTACCAGTACTAAGGCGGGCATTATTATGGCAGTTTTTACGCTTTTGTATGTTGGTATAGCAGTCTGGCTTTATACTTACAGAAGGAGACTTCTGATGAGCGGCCTTGTGGAATTTTCTGCGGAATATTCCTGGATGCAGAAGCAGCTTCTAACTGATCTGGAACTTCCGTATGCAATGGCGGATGTTGACGGAAGGATTCTCTGGGGGAATACAGCGTTTTCAGAGGAGCTGGGGGAAGAAAAGCCTCTAAAAGTCACAAAAAAGAACCTCATGACTATTTTTCCGGAGATAACGAAGGAAGTGCTAAAGCTTAACGATGGAATGGCCGTTTTGCATGCCGCACGCAATGAAAGGAAATACCAGATCCGCTTAAAACCTGTCTTTATGAAAGATTCACCGGAAGCGATTATTTCAACCGTTGGAGTGGAGGCTGCCGGACAGATGCTCGTGGCAGTCTATCTTTTTGATGAAACGGAGATTCTCTCCTATAAACAGATGGTAGATGATCAGAAAATGGTGGCCGGTCTTATTTATCTGGATAATTATGATGAGGCGTTAGAGAGTGTGGAAGAAGTACGCCGTTCTCTGCTTACTGCCCTCATTGACCGGAAGATCACTAAGTACATTTCCAATATGAACGGAATCGTTAAGAAGCTGGAAAAAGATAAATATTTTATTTCTATAAAACAGTCCTATATTACTGAGCTGAAAGAAAACCGTTTTTCTATTCTGGAGGAAGTGAAAACCGTCAATATCGGCAATGAGATGGCAGTGACCTTGAGCATTGGCCTTGGTATGAACGGGGATAGCTATTCCAGAAATTACGAGTTCGCAAGAATCGCTATTGATATGGCCCTTGGACGGGGCGGTGACCAGGCGGTGATAAAAGATGGCGAGCGGATCCAGTATTTTGGAGGCAAGGCCCAGCAGGTAGAGAAGACTACCCGCGTGAAGGCCCGTGTAAAAGCTCACGCCCTCAGAGAGCTGATGGAAACAAAGGACCGGCTGCTTATTATGGGGCACCGTTTAACGGATATTGATGCCTTTGGCGCTGCAGTCGGAATATACCGCATTGCCACAGCCATGGATAAGAAGGCCCATATCATTATTAATGAAGTGACGACTTCGGTACGCCCGATTCTTGATCGTTTTGTTGGGAATCCCGATTACCCGGAGGATTTATTCCTGACCGGATCCAAGGCTGCAGAGCTTGTAGATGCCAATACTCTTTTGGTGGTGGTAGATGTAAACCGTCCCAGTATCACTGATGCCCCGGAGCTTTTGCGTCTTGTAAAGACTATCGTGGTCCTGGACCATCACAGGCAGAGCAGTGAGATCATTGACAATGCAGTCCTGTCCTATGTAGAGCCGTATGCTTCCTCCTCCTGTGAGATGGTAGCGGAGGTGCTGCAATACATTGCAGACGGAATTAAGATCAAATCAGCGGAAGCAGATGCCCTGTATGCAGGGATCGTTATTGATACCAATAATTTTACCAATCAGACGGGGGTAAGGACCTTTGAAGCAGCAGCTTTCTTAAGAAGAAACGGCGCGGATGTGGTCCGTGTGCGGAAAATGTTCCGCGATGACCTGGAAGATTACAAGGCAAAGGCAGAGGCTGTCCGTGAGGCAGAGATTTTCGAAGGCTGCTTTGCCATCAGCGTATGTACCTCGGAAGGAATCGGAAGCCCTACGGTTGTAGGAGCTCAGGCAGCCAATGAGCTGCTTGACATAGCCGGGATCAAGGCTTCCATTGTAATGACAGATTATAATCATGCGGTGTATATAAGCGCCCGTTCCATTGATGAAGTCAATGTACAGGTCATGATGGAAAAACTGGGCGGCGGCGGACACCGTACCATCGCAGGCGCACAGCTTGCAGGAGTCAGTATTGAAGAAGCCAAAACCCGCGTAAAAGCGGTTATTAAAGAGATGTTAGAGAAGGGAGACATATCATAATGGAAGTTGTATTATTAGAAGACGTAAAGGCATTGGGCAAGAAGGGACAGATCGTTAAGGTTAACGACGGATATGCAAGAAATTTCATTCTCCCTAAAAAGCTGGGAATCGAGGCAACGGCTAAGAATTTAAATGACTTAAAGCTTCAGAGGGCCAATGAGGCCAGAATCGCAGCGGAACAGCTGGAAGCAGCAAAGGAGCTTGGAGCCAAGCTATCAGAAGCAGCTATCACCTTATCCATTCGTGCAGGAGAGGGCGGAAGAGCCTTCGGCTCCGTATCAGGTAAGGAAATTTCCGCTGCCATTAAGAGCCAGCTGGGATATGATATTGATAAAAAGAAGCTGGTTCTTCCTGAACCACTTAAGACCTTTGGTTCTCATGAGGTTCCAATCAAGATTCATAAAGATGTAACTGCAAAACTGAATGTTAAGGTAGTGGAAAGCTAGGAGGCATGAACATGGATGATGCCCTGATCAAACGGGTACTCCCTCACAGCATCGAGGCAGAGCAATCTGTCATCGGTTCCATGCTGATGGACCGGGATGCAATCATCACGGCTTCTGAGATCGTCACAGCAGGAGATTTTTACCAGCACCAGTATGGCATCATGTATGAGGCCATGCTGGAGCTTTTTAATGAGAACTTACCGGTGGATCTGGTGACTCTTCAAAACCGTTTAAAGGTAAAGGATGTTCCTCCCGAAGTATCAAGTCTTGATTTTGTCAGGGATATCATCACCACAGTCCCTACATCCGCCAATATTAAGTCCTATGCAAATATTGTCCGTGACAAAGCGGTTCTAAGGCGGCTTATTAAGGCAAATGAAGAAATAGCCAACACCTGCTATGCAGGAAAGGAACCCTTAGAAACCATTATGGCTGTCACGGAAAAGACCATATTTGATCTGCTTCAGAACCGCAGCTCCGGAGATTTCGTACCCATCCGCCAGGTTGCCATGAATGTTCTGGAAAAAATCGAAGAGGCGTCTAAAAACCAGGGAACTGTAACCGGAATTCCCACAGGCTTTATTGACTTGGATTATAAGACCTCCGGTCTGCAGCCTTCCGATTTCGTCCTCATCGCCGCCCGTCCTTCCATGGGAAAGACGGCTTTTGTGCTGAACCTGGTAGACCATATCGCTGTAAAAAAAGGCCTGCCCTGTATGGTATTCAGCCTGGAGATGTCCAAGGAACAGCTGGTAAACCGTATGCTGGCCATGGAATCCAATGTAGATTCCCAGAAGCTCAGAACCGGAACCTTATCCGATTCCGACTGGGATGCTGTGGTAGAGGGAATCGGAGTAATCGGCAATTCCAAGCTGATCATAGACGATACCCCAGGAATCTCAATCGGAGAACTGCGTTCCAAATGCCGTAAGATGAAGCTGGAATACGGCCTTAGCGTAGTCATCATCGACTACCTTCAGTTGATGAGCGGAAGCGGAAAAGGCGGCGACAACCGCCAGCAGGAGATCTCAGAAATTTCCAGATCCCTAAAAGCCCTGGCAAGGGAGATGAACGCCCCTGTAATCGCCTTATCCCAGCTAAGCCGTGCCTGCGAAACAAGACCCGACCACCGCCCCATGCTATCCGACCTCCGAGAATCCGGAGCCATCGAGCAGGATGCCGACGTGGTTATGTTCTTATACCGTGATGATTATTATAATAAAGATACGGATATGCCTAATATTGCGGAAGTAATTATAGCAAAACAGAGAAACGGCCCGATTGGAACGATTAATCTGGTCTGGAGGCCTGAATATACGAAGTTTGCAAACATGGCCAAGCAATGAGCAGGATAGAAAAAGAGAGTCCTCTGG
>DEYX01000304.1 GCA_002365025.1 Hungatella sp. UBA3147 | reverse complement strand
CAACACTATTTACGCTCCCTGGATCACAGCCGGCTTCCAAATGAAATAATGTTTCACCATTTTTCTCAATCAATATGATATTTGTATGATATTGGGCGATTCTCAGTTTTACATACTCATTCCCTTTAAATAAAACGAGCACGATGTCAAACGTTAATTCTCCGTCTATCGCTTTTACCGTAATTGGCACATGATTCACAAAGTCCCTTATCTCTGACTTTTTATCATTACTAACTACGGAAATAACCTCCAGATGCTTGGAAGCGTCACCCGCAACGATTCCTGCTGCTACTGCTGCCTCAATTCCCTTTAAGCCATCCGTATTAGGCACCACAACGCTTTTTACATTTTTAATAATATTATAGCTTACATGTACTTCTACTTTATCAGGCAAGCCGCCAAGCACATCTCTTGCTTTTGCCGCACCATATCCTAAGGCAATCGGTTCCGTACATCCCATTGCCGGTACTAACTCTTCTTTTAATATCTGCACATATGTTGTATAACGTAAATCTTTTGTATCCATATCAATCCTCCCCATTGCCCCAGACTTCCGACTTATTATATCATCAATCGGATATTCACAACCCACTTCGCTATTTGATGAGGCTAAAAGCGGGGTTTATATGAAGATTTCTGGCAGCTTCCTATATACCCCGCTTTATTAAATTTTGAATCCACTCACCTTTTATGGATATTACAGTTTTTCCAATACCTCATCTAAGTCTAAGGTTTTAGTTCCGTCTTCAAGAATAAAAAATGGAATTCCAATACCGCCGTTCTCTTTAACCTCTTCATATGCCGGTTCCGATTCACGTGCAGCAAGATATGCTTTTAAATCCTTTAAATCCGCTGATAAATTTTTAAAATCTACGCTGGCTTTCCTATCGATCAGCTTATTCAGTGCGTATAGTGTGTCTGGACATAAGTGGCTTCCAATAATTGTTATTTTCATAGGTATCTTTCCTTTCTTTTATGCAATAATATCTGATTTTTCAACGAATTCTTTGTTATTACCTGTTAAGCGATCATTAATCCATTCTTTCCCTTCAACCATTCTGGCTACCATCATGGATGCAATGGCATCACCAGATGAATTTAAGCAGGTAGCGGCAGGGTCAAACAGGAAACCCAAAGTCGCAATTAATGGAAATGCTTCTGGTGGAAATCCAAACAAACCGACAATCAGCATTTCGCCTACCAGACCTCCCCCCGGCGCTCCGGATAATACAAATGCAGACAAAATCGCTACGACAATTGACATTGCATAAGTACCAACTCCTGTGAACGGTTGATGAAACACTCCAAACAAAAATGCAATCTTAACAATGGAAGATAATACCGAACCATCCATATGCATGGTCGCTCCCATTGGAAGAACAATCTCTCTAATATCCTTTGGAACTCCCATTTTATCACAAGCGTCCAGATTTACAGGCAAAGCAGCCATCGAGCTTTGAGTTGCGAAAGCAGTCAATGCGGGGGTAGGTACAAATTTCATCATACGGCGAACCCCTTCTTTTCCACCTGCCATATAGGAATACAATGGGAAGAATATTACCACATAAATTAAGCAGAGTGGATAATACAGGATCATGGAACGGCCGTAATCACCAATTAAACTTGGCCCAAACTCGCCTACTAAGTTGGCAAAATATGCACCCAGACCGATCGGAGCAAATTTCATGATTAAATTGACCATCTTCATGATGACATTATTTAAGTTCGTAAGCATTTTTCCCACAGGACTCTCGTCACCGCCGCATGCACTTACACAGAACCCGAACATGACAGAAAAAATAATCAATGGAAGCATGTTCTGGCGGCTTAAAAGGTCCGGGAAATCAGAAACAGTAAGAGCTCCGACAATCATGTCACCAACAGCGGTAGCTTCTCCGACTTCCGATGCACCCATAGCAATTGATGTGCTTGCTGCAGGCGGGAAAATATTCACTGCAAACAGAACCAGCACAGCTGCGACAGCGCCAGTGCCGATAAAAACAACGATAAGATTCACTAAAATACTACCAAGGCGCTTCATATTTACCATGCTTCCCACAGCACTGGAAATAGAAACCATAACCATCGGAACAACGATTGTAAACATCAAGTTAAGGAAAATATCACCAAGAGGTTTTACAATTGCAGCCTTTTCACCTGCAACCAATCCAAAACCAGATCCGATCAGGATTCCCAGCACCAACAGGATAGGGAACCGATAGCTTTTCCAGATATCTTTTTTATTCATAAGTACACTTCTCCTTTTTACCCCATAATTTTGATTTCAAGTGACTTTCATAATTCCTTTATCTTAAAGACGATTTACCGCATCCTCCAGCTGTTTCATGGCTATTTCCAGCACGCTTCTCGGACATGCTGCATTTAACCTCATATAGCCGGAAAGGCTCCGGCCAAAGGTATAGCCTTCATTTAATCCCAATTTTGCTTCTTCAATCATAAATTTTCTTAATCTTTCATTATTCATTCCCAATTCCCGGCAATCCAGCCATACAAGATATGTAGCATCCGGTACAGTGGGTTTGATTTTAGGAATGTACTTCTCACAATAATCTCTGATAAACTCAAAGTTTTCAGATAGATATGGAAGCAGTTGTTCTAACCACTCTTCCCCCTCGTTAAACGCCGCTTCCATGGCTACGGAGCTGAATGCATTATTCCTGTGAATGTCTAAATTCATCCAGAACTTATCAAAAGCCGCCTTCATCTCCAGGTTCGGGAAAACATTTGTTGACGCCTGTAATCCTGCAAGATTAAATGTTTTTGTACCAGATATACAACTTATAACATGATCTCTTGCCGTTTCTGATATCATAGCGGTTGGAATATGTTTCTTGCCATGGAACACCAGATCAGAATGTATTTCGTCAGAAACCATCAACACGTCATTGGCATGACAAATCTCAAACATCTTCTGCAGCTGCTCTTTCGTCCAGACGATCCCAAGAGGATTATGGGGGCTGCACAAAAGAAAGATTTTCACATTCGGGTCTTTTGCTTTCTCCTCAAAATCTGCAAAATCAATTGTCCACTTTCCATCCTGTTCAACCAGTTGGTTTTCAACTACGTTTCTTTCCCATGCCTCTGTAATATCGTAGAACTCAGAATACACAGGAGTCTGAATCATAATAGAATCCCCTTTCCTGGCAAACACCTTGACAATTGCAGACAGTGCAGGTACAACTCCCAGGCTCCAGCTTACTTTTTCCTTGTCGATCCTCCAGCCATGCCTGCGGAACTGCCAGCCAAGTATTGCATCAAAATAGGAGTCAGGCCGATATGTATATCCCCAGATCCCTTCCATTGCTTTTTCCACGCATGCATTAATGATTGGCTGTGCCGTCTGGAAATCCATATCTGCGACCCAAAGCGGAATCACATCCGCAGTACCAAACTTTTTTTTCCTCTCATCGTATTTTCCAGCGCGATTTTCACTTCGGTCAACTACGATGTCAAAATTATACTTCATATGAAGCTCCTTTCAGTTTTATATTTATATATAGAGCAACACACGTGCCAACTTTTTATGAAATAGAAAATATATTAATAAAAACGTAGAAAAAGCCTGTAAATACTGCCTTTTCTACGTTTATCCTTTTTTCATCATCATGCAGAACTTTGCCGGGAAATAAAGCCCCTTTCTTCCTGGTCTTTAACTGGCTATAAAATGGTTACAATTCGGTTGTTAACTGGTTATCAATTAGTTGTTAATAGACAAAAATGTGGTCATATGCCAGATTATCTTAGCCAATTAATCGGTTATCCAATCGACTCCTTTTTTAGTAATACTACTTCCGCCTCTGCCCCTTGCAACAATTACGTAGCCGTTTTCCTCTAATCTGCCTAATATTTTACGTACCTGAGGCTGAGTTAACTTTACCTTACGCTTCTGCGCCTCCAACAGTATTTTATCCCGTCCAATGGACTGTCCTGTACGTTCTGCATTGTAAAGAATATCCAGAATCACCCGTTCCTGTTCGGTAGGCATATGCGATGCTTTCTGGTATTGAAGCTGCTGATCTGCTGCGTACAGTTTCAGTTCAGCATCTTTTATCTCACTCGCTTCTTCGCAATATTTACCTATACGAAAAACCGGAGGTAAATCATCAATTGTTATGACGGTATGGCCGGTAAAGCACAAATAATCTACGACATTACGCAGTTCCCGTATGTTTCCCGGCCACTGGTATTGGCGAAATAACTCCTTGATATCATCACTTAAACGGAATTTTCCTCCAAGTTCTTTTCGAAAACTATCCAAAATTAAGAATACATCTTCCGCTCTCTTTCGCAGCGGAGGGATTAACACCGGCAATGCGTTTAGCCTGTAATAAAGATCCTGCCGGAACGTACCTTCCGCTACCTTTTGCTCAAGCTCTTCATTTGTCGCAGCAACAATCCGCACATCAACATGAATAATTTGATTTCCGCCAACCCGCATGATTTCTCGTTCCTGCAAAACACGCAGCAGCTTTACCTGCAGCGCAGGGCTCATGCCTTCCACTTCATCTAAAAACAGTGTCCCTTGATGTGCGAACTCAAATAAACCTGGGCGGCCTCCCTTTTTCGCACCGGTAAAAGCTCCTTCTTCATAACCAAACAGCTCACTCTCCAATAAATTTTCCGGCATAGCCGCACAGTTAATTGCCACAAAAGGCTGATCCCTGCGCTTTGACGCATTATGGACGGAATGTGCAAACAGTTCTTTACCGGTTCCTGTTTCCCCAATTAACAATACCGGAGATTCTGTGCCTGCCATTTTATTTAAGATGAATTTAGTCTTTAAGATAAGGTCGGACTCTCCAATTACATCATCAAAACAATATTTAGCTCTATGTCCCTGGCCCTTTTTCATCAATTGAACCCGAAGTTCGTTTTGCCGGCGCTCCATCTCATTAAACTTCTGCAAGATGGCAAACGCACCAATACAGACTTCCCGCCTTAACACCGGCCGCACATAAAGGCTTACCAGATTTCCTGCAACTCTCACAACCTGTGGATTCGTCTCCTTTTTCTCCTCTAAACATTTCCGGAATGGGATATAAGGGAATACTTCTTCCCCCATGTTTGTAAGACTAAGATTTTCAGGAACACGGGTGATATCGGCAGCATTTTTGTTGATTGCATATATTTCTCCATGTTCATTTACCGCAATCACACCCTGATCAAGTACTTCCATGAGAATATCAAACTGACTCTCCAATCTTCTGGAGCGATTGAACATCTGGTCAAAATAATAGGTGTTGGTGCATACTGATTCCTGATACTGTTTAAACGTGGCTTCTTCCAGTAAATCGTCAAAACCCAGCCTGAAGGCGGCTTCAATCATGGTATCGGCAGAGCAGGTTCTCTGTCCCAGATTTATAATTGTGGGAATTCCGCTTGGCACATAACGCTCTTCATCCGGAGTAACAGCTATCTCTGCCATGTCAGTCAGCTTGCTTCCCGGCGCATAGAGTATAAACTTTAAATGGGTTATCCCCAGCTGTTCCAACTGTGTTACCGCTTCCCTGGCCATAACCTCAGTGATATTAACAAAAATGACTTTTGTTCCCTTCGGAATCTCTTCCAAACGGCGTACAGCTTCTTTAAAATAAGTAACCTGAATTTCCATCCGCTGTGCATCTGACGGAATATATGGATTCGCATTCCCCATGGCATCAAAAGCATCTGTTGAGCCCATATACAAATCGCACGGTTCCATATTCGTTGCCGTTCCATCCATCATGCTATAATTTCGTACAACAGCCCGTTCCCCAAACACCGACCGGACCTGCTGCGCATATGCTTTTCCCGCAAAAGGGTCTAGTGCAATAACCGCAATACTTTTTTTCATGCTTTACCTTCCTGTGATGACAAAAGAATCAAACATCAGCTTACGCTGCTCTTACTCCTGTTGTCTCAAGTATAACACAGCAAAAAAAGCTGGTAAAGATATTACCTTTCGTATTTTTCGCTTTCAGAAAGCTGGTTATCCGGTACCGGCTAACAAGTGCCTGTCATTTATTTTATACCACCACTCCCTTTTTTAAAATGATGTTTGCATATAGCGCCTTTTCACTTGTCATAATGACAACCGATGACTTCTCCTTTGTCTTTTCGTAGAATTTCCACTTATCGATTTCTTCAAAGCAGCCAGCGCCCCGATCATCATAGTTTGCCACGATCTCTTTGTATTGCTCCCAAATAGGGGTTTTGCGGCTATATGGACCTGTTTTTTATCCATTGGCCATTTCCAAACTATCATGCCCCTCATTGTGATGCAGATTCCCGTAATCCTGATTCCAGACCCTTCAGCACAGAGGAATTCATCCGTACATACAGACAGTGTGAGGCGCTTGTAGAAAAAGGACTTATCCGTAACATTGGAATTTCCAATATGACCATACCAAAATTGGAAGCAGTTTTACCGCTGATGAAAGTCATGCCCGTTGCCTGTGAAATGGAACTCCATCCCTGCTTCCAGCAGCAGGAACTGTTTGATTATCTTGTAGCACATAAGATCCAGCCTGTAGGCTTCATGCCCCTTGGTTCTCCCCAGCGCCCGGAACGGGATATGTGCCAGGAAGATATTGCAGACTTACAGCAGCCTGAAATGAAGAAAATCGCAGAGGCTCACGGATGTCATCCGGCCCTCATTGCACTGAAATGGACCAGACAGAGGCAAAGATGTCCATGGCTAAAATTTATCTAAACGACGCCGGCTTAAACATTTCAGAGATTGCCGACCGGCTCAATTATTCATCTGTTCAGCATTTCTCCTATGCCTTTAAGCAGTATTATGGAATTTCAGCAAGCATTTATCGGAAAAACAGTCAATAACACATGCACTTTTAACGGAAGACGGTCAAAACCTTGCATTCAAAGTGCATGTTTTTCTGCGTTCTATATTTCATCAGATCCATTTAGCCATTGTAATTCCTCATTCGTAAGAAAATGGACTTTACTCCCAATCAATATAGGAATAAAAAAATTGTTCAATAATAAAAGCGGTTCTCTATGACTTTAATGAACTAACCTCAATAAGTCAGACAAAAAAATTTAACTTATTGGAGGTTACTTCATAATTATCATAGCAAAACCGCTTTTTATTTACTCTCGCTATAACAGAATCATCAGCTTAAATTTTATATTTTAAAGGAATAATAATAAGACTTTCCCTTTTCTGTCAGCCGCCGGATATCCACCATAAAGATATCACTGATGCAGCGATGAACCCTGTGGTCCGAAGCTTCCTCATAAGCGACCACCTTTCCATTTTCCATCACAGCCAGCCGGTCTGAGTAATTAAGAGCCAGATTAAGATCATGCAAAACCAGCACAATGGTTTTTCCAAGCTTCCTGTTTAAACTGTTTATAAGCTCCATAATTTCATAGGAGACATTAATATCAAGATACGTTGTGGGTTCATCCAGAATAATAACCGGCGTATCCTGAGCCAGTACCATGGCAAGAAAGACTCTCTGGCGCTCTCCTCCGGAAAGCTGACGCATATTTTTACTTCGCAGAGACTGGCAGTATGTCATTTCCATGGCATATTCCGTCAGCCGTTTATCCTCGGCAGAAGAGAAACTGATTGGAGACTGATGTGGATATCTTCCTGACATTACCGCATCTTCCACTGCCATATCCGGTATGTGGCTGCTTTGAAGCAGCACAGATACACTCCTGGCAAACTCCTTTCGTTTCATAACGCCAATCTCTTTATTCTCTAAAAATACCTTTCCCTGATCCGGATGCAACAGACGGGAAGATAGCTTTATCACCGTGCTTTTTCCACATCCATTGGGCCCGACGATGGTGGTTATCTTTCCTTTTTCAAACGTTAAATCCATCCCTTGGATCAGCGGCTGCCTGTTATAAGAATAAGTCACATCCTCAAGCCTTATCATAATTTCCATCATTCCTTCCGCCTGTTTTTTAGAATCAGATAAAGAAAAAACGGTCCTCCCATCAAGGACATCAAAATACCCACCGGCAGCTCATAGGGCAGGAATAAGGTTCTGGCAAGCAGATCACACAAAATTACGAAGATACCACCTGTCAGAGCGCTTGCGGGGATGACATACCGGTTGTCCTGACCGATCATTAATTTCACTCCATGGGGAATCAGAAGACCTGCAAAACCGATCATCCCGGCAAAGCTGACCGCCGCGCCTGCAAGTATGGCTGCAATAGCCAAATAGGCACATCGGCAGGCATTTACATTCATTCCAAGGGTTTTTGCGCTGTCTGCCCCAAGATTTAAAATGTTTAACCCCTTGGAGCAAAGCAGTGCCAGAATAAAGCCTGCAGCTATAAAAACCGAGGGATAGACAAGCACATTTGAAGTAACAGCGGAAAGTCCTCCCGCTAAAAAATTTCCAGCGCCTACGTAGGCATCAGGATATAAAATCATAATCGTATTCATTCCTGCGCTGAAGATACTGTTTACCGCAAAGCCTGTCAAAACCAACAGAACCCTTGATAATCTTCCAGTCATGGTAATGGCAAGAACCAGCATACAGGCAAGGAGGGCGCCGGTAAACGCCGACAAAGGCAGGAGGAGCGGGTCTGCCGGAAGAAATGCAGATGCCAGTAAAACAAAAAGTCCGGCTCCTGCATTCACGCCTATGATATTAGGACTTGCCAGAGGATTGTTTAACACGGACTGAATGATCGCACCGGATACTGCAAGCGCGCTTCCTGCAAGCAGGGCTGCTGTGACCCTTGGCAGGCGGACCGTAAGAAGAATCCGGTATAAAAAATCATCAGGCTCTCCTGCAGACAGGGTAGCTACGAGAACAGTTGGCCGGATGTTACTGGCTCCCAGGCATAATCCCAGCAAAACTGAAACCGCAAGCATCGCAGATGATAAAAGGATAAGAAGCCTCGCCTTATTATTTCTTCCCATATAGAATCTCCGAAAGGTATTGATAGCTTTCTGCCCATTTTTCATTGGGTTTATAAAGGAACTTTTCCTTTGGCAAAAGAATGTAACGGTTATTTTTAACGGCTGTAAGGCCATTCCATGCCGGATTCTTTTCAATGCTTTCCTTTAAATTCTTCATGGCAAGGGCATCGTCATTTCCCATGGGGATCACAAAAATATAATCCGGATCTTCTTTTACGATGCTCTCCATGTTAAACTCCTTTAACAGGCTTTGATTCTCGTCGGCTATGTTTTTACAACCCAGATCATTTAACATGTTTCCTGTCATGGTCTTGGAATTTTGCGCCACCGCTCCACCGGAATAAGTAATGAGAAGTAAAACAGAGGGAGGCTCTCCTGCTCTTGCTCTGCCGAGGATTTCCTCAATCTCTGTTTTTACAGCCAGCCCATTTTTTTTATACAGCTCTTCTCTTCCGGTTATTTCCGTACAGGTCTTAAGCATGGACAGATAGTCATCAAAATATGTGACTTTAAAATAGGCAGCCGAAATGCCCGCTTGTTTTAAAACATCATTAAGCGCTGCATGCTCCTTGGTTTCTGATGACAATAGAACCAGATCCGGGTCTAAGGCTATGATTTTTTCTACATTGGGATTGTTATATTTCCCCACGGATACAGTTTCCTCCGAAAGCTCCAGTCCTCTTTCATCAAATGCATCATCCGTAACACCGGCCAGACTGCCTCCGGCTGACTGCCAGACTTCTGCAAAGCTCCCCATTAACGCCACCACACGCTCCGGGTTCCGGACCGTCACCTCCTGCCCAAGGGCATCGGTAAAGCAGTATCCCTCCGGCATGTCGGCAGCGGGTTCCCCAGTCTTTTTGCCGCACCCGGCAAGCATATTTACTATCATAAAAAGCATCACTGCATACACCATGGATTTTTTCTTCAATTTATTAAGGCACCTTCTTTGCATAATTGTTTTCCGTAAGCGCAATAGCTGTCTTCTGCCATATAATCGCCGTCATGATAATATCCTGCCCGCGCACGGCAGCCTCCGCACTCTTCTTCGTAAATGCAGTCACGGCATGTCCCCTTGTAATTCCGGGTGCGCAGGGTTTTAAACAGGCTGCTGTTTTTCCATATTTCATCAAACGGTTCTTTGCGGATATCTCCTGCTTCCTCAACCATATAGGCACAGGGGCGGACCTTTCCAACAGGGCTTACCACGCAGTAGGAAAGTCCGGCCAGGCAGCCTCTGGTAAAACGGGTATCAACTTTAATCTCCTTTGCCACTCTTGTAAATTGAGGGGCACAGGTGGGTTTAATATCAATGGGAACTTCCTTCTGCTTCTTCATGATAGTCTGCAGAAGCCTTTCATACTCCATGACTTTCAGCGAGGTTTCTTCTAAATATCTCCCTCTGCCAACCGGTATCAGAAAAAACAGGTAATTGGCTACAGCTCCTGATCTCACGCTGAAGTCAATAATAGCCTCCACTTCTTCCTGATTCCAGTCCATGACCGTAGTATGTATCTGAAAGGGCAGGCCGGCTTTTTTACAATTTTCGATTCCCTCTAAAGTCAGCCGGTATGCATTTTCATCTCCCCTGAAACTGTTATGTTTTTGTTCATCCAGGCTGTCAAGGCTGATTCCCATGACTGCAGCTTTGCATTTCTTTAAATTTTTAGCCGCTTCCTCCGTAATCAGCATACCGTTGGTGCCAAAAACAGGCCGAAGGCCCGCACCGGCTGCATAGGATACCAGGGTATAGATATCCGGGCGCATTAACGGTTCCCCTCCGCTGAATATCATAATGCGAAAACCAGCTCTGGCGATTTCATCGATCAGGCTTTTGGCTTCTTCCGTTGTTAATTCATCTGCCTTTTTACTGCCGGCATCCTGGTAACAATGCTTGCACTTAAGATTACACAGGTTTGTTGTCATCCATGAAACGATCATATGCTTTCTCCTTGTACGATTCTTTAAACCATTCAATTCATCATAATTCCATCAGCTCCTTTTCATTCCATAATTTTTTAATTTTCACCGATATATTGAAAACAAACGTTGTTTTCAGTACTTTTCAAATGTCAAATCCATTATAATCTCCAAATTCAAAACCAACGGAAATATAGATAAATTCTTTTAACCATTCATGGGATACAGGTGTTATAATATAGTTTTTAATAAATAGTATCAATAACGGTTCCTTATGTGTTGTAATTACAACAACAAAATGGGAAATCATATGTTATGATAAACATATCGAAGAACCCATAATTTTATCGCATACAGAAAGGAAGAAAAATGGCACATTATATAAATATTACTGACACCATTTACGATATAACCGAAAAATTCCCCGAAACAATCGGACTGTTTGTTGCAAATGGTTTTGAGCAATTAAATAATCCAATCATGCGCAGCACCCTTGGTAAGACGGTCACTCTGGAAATGGCCTTATCCATGAGAAAGCTAAATCAGGAGCTTTTCATAGAAAAACTGGAAGAAACCATTAAACAAAATCTTCCGGACCTCACTTCCGGACTTACCCCTACGAGAAAAGAAGAAGGCGGTGATATCCGCATTGAAGGGGTACTCCCCTGCCCCATTCGCCTTCCTCTTTTGGAAAAGTTCGAAGCCTGGATGGCTTCCCAGAAGGATTCCATGGACTATAAGGTGGACTACAATTTAAAATCTGCTAACCTTGGACTTGATGATGTAAAGGAACGGATCATCGCCGCAGACGGCAACGCTGATGCCTTATCCGATCTCTATCTTTCGGCTGGCTTTGACTTGTTTTTTGATAAAAACCTTATGGGACGTTACCGGGATTCCGATACCTTTGAAGATATTTCTGATATGAAACAAATAAATCCTGATTTTGACAATGACGCCATTTCTTTAAAGGATCCAAAAAACCAATATGCTATCATCGGCATTGTTCCTGCGGTTATTATGGTGAATACTGCTGTTTTAGGAGACCGTCCGTTTCCTGAAAGCTGGGCGGATTTAATGAAGCCTGAATTTGAAAACAGCGTCAGCATGCCAATGAAGGATTTGGACATGTTCAACGCATTTTTGCTGCACATCCACCGGTATTACGGGGATGAGGGTATTAAAAAAATGGGAAAGGCTCTTTTGCGCAGCATGCATCCGGCCCAGATGGTAAAATCCCATATATCAAAGGATGGAAACAAGGTTCCTGCCGTTACGATTTCCCCTTACTTTTTTGCCAGTATGGCAGATGAGAAAAGTCCCCTCCGGCCTGTATGGCCAAAGGATGGCGCAATCATCAGCCCGATTTTCCTTTTGGCAAGTATAAAAAACAGGGAGAAGGTCAAACCATTTGTGGACTTCCTGTATTCCAAAGAAATAGGTGAAATCCTTTCCTCTAACGGGAAATTTCCTTCTACCAATCCGCTGGTAGACAACCACTTAAAACCAGATCAGAAATTCATGTGGCTTGGCTGGGATTATATTCACAGCCATGATATCGGAGAGCTTATCAAGACTACAGAACAGCTGTTTTATCAGGCAGCGGAAAAGGAGGTTTTATGAATCTGATTATTGTTTCAGGCCCCCCATCCTCCGGGAAGACATCTGTGATATTAAAAACCATCGCCTCTTACCAGAGCAGAAATATAAAGGTAGGTGTTGTCAAATTTGACTGTCTTTATACGGATGATGATGCTGCCTATGAAAAAGCCGGTATACCGGTAAAAAAGGGACTTTCCGGTGCCTTATGCCCTGATCATTTCTTTGCTTCCAATATTGAGGAGGTTGTA
Organism: Hungatella sp. UBA3147; assembly: GCA_002365025.1. Classification (GTDB taxonomy): domain Bacteria; phylum Bacillota; class Clostridia; order Lachnospirales; family Lachnospiraceae; genus Lacrimispora. The sequence goes on along the minus strand of DEYX01000304.1, from coordinate 20,408 downwards.
AATTGGGGCAATGAGGAAAAGCTGGATTTACTCATTACAGAATCCGCAGGTCTTTGCAACCGCTGTTCCCCCTATTTAAAGGAAATCAAGGGAGTATGTGTCATTGACAATCTTTCCGGCATCAATACTCCGAAAAAGATCGGCCCCATGTTAAAATCCGCTGATTTTGTGGTGATTACAAAAGGGGATATCGTGTCCCAGGCAGAACGTGAGGTTTTCGCCTCCTGTGTGAGCTCCGTAAATCCCCGTGCCGTCACCATGCATGTAAACGGCTTAACCGGGCAGGGAGCCTACGAGCTTGGAAGCCTTCTCTATGATGAAAATCAGAACATTGAATCCGTCCAGGGCATGCAGCTTCGCTTCCCTATGCCATCTGCTCTCTGCTCCTATTGTCTTGGAGAAACAAGGATCGGAGAAGCATTTCAGATGGGAAACATTAAAAAAATCAATTTGGGGGCAGATAAGACATGAAAGAATTAAGCTTAGATCAGCTTCTTAAAGAATATCCCTTTGTAAGCGCATACTTTGAGCAAAACAGGCTGGATATTGCAGGGCATGGGGATAAGACCTTCCGGGAATATTTAGAGCATTTTACAGAAGAGGAATTAGAGGACCAGGCCATTGACAAGGAAAAACTCCTTTCTAATCTTCCTGTTTACTTAGAACAGATGAGTGCGTTTCTGGGTCTTGAAAAAAGCAACCGGGTTCTTTCCATGACAATCCTTGCGGGAAATGACAAATCCGGTAATCCGGAAGGATTTACAGAACTAACGGTGGAAACCTCTCAGATCATATCCATCGTAGGGCCTACGGGATCCGGCAAAAGCCGCCTTTTGGCAGATATCGAATGGGCTGCCCAAAGGGATACGCCTACAGGCCGCAGCATTTTGATTAATGGAAATAAGCCGGATAATAAATGGCGTTTCTCCTCCAACAACCGGCTGGTGGCACAGTTATCCCAAAACATGAATTTTGTTATGGACCTTACGGTAGAAGAATTTTTAAGAATGCATGCCGTAAGCCGTCTGGTGGAGAACCCCCGGACTGTGATTGAACAGATCATCCTGGCCGCCAATCATCTGGCAGGAGAAAAATTTGATTTAACCACTCCTGTCACCAGCTTAAGCGGAGGCCAGTCCAGAGCACTGATGATCGCAGATACTGCTATTTTAAGCTCTTCTCCCATTGTTCTTATCGATGAAATCGAAAATGCCGGAATTGACCGTAAAAAGGCTCTTGAGCTGCTGATCTCTTCCGATAAGATCGTGTTAATGGCAACTCACGATCCTCTCCTGGCACTTATGGCAGACAAGCGGATCATCATTAAAAACGGTGGTATCAGCAAAGTCCTGGATACCAGCGAGGAAGAAAAGCTCTTGTTAGAAGAGCTTGAAAAGATGGATTCCCTGATACAGACTGCACGTCAGGAGCTGCGTAAGGGAAGTACCTTGTCTGCGAAAACCCTGGACATGGGGCTATAATACTATTTAGAGAAAAGAAGAATCCTGTTTGTCAGGGGAGTATTCAGACATCCTCCGGCAAACAGGATTTCCTTTCCACCTTTATACCAGTGTTGCAATAAACCGGCTGATAGCTTCCAAACCCTCAATCAAAACCTGTTTGCTGCAGGCATAACCGATTCTCATGCTACAGGGCTGCTCAAAGCAATCCCCCGGCGTTACGAACGCACCGGTTGCATGGTACAGCCTTTCGCAGAAGTCATAAGACGGAATATTAAAATGATAGAAAACCAATGCTGTTGTTCCTGCCTGGGGCCTGATGTAATAAAGCTCTGGTTCTTTTTGTACCCACTCATCCAGAATGTTTAAATTCTCCCTCACAATCCCTTGGTTCCTTTCCAATATTTTGTGACTGTGGGCAAGAGCAAGAGCGCCGACTGCTTCATCAAACATACCGCAGCTAATGAGATTATAATCCCGATGGGAAAGACATGATTTGATTACGTACTCGTCCCGTGAAGCAATCCAGCCCTGACGAAGGCCTGCAAGGGAAAAAACCTTTGACATACTGCTGACCGATATTCCCTTCTCATAAATATCGGCAATGGATTCACACCACTGCTCTCCCTGGGTAAGGTGACGGTATACCTCATCGCACAGGATATAAGCATCTGCACTTCTTGCAATTTCAACGATTTCCATTAATATTCCTGACGTCATCAATGAGCCTGTGGGGTTGTTAGGATTATTAATACAAATCATTTTTGTCTCTGAAGTTACCAGACGCCTTAACTCTTTCATATCTGGCAGAAAATTATTTTTGTTATTTAAATGAAGCATGGAAACATCCGCCCCCAAAGACTCGGGTATGGAGTAAAGCTGCTGGTAGGTAGGCATAATGCTGATCATATGATCACCCGGGTTAATGAGGGAATAAAAAATATGATGATTGGCACCTGACGCTCCGTGAGTGGTAATTACATGTTCCGGCTGAATTGTTTTGTATAACTTTGAAACACCCTGGCGGAACGGCAAAGCGCCTTCAATATCCCCATAGGTCAATCTGCGTGCGCAGAATTCTTCCAGAAACAAAGCCTTATCCTCTCCTGTTAAAGTAAATAACTCATTTAAGGATATTGAATCCACACAGGTTTCTGCAATATTATACTTTGCACCAACCTCATAAGCATTCATCCATTCTTCCACTTGAAACGGTTTGATCTTCATATATTTCCTCCTGCTTTTTCACCTAAAAAATTAAAGGCGTTCAAAACCCCGCCTTATAACATACCTGATGGTATGCCGTACCTACGGCAAGGTTTTGAACGCCTTTTGAGTTTCTGCCCGGTGGCAGAAACAGGTGAACATATGTATTTTTTGAGATTTTACCACAAAGCTGACAAACAGTCAACCGCTTTTCTAAAACAGATTTTTTATTGAGGTTAACGTCCGAAGTATTCAGGAGCTTATGAGGGGACAGGCGATGTTCCATGGAGACGGGAATAAATCCTCACTTCAAAGACCCCTGCTTCCCTGCTTCCATATGTAGAAATTGGGCTGATCCGGATGGCGTCTCCTATCGTACCGTCTATTAAGAGCTGCTGAAGTCTCTGTCCATGGGACTGGGCCGCAATATGCTCCACAACTTCCCCTTCCAGAAGGATATCCACTTCATATTCCTTTAAAAGCTCCGACGGCGGCCCGGACTTCTGTCTGGATAGTACACCCTGGTTTATAGAAGGAGTAATCTCCCTGCTTAAATTAGAATCAAGCACCAGACGTATTTCCCGGACAGGCGTCTTCCCTGGCAGGGATAGGAGAAGGGAAGGTCGGTCTTCTATAGTGGCACGCCAGCAATTTGACTCTTCATTTACCGTTCTTGCCACTCCGTTTACTGCCTTTTCCGGCTCGCATCCTGGAATGTGGTGAGATGCTGTCACCACCGCCTGCCTGGCGAAATCATCAGGATCCTGGTTGGCAGCAAAGGGGATATAACAGCCATCCTTTAAAAGCTCCTGCTGCAGTTCCCCCACACAATCAAGGATTTCCCTGGGCCCCAGATTCCTTTTTACTGCCATGGAAGCGGCCGTGCCTACCGCCTGACCAACGACCGCACAAGTTCCCATAACCCTTGTGGAGGAAAATGCCACATGGGAACAGCTGATTGCCCTGCCTCCTAAAAACAGGTTACTGATGTTCTTTGAATACAGGCACCGGTAGGGTATGGAGTATATGCCGTTTACCTGGTTCCAGACCGTTGGATCATCGTTCTCATTTAAAAAGCCTTCTACCGTATGGATATCCATAGGCCATCCCCCATAGGCTACGGCATCCTCAAACCGGGTGCTCTGAAGACAATCCTTTTCCGTCAGCACATAATCTCCTATGAGCCGGCGGCTTTCCCTTTTTCCAGGAAGAAAGCCCACCCATTCCAGTTCCATACACTCCGCACCGTGTTCTCCGCCGTTTTTAATATGATCCCATACACCAAATACAGCCTTTAACAGATCGTCACGAAGCTCTTCCCCATGGGAAATCACATCCCGTTCTCCGCCTCCCAGCTCGATCCACCAGTACCCGGAAGTGACATCACTGTGATCCCGCAGCCTAAGCTGCTCCTCGGTATAGGTATTGGCCCAGAAAGGTTTTATAAAGGGTACCTCATGTCCCATGTCCCGGGCCTTGAACATAAGGGAATTTCCCATGGTATAAGGGTCTTCTTTCTCCGGAGCCAGGGACTCTCCATATTGGGAACTGCTCTCCCTTCCGATCCGGTACTCCGCACCCGCCTTAGCTCCCAGAACGCCGTCACCCGTGGCATCTAAAAACAGAGTACCGAAAATGCGGAACGTTTTCTCCGTTGTCATCTGCAGGGCACATACCGCTTCGATCCTGTCACCATCGCACAAGACCTCCGTCATATGAGTATTTAAATAAAGAGTCAGGTTTTCCTGATAATGAACCTTTTCCCATAGAACGGAATCAAAAATCGGATACACCATCTCTGGATTTCTCCGCTTGTTTTCCAGAAGTATTTCTTCTATTATTCCGGTTTCACGGGCATTTGAAACCGACATGTGATGGTCTGCCCCACAGATATGCATCCGGATTTCGGAGCTGGCATTGCCGCCTAAAACAGGCCTGTCGTGGATCAAGGCTGTTTTCACACCTCTTCTGGCGGCAGCAATGGCCGCGCAGATGCCGGACATACCGCCTCCAACTACGACAAAGTCATAATGATATGTGTTCACGGATTCACCCCCAATTCCATAAGGCGGCTCTGAATCTTTTTCACTTCAAGGTCTCTGGGCACTGTTTCAGAAGCGGCGCACATAGCTGCTGCAATCCCCACCGCCTGCCCCATATTGGCGCAAATCGGCATGACCCGGTAATTGGAATGGGCCATGTGGGTTCCTGAAATATTTCTTCCCGCCAGATACAGATTGTCAATTTCCAATGGTACGAAACAGCCGTAAGGGATGGTATACCCTTGGGTCTGGGGAAAATGCTTTTGACTGCCGGTTTCGTCCAGGCCATTACCGGTTAAATTGTGCACGTCAAAATTAAAGCAGGCCTTTGTCACTACCCAGTTATCAAATACCCGGGCCTCCAGGATATCCTGCGAACAAATGGTCTCTACGCCCTTAAAATGCCTGGTTTCCCGGATACCCACCAGGGAGGCGGAGCTGATGATATAACAGTTTTCAAAACCCGGTACATATCTTCTAAGAAAAGCAACTATTTTCTCCATCTGTTCTCTGCATACCAGGGTTGCCTTCGTCAGATCCTCGGCACTTGTACCGTCCACTCCGGTGCAGTTGGTCATATTGCAGGTGACCACTCCCGGAAGGGTTGTCTTGTAAAGGAGCACATGTCCCGCAGGTTCTGGCAGATGCTTCTTCCCCAGCTCCTGCAAATCTCCGCCAGGAAGGTCAAAGCTTTCTTCAAAGCCGCCGGGAAAAACACCTCTCTCCTCATCAACACCTGCCACCTTAAACATGATCGTTGCCGGCTGCATAAGTCCGTCGCCTTCTCTGCCCTTAAAATAGGGAGCCCCGGCCTTTGCCGCTATGTCGCCGTCACCTGTAGCGTCAATGACGATCTTCGCAAGAACAGCCTCTCTGCCGGACTTGCTTTCCAGGATCGCTCCCTTGATCACATTCCCCTCCATAATAGCATCACTGGCAAAGGTATACAGCCTGAGACTAACCCCTGCCTCCGTAAGCATGCGGAGAAAAACCGTCTTTAAACGCTCAGGATTAATGGTCTGCCGTCCTTCCCCGGAAAACTCTGCCGAACGGCTCAGGATTTCCTCGTAAAATCCCCCTTCCGTGCTTCCCGTCCAGTGGCTCATAAGTCCTGCCGTGGCGATTCCTCCCACATCTCCTGACTGCTCCACCAGCATGGTCACAGCGCCTTCTCTTGCCGCTGCAACCGCTGCCCCGATTCCTGCCGGACCTCCCCCCAGCACCAGCACATCCACATCACGTATTACAGGTATCTCTCTCTTATTCTCCGTTATATGTTCCATATTCTCAACCTTATCCTTTCACTGCACCAGCCACCAGGCCTTTGACAAGAAACTTCTGCCCCAGTAAAAATACGAGAAAAGCCGGTATCAGAGCAGAGGCAGCTGCTGCCATGACCAGATTATACTCCGTCACACTTTCTTCAATAAAATTCGTAAGAGCAATAGGAATTGTATACAATCGCCAATCACTTAAAAATACCAATGGCTCCAGATAGCTGTTCCAGTTCCACAGGAACACCACCATTGCAAGAGATGCCATATTAGGCTTGGCAATCGGCACCATGATCTTTAGCCATATGAGAAACTCGTGGGCCCCATCTACCCTTGCCGACTCTCTCAGTTCATCCGGAATCTGCATAAAATACTGGCGCATGAGAAATGTGCCTGTAATGGTAATCAGCCCCGGAAGAATCAGGGTTAAATGGGTTCCGGTGAGTCCCATTTTATTAAACATGACAAACTTGGGGATCAGGGTCACCTGACTGGGGATCATCATGGTCGCCAGATAGATCAGGAAGAGGATATTCCGTCCTCTGAACTTTATTTTTGCAAAGGCATACCCTGCCAGAGTGCTGGTAAGCACTGATCCCGTCAGATTGATGACGGCGATCTTTATGGAGTTCCAGTATGCCAGACCAAAATGGTAATCCCTGACTGCCAGGCCTCCCACATTCCATACTTTCTTGTAATTATCAGGATAAAAATATTTTGGTATCCATTCAATCGGCAGCTTCATGACATCCAAGGGAAGCTTCATTGATGCCGAAAGCATCCATAAAAACGGGGTGACCATAGAGACAGCCAGAGCCCCTATGACTACAGTAAACAGGATCCTAAGAATGATCCGCTGATGTTTCTTCATTTCAGGTGCCTCCTTTCTTCTTTATTGCCCATGTCCTTTGGGCATACAGCTATACCCGCAGGGTGTTTCCTTAATAGCTGACCCATTTTTTCTGCCCCGCCCATTGGAACATGGTTATGCCAAAGAGGATCAAGAACAATATCCACGACATGGCAGAGGCATATCCCATCTTGTAGAAAGTAAAGGCCGAAGTGTAAATATAATAAACCAGTACATTGGTGGCCGTTCCGGGGCCGCCTCTTGTCATGATCTGAATAGGTGCAAACACCTGGAACGAGGTGATGAACGTAGTAATGATCAGGAAAAAGGTAGTGGGTGATAAAAACGGAATCGTGAGCTTAAAGAATTTCTGAACCTCTCCTGCTCCGTCAATATCCGCCGCCTCATAAACATCCTGAGGAAGTCCCTGAAGTGCTGATGTATAGATCATATTGGCATATCCCACTCCTGACCATACGGTCATAAGCATCAACGCGGGCAAAGCCCAGGTTGTATCTCCAAGCCACTGGGGAGGATTCTCCACTCCAAATAACTTCACCATCTGGGTAAATGGCCCCCAGGGGGAATACATCATCACCCAAACAATGGCAACCGCTACGATATTGGATATGTAGGGCATAAAAAGCGCCAGCCTCATGGGAAGTCTGGCAACGCAGTATTTATCAATGATGACCGCTAACACCAGTGCCAGAAAAACGGTCACCGGTACCACTCCAACCGCAAAAATGATGGTATTAATCAGGGAACTGGTAAACCATCCATCCTGCCACATGTCAATAAAATTTTTAAGACCGATAAAATCCCAGTTGCCGATCCCTTTGGTATAATCCCAGTTCGTAAAGCTGATGATCAGGGAAAAGATCATGGGAAATAAGGTAAAAAGACATACACCGATAATATTGGGCAGAATGAAAGCATAGCCGGTTAGATCCACCTTTAACTGTCTGCTTAGCCTGATTTTCTTCATGTTCAGTGGTTCCCTCCTTTCTTCTTAGTACACCCGAAGGATGTCTCTTTTTATTTATCCGGGGCTGCCGCAAAAGAAACGGCAGCCCCGGGAATTATTACTCTGATTATTTCTGCAAAAGCTCGTCAGCTCTGGCTTTGGCCTTTTTCATGCCATCCTCCGGAGTCTGTTTTCCGATAAAGATTCCTTCCAGCTCTTCCACCGCGATTTTCCTTACCTCTGCAATATGGCTGGTAATGGAAGGAACAGCGTAATTGTCTGCCGGTGTTATGAGGATCTTCTGGGTGGTTTCCGCATCCAGGTAATCCTCAGCTCCCATGACAAACGCCTCCGTTACCTCCATAGCATTATAGGTATTGGAAGCTGGTACACGGCCTCCTTCCACCACGGGAAGCATTCCCTCAGTGGCGTACCATTTTGTAAATTCCCATGCAGCGTCGATGTTCTGGGACTTTGGATTGATGCACAGATGATCTCCATAGCCTCCCTGGGTGTAATTTCTCTGTCCGCTATCCACCACCGGATAAGGAGCAAAAGCTGTCTTAAAGTCATGAGGATAGCTGGCCTGGTCCTTAACACTTCTTACAATCCATGGACCAACCGTCATGGCGGATTTTCCCGTCAGGAACATGCTTTCCTGGGACAGCTTCTGGGTCACGGAATCCGTATGGGTAGGAGATGTTTTATCTACATTCATCATGTTATTGATCAGCTCTACAGATTTAAGCACCACCGGATTATCAAAGTTGGTTTCCTTGTCATTTTTATACATAGGGTCTCCGCCGTTTGTCTGAGCTACCAGGTAGGTGAAAAGATAGGTCAGATCCTGCTGGGAATTCCAGAACATGCCATAAACCTTATCCTGACCTTCTCCGTGAGTAAGCTTCTTGGCGATCTCCCGGAATTCATCAAACGTCCATTCCGTAGGGACAGGGATCCCGGCTGCTTCAAACATGTCTTCATTTAAAACGATTCCGTACTGATCCAGCTTTGTGGGAATGGAATAAGGCTTTCCGTTTATGTAATACGCCTCCGCCAGGGTCCCAAAATTTTTTGTCAGTTCAAAATTATCCCGGGCGATCAGCTCCGAAAGATCCAGTGCCATGTTTCCTTCTGCACGCTTTGTCAGGACGTCCGTGCTGTAGGTCATATAAAGATCTACCCCGTCTCCTGAGAGAAGATTTGTTTCCAGCTTTAAATTTCCCGTATCATCATTTACAAACCGTTCGTACTCTACCTGTATCCCTTTATCTTTGTAGAGCTGGTTAAAATTATCGCAAACCGCCTGAGGACCTGCTTCTGCCGGAACGCCTCCCCACATCCGCAAAATAACAGGTTCTCCATTTCCTGCCTTTGGTGCTTCTGTTTTTGACTCTTCTGTCTTTGCCGTCTCCGCAGATGCAGTTACCTGTTCCGGCTTCTGGCCGCTCTGGCAGCCAGCCAAGACTGAAATTGCCATCAGAGATGCCATGCCAAGTGCCCCTAATTTTTTCAATTTTCTCATTGTACCTTCCTCCAATTATTTTGATTGCAGTTCCGCTCTAACCGCCAAATAATAAATGGAGTAGCAGAACTGTAACAACTGTTTATACTATAGCAAAAGCAGCAGGCAAGTGATATCCCTCTGCCTGCTGTCTTTCTTTCAATTTTTTCGAATTCCGGCTCACCTGGTCTCATTTTTTTCCAATGCTTTAAAATCCTGCTTATTTTCTTTCACATCCTGCTATTTTCTTCTGCTTTCTTTAGCCGTGTCTGACGGTATTCCAATGGGGATTGTCCTACACTCTTTTTAAACTGGGTACTGAAATAATTGGGATTAAAGATCCCAACCTCATCTGCAATCTCATTTACCTTTAAATCGCTGCTTTCCAGTAAGTATCTGGCATGCTCCATTCTCACCCGGTAAACATATTCCACAAAACTGATCCCTTCTTCTTTTTTAAACACGTGAGAAAAATAACTGCCGCTCATGTTCACCATAGCTGCGATATCTGCAACCTGCATCTCTTCCTTCATATGATTTCGGACAAAACTCTTTGCTTCGGCAACCTCTTTCCTCAATATCCTGCCGCTGTTTGACTCATACTCCTTTTTATATTGTTCTACTAGCTCCAATACGGATTTCCTGATTTTTTCAAGATATGTATAATCATTGATAGAAGCCTCCATGTTTATTCCATTTTTATCAAGGAACATGTCGATGTCGGCCCTGCTGCGGGCAAATGAGGCTGCCAGAGTTCCATAAGCCTTTCTCAGCAGATAGCGGATTTCCTCCGGCTCCCACTGTTTCTTTTCTTTCAGAAATTCAAAAAGTTCCTCCAGAAACTTCCTGATCCCATAAAAATCATGTTCCGACGCCAGACGCGCTAAGACAGTGCTGTGAAAACCAGGAGGTAAAAATGCAGGTTCCATAACGGTCCTATCGTACGAATGCAGTCTTCCCGGTTCAGAAAAAAAGCGCATTTTCAGCGTATCTTTGTTCTGGGCGATGGCATCCTTTAACGCTTCGGTCCCCGTGCATTCCATGCTCAATGCTCCGCTTACCTCCAGTCCGTAATACTGCCTGGCGCAACTGGAAAAGATGCCGAATTCCTTATCCATTGCCGCGAAAAAATTGTTCTGATCTTCTTCCCGGTTTACTGCAACGGCAAAATCATATTCCCCATATTGGAATACCTCTGCCCGGTGATGACGGTTGAACAGCTCACTAAGGATATTATCCATGGTAAATATCAGAAGCTCCAGATCCATGAAATCTCCCTTTTTTCTCACCACCTTAAAATCATCAATAGTAATGGAAAGGATATAGAAAGGTTGGTCAAAGCTTATGGCAAGGGGCAGCTTTATCAGCTCTTCCAAATATTTTTTCAAAAAGGTTTCTGAATTTAAAATTCTTTTAAATAATCCTCTTTTTATAACTTCCAGATTCCTATCCGCCAATGTGGGGGCATCCTGGACGGTATCTGTCCCTTTCCCTGCGGCGGTGGCTTCATCCATGATCTTAAGCAGCTCCTCCGGTTTCACCGTCAACTTAAAAACATAATCAAACGCCCCTATTTTCATGGCACTTCTTACATTATCAAAATCATTATAGCTGCTTAATACAATAAACTGGATGTGTGGATATTTTTCCCTGCACTCAGAGATCAGTTCAAAGCCATCCACCGGACTCATCTTTAAATCCGTAAGAACGATATCCGGCTGGTACTGTCTGATCTTTTGAAGTGCCTCTTCCCCATCTGATGCATCACTGACAATCTGGTATCCATAGTTTTCCCATTTAATCAATGACTGGATTCCCAGACGCACCAAAACCTCATCATCTACAATCATTACCCTTTTCATCCCCTGACTTCTCCTCTCTGATTACCGGAAGTGTGAACAATACCACCGTCCCTCTTGTTTTAAGACTTTCTATGGTCAGCCCATACTCATTGCCAAAGGTAATTCGGATATACTCATCCACATTCTTGATTCCGATGCCTGTCAGCTTGCTTTCTTTTATCCGGCCTTCTCTGGAGGCCTCAAATTGCCTGATAACATTGGGGGAAATACCTACTCCGTCATCCTCCACATATATGTTAAGGCTGTTCTCCTCTGCAGATCCGTAAATCCGGATCAGGATTTCTTCCCTTTCCTTGTCATATCCGTGAATGATAGCATTTTCTACAATGGGCTGAAGGATAAATTTAGCTGTTTTCAAATTCATGATATCTTCCTCAAGATCCATTTCCAGCCTGCAATGATTTCCATAGCGGCAGTTTTGGATATAAAGATAATTCCTGATGTTCTCTACCTCTTCCGCCACCGTTACCAAGCAGTTTTCCCTGCTCATACTGTATTTTAATATGTGGGCCAAAGCATCGATTCCATCTACGATATTATCTGCTCCTCTTATGATTGCCATCCATCGGATGGTTGAAAGGGTATTGAATAGGAAATGGGGATTTAACTGTGCCCGAAGGGATTCATACCGGTATTTTTCCTTTATCTCATGCTCATTTTTAAGCTCTTCGAACAAATGACGGATATTAATGGACATTTGCCGGAAAGAGCGGTTTAACTGGCCGATCTCATCGGACCGCTTCATATCGATATCTTTTAAATCCATATCCAGCGTGTAATTTTCCATCTGGCCGCTGAGCTTTACAATGGGTTTTACCAGCATCCTGATGGAAATATACAGAATTAAGACAAGCGCGCATATGACGATCAGGAGGATCAGATTCATCCTGCTCCCGATCATTTCCACCTGATTGGTCACTTCCTGATAATTGGTGAAATGAAAGACTTTCATCTGCTGATCGTTAAACACCCACGGCTTTGGTATGGTGTAATAGCTTATAAGAAAGTTTCCTCCTGCTGACTGATACCGCAGGCTCCCGCTTTTTTTCTTCTCGGTCTCCCGGAATAGATTCTTTATATCCTCTTCATGAATGAGACCCTGTGTGTCATTTTGCATAAGCACGGTTCCTTCTCCCACACAGACATAAGCCATGTCCCCGGCATAGGCGTATTCCATCAAAAGGTCACTGAATTTTTTCTGGTCAATGCTGATGATCAGCGTTCCTATGACATTTCCCGTCGAATAATCCTTGAGAAGGGATTTCGCCAGGGAAATATAGGTCTGGTCTTTCTGTTCACCAATAATGTAAGCCGGATTAAACATGGCCCATACTATATGCCCATTATTCTCCCTGCTCTTTTTCACCCAATCCTGATCCAGAAGAAACTGGTAATCCTGATAATTCATGCTCCAGTTGGAGTAAATCCTGCTGTAATCGTCAAATAAGATGATCTTCATATCCTGAACGAAATCGAACCCGCTGGCGATGCTAAGCTTATGTATCATCTGGTCAAAGTACTTTGTATTGTCATATTCAGACGTATTGGGATCTGTAATGCGCCTTTGCAATTCTTCGTCATATACAAAGACATTGGTCAAGGCGGCTATGTTCTGCAAATTATCGCAGATATTCCGTTCTCCCCTTGAGATGTTCTGAATTACTTTTTCACTCAGCTTCTCCTGGATAAAATGTTCCATGCTGACTCGTACGTAAATGCAGGTCCCTGCCAAAGGCATGACTACGCATAGCAATAACAGCAGAAACATCCGAACAGATAATTTAGAAGACTTTTTCATCTCTTTTCCTCTTTCCGGTAACATTTTTAAGCAGCTCCATATACACGGCGCAATGAGCGTTTGAAAATATGGGCATTTTTATTATAGCAAATATTTTATTTCCTGCAAAGATGGGCATTTTTTTTAATATCATAACACATCTTAAAACCCTCTTGGTATTTTTGCTTCAAATACCATATATTTTATTTGATTTCATTTCAGTTTTTAACAGCTTTTTCAATGTGTCCATAACCTGTAATATTCAGCCAAACACCTGCTGAATAGATCTGTTTTCTTTTGCTCATACGCACTCGTCTATTTCTACAAACGAGCATAATAAACGGGACGCGTTATTTTCAACTGCGTCCCGTCTTAATCCCGTCACCTGACTACCAATAAAGAGTTTATTTTACTGGATTTCTTAGTGTTTTTTTTCAATTGTATTCTATAAAAACACCTTCCCACACTGGCAGGGATAACGAACCGGTTGTTCAGGCAATCATCCCTGCAAAGCTGATGGGCGCACCTGCAAGGATGGCCGTAATGGCCAAATAGGCGCAACGGAAGGAATTTACTAAGGTCCAATAGCTTTTGGTGCAAATTCTGTTTCAACACTTTGTTTATTCACTTCTATATCCTCCTAATAAAATTTATTCTGAAGATTGCGTTCTTCATTAGTATTTGTTTCGATAATTGTCTGCAAATCGCTGCTTAATAGACATAATAGCTATTAAGCAAATGCTTTCGTAATTATATACCTATGCTAATATGCGATATTTTTTCCGTGCTTCTAACTGCCGTCCACCATATAACACGACAAACAATACAATACCAATCGCTGAATGAACAAGAAATGGAGTGATTGCTAATACAATTACAACCAGATAGCCTATTCTTTCAAATATAGTAATCTTGGATTCAACATATCCCTGTAGCAGGCAGGCCAGTGAATAGCAAATTACGATACTAGATAAAATAGTCATCAATGTTTGGAAACTAAAGGTTAATGTTACATAATCCGTATTCAGAACGAATGCAAATGGAAGGATAAATCCAGTAATACCAAGCTTTACAGCAGTCAAGCCAACCTTCATCGGATTTTCTTCTGCAATACCAGCCGCCGCATACGATGCAACGGCCACGGGGGGAGTAATAGCAGAAAGTGAGGCAAAATACATCAGGAACAAGTGTGCTGGTAAAAGAGGTACTCCTAAACCGACTAAAGCCGGAGCAATTGCTGTTGCACATACGATGTATGCAGCAGTGGTCGGAAGTCCCATTCCAAGTACCGCACATACTAGCATAGCCAGTATCAGACTGGGAATTAAGGAATTTCCTCCCATCTGAACGATAAAGTTAGAAAATTTAAGGCCAAGTCCTGTAAGAGAGAAAACTGCCACAACAATTCCTGCTGTTGCACAAGCACCTACAACGGAACACAAGGACTTTCCTGCACTTACTGCTCCATCTATCATATCCTGCAATTTCATGCGATTTTTTCCGTCTAATAATCCAAAAATAATAATAGATGCTGTTGCAAAAATAGCTGCCTTCATTGGAGTTGTTTTAAGTACCAGCATCATGAATAGAAGAACTGCAACAGGAACAAATAATTTCATACCACGCTTTAAGGATTCGCCTAAATCTGGTATTTCACTTTCAGCCAAACCTTTAATACCATATTTTACTGCTTCCAAGTCCACCATTTTCATTAAACAGAAGTAGTACATAAATGCCGGAAGCAATGCTGAGATACAAACAGTTGCATACTGTACGCCAGTAACATCTGCTAACACAAATGCTGCTGCACCCATAATGGGAGGCATAATCTGACCACCAGTAGATGCTACCGCTTCGACCGCCCCAGCTACATCTTTTCGATAACCACTTCGCTTCATAAGTGGTATAGTAAATGCACCGGTACTGACTACGTTGGCTACACAACTTCCAGAAATTGTACCAAAGAAGGCACTGGCGATAACCGCCATTTTCGCGGGTCCGCCACGTTTTTTTCCAGCCAATGCAGTTGCAATATTTTGAAATATCTCATCCGCACCAGATACATTAAGAAACGCAGCAAATAACAAAAACAGATACACATTTGTTGCAGAAGTTCCAATCGGTGTACCATATACACCTCTGTCACTAAAAATTGCCAGTACAACTCTCTGCACGGAATAACCTCTATGACCAAATAAGCCCGATATCTTATTACCAAAGAGGGCATAAATAATTGCAACAATTGCGATAAGAGGAAGCACATTTCCAAGAACTCGCCTCCCTGCCTCTAATACAATCAGAGTAATGATAATGCCGAGTACAAACAGCTGATCATTTAGTTTATTGTTTTGCATGTTAAACACATAAGACTCATAGTTAATAATTACGTAACCACTTACAACAATCGTTAGAATAATTAAGGTCCAATCTGCAACGCGGCAGGCCATTAGAATAGAGGGAGATAACTCTTTCCCCTTTCCCAACGGATTCGTCAGAAAAATAAAGAACAGGCCCAAAAACAGATGCCATGCATAAAATAAGATACTCGGCATTGTAAAGAAAGTATAATTGCCTACATGAATTACTACCGCAAAGAGTGCTAAAGCTATAATCATAGTTTTATTTATTTTTTGGTATTTCATTTTTTTCCCACCAATCTTTCGTTTTCTATTCAACGTACTCCTCGGGAATTAACTCTGCTGGTATATCTGATCCGATTTCCTTTAAATACTGAACAGTCCCTGCATGTAGAGGAATGTTAAAGTACTTACAGTATTCAGGAACAGCATGAGTTAAACTTTTATGTATTTCAACTAACTCCGGATTGCTTTCAAATAACGTTTTTGTAAGAAGATAACCGTACTCCTGAGACACATCAGTGCTTCCGACTAACATGTTCCACTCAGTTACAACAGGCAGATCCTCTGTTATGCCTTTATAAGAGCCTGCTGGCAGCACATCCGGACTATAAAACGGAAACATATCTGTTAACTGCTTTTGCTCTTCTTCTGTCAGCCCAATAAATCCCAAATCTTGTGTAGCTTCCAATTCTGTAATAGAGGAAAATGGAGGATAAGAGAACATAACCGCCGCATCTAACTGGCCATCTCCTACTGCTGATGCTGTAGCTCCAAATCCGTCATTATAAATCGAAGAAGGTTTAATTCCCATCTCATCGAACGCCTGACGAAGTACACTATCCATCGCCGCTCCCTTTGAGCCCAAACCAATAATCCTGCCATTCAAATCTGTTAAAGTGTTAATATTGGCAGATTTTAATGAATACATTGTCATGTAAGAAGGATATAACGGTACCATTCCTCTAACTTTATCAAGTGGCTCTCCGGTGATACTTGAATCAAGTGTTGAGGTCATTGCAATACCGATTTCTGCTTCTCCGTTTTGTATCATGGTAAGATTTGCTGTGGAACCTCCGGTTTCTTCTGCTGTAATAACAAAATAATCCGGAAGTTTATTATTTAATATGGTGGTAGCGCCACCGCCAATCAAATAGAAATTACCTCCTGAAGAACCAGTTCCTAAGGAATACCGCAACGGTGATGACGGTTTTTGAATGTTTCCATGATCTGCTGCTCCTGAGCTGGAATTATCTGCTTTATCAGCTACAGCTGCGGTAGTTCCTCCTCCTGAATTTTCGCTACATGCAGTTAATAAAATACCTAATGCTAACGAAAGTGCGACTAATCTTATTATCTTCATCATAACCTCCCAATTAATTATTGTTTTTCATTGGCACCATAAAAACGCGAAGCGAACGAAATGCCGTCCCACATTTAAGCCCTCCTCCATACACATGTCCCCCTGCAATGGCGCAGCTTGCATGAATATGGACAAACAGTGGACTGTTTTTGTCAGGATATACTGACTCCAACTCCGGATCCATCTTCTCCCTTCTCATAATTTCTCCACTAAAAGATAAGATTTCAGCAGCCCCGAAGCACGGAGTAACGCCTGTCCTTAGCGGCAGCCTATTCTCAATCGGAGTCGTAAAGCTGATATCTTGCACAGATCCCACTGCTCCTATTACACTCACTTCTTCCCAATCCTTTTCTAACACAAATTCTGTAATTGCTTCACGAATATCCTCCCCTCCCGGAATTATGACATCATATAATTTCACCATTTCTTCACTGCCTTTCTACCATCTTGATCGCCTGACTGGCCGCAATCAAAACCGGATCGTATACAGGTGCAACCGGTGGTGCATAGACCAAATCCAGTTCACTGATTTGCGTCACCGTCATTCCACAGGTAATAGCTGCTGCAAATACATTGATTCTTCCTGCTACACTCTCACTTCCGATACCTTGGGCTCCTAAGAGGCGTCCTGTACTTTTATCTAAGATAAGGCAAATCTTATTGTCTTTTCCTCCTGGATAATAGGAGGCCTTATCTGCTTTGGTGATAATTGATATTGCAGGATAAAATCCTGCCTGTTTTGCCTGTTCTGCTGAAAGACCGGTGGCAGCAATCGTTAAATCAAATACTTTGGTTACCATTGAGCCTAGCACACCAGGGAAGATCTCTTTTCCACCTGCCAAATTTTCTCCTGCAACTTTTCCTTGTTTGTTAGCAGTCGTCCCAAGCGGGACATAAGCCGGGCGTCCTGTGACCAGATGTTTCATCTGAACGCAATCTCCACAAGCCCAGATTGATAAATCGTTTGTCTGCATTCCATCATCAACGACGATTGCATCCTTTATGCCAAGCTCCAATTCCGCCGCTTTTGCTAAATCAGTTGCTGGCTTAACGCCAATTGACAATAGCACGAAATCAACAGCCTGCTTCTCACCTTTTAAGGTCATTACCGCCTTTACATGACCATTTTCCGTTTGAAACTCGCATACTTTTGTATTAAGATGAACTTTAACACCATTTTTTTCCAAATTCTCTTTTACTATATCAGAAAAATCGGCATCCAAAAATGGTAATAAACGGTCCATCATTTCATACAGATGGACTGATATGCCTCTTCTCATCAGTTCTTCCGCCATTTCAAGACCAATAAACCCTCCACCGATTATCGCAGCAATTTGCCCAGAAGTTAAAGCCCTTTTTTTTAACATGATTCCATCTTCCACTGTTCTTAAATAATAAACGCCATTTGAATGCACACCGGGAATCGACGGTTTAATCGGAACAGCACCGGTAGCGATTACAAGCTTATCATACATATAATTTCTGGTTTCTTTTGTATTCAAATTCATGACCGAAACACTTTTCTTTTCCCGGTCAATTTTAGTTACTTCATGATGAGTGAAAGTGGAAATATTCCTCTTTACTGTCAGATCATTTGCAGAAATTGCAATCAGATCTTCTGGTTCATCAATTAAACCTCCCACAAAATAGGGTAATCCACATGCACCGTAACTTACATATCCGGACTTTTCGAATACTTTAATATCTAACTCCGGGTTTAAGCGCCTCGCTTTTGAAGCGGCGCTTAAACCTGCAGCAGTTCCTCCTATTACAATTAGTTTCTCTCCCATAGCAGTCTCCCTATTTCATCCCATACTTATCTATGACGCCCATCTCACCCATCATCGTCTCCAGTTCTGCCAGACGGTTCCCGCCATATGCTTGATACGGCTTTCTTAAATGTCCTCCAGGCAAACCTAAGATATTAAGTGCAGCTTTGATGACAATCGGATTAGAAAAATCATAAAGTTTCTGCAATAATGGGAACCATTTGAAATAATCTCGGCGGCAATCTTCCACAATTTCCATATTGGTCCATGGCCTGGAGTAAGAGACCGCTTCTTCCGGAATAATATTGCCTCCAATATTAGCGGTACCAGTGCCACCTAATGCCAAAGTCGGAATAACAATTGAATATTTTGGATAATCACAGCACATGATTTTGATCTTTTCTCCGCAAAGTCTCTGAACCTGAACTAATTGTTCTACACTTGGCATTGCCTCTTTATCAACAACAAAATTCGAATGGTTATCAGAGAGTTTTTTGATTGTTTCCGGCATAATCTGTACGCCTAATCTTGATGGATTATTGTAAATACCACACGGTATGTCAACAGCACTCATACAAGTATTCAGATGTATATAAGCTGATGTCTGCGGAACCAGTACATAAGGGGGGACTGTAAAGATTACACCATCTGCTCCTTCCTTTTCACAATATTTTGCAAATTCTACGCTTTGATCCGTTGTCATTGCAGATGCACTAAAGAATACAGGGATTTTTCCCTTTGTCATTTTTAT
The DNA here is from genome assembly GCA_002365025.1 of Hungatella sp. UBA3147. Classification (GTDB taxonomy): domain Bacteria; phylum Bacillota; class Clostridia; order Lachnospirales; family Lachnospiraceae; genus Lacrimispora. The sequence continues at coordinate 1,226 of DEYX01000304.1, read as the reverse complement.
AACTTCCCGTACAATGTCCTGTTTCTCTTCCTGCGTTAAGAGGGTGACCTCTCCTGCTGAACCTAAGACAAATAGCTGGGATGTACCGTATTTTATTTGACGTTGGATTAAGGTATCAAACCCCTGATAATCAATTTTGTCATCCTCTGTAAATGGTGTGGGCATAGCTACCCAAGATCCTTGTAAATTTGTCATGAAACCCTTTCCTCTCTTTCAATTGAATATATCTCTTCACAAGTTATATGTGATGGGATCTCCTTAATTTTGGTGCTTTTTAAATGTTTCCTTTTTTCCTCTTGAACCATTTTTGTTTATTTCTTATACAATCCATATTTGTTTTTTGTTTTTTTATTATAAACGGTATATTCATACGCTTCAACATAAGAGTAAACAAAGTATATTTTACTAAAATGTAACATTTCACACATCAATTCAAAAACATTTCCCACAAAAAAGACACAACAAAAAAAAGATCACAGACATCTCAGCCTATGATCTCAATATTATTTTTCCATCTTAGTTCAATTATCAGAATAATCTTTACATTTTGCAACATTAACCTGAATATTTCTATTTAAAATTCGTATAAATCCATCTGAACAAAGTTCATTTATTAACTTGTTAACAGTAACTCTAGCTCCTCCAACAATCGTACTCAATTCGTATTGTGTATAAGAGACCTTTAGTTTATACCACTTATTTTCGACTATCTCTGATGTATCTATAGTAGAACAAAAAAGTTTTTTCAGTCTGTCTTTACAGGAATTAAAGGTTAAATTAGCTATTTCATATCTCATTATCAGCATTTTTTTTGAATAACTTTCAAATACAGCATCACGAAATAACTTATTGTTGTCTAATAATTCTTGATAAATAGATGAAGGGATTTTATATAAGGTCGTCTTGATCTCTGTTTTAGAAAATAATCCAGTGGGTTCCTTAACCGAACAGGGTGTCTCTCCAAAGAACCAACCGTCACTTAATGTATAAAGAATTTTTTCGGCTCCGTCACTTCCCATCATGTAGTGTCGCGTTCTACCACTTTTAATGTATATGACTTCTTTTAAATATGTACCTGGCTCTAAAAAAATATGCCTAGCTGGATAAACACATTCTTTACCATATTGTCTTATCAGATCTTCAAGTTCTACATTCGGTTCAAGTGGTACCATTAGATTACCTGTATCAAAATTTATAGCGTTCACCCCATTTCATATACATTAATT
>DEYX01000052.1 GCA_002365025.1 Hungatella sp. UBA3147 | reverse complement strand
TGCTGTGCTTGCATTTGATCAGTGGCCCGGATTACAATATACCCCTGAACTTTTGACTGCTTTTGCTATGCCAAATCATCCGGTGGTCATCAGTCTGTTACAGTTGGCTTCAAAATATCTGGATACGTGGACCCAGGAGCCTTCGCTGGCAGGATATCAGTTTAAAGACCCAAATCGCGTAAAGACAATGGCTGCAGCTGCTTATGCAGCCATTCAGCAGAAAAATATTACTTATGCTGAACCTCCTTCAAGCTTTGAAGTTTTTGGACAGCGCATCAGATTAGCTGATGCAGTGTTAGAGCAGCATATGGGAACCTGCATGGACATGTCACTTCTTTATGTGGCATGCCTGGAAGCTATGGGACTGAATCCTGTTTTGATCATGATGAAAGGCCATATATTTGCAGGTGTATGGCTGATTGAAGAATCATTCGCTGATATGGTCATGGATGATCCTTCCCAATTGGAAAAGAGAATGTCAAAGGGCATTCATGAGCTGATTGTTGTTGAGTGTACGGCTATGTGTGCAGGAAAGCCCCGCAGTTTTGATGAGGCAGTTACTCTGGCAGACCGTCATGTATCTGACTATGAAAATTTTGCTTTTGCTATTGATGTACGAAGAGCCAGAAGCATGGGTATTCGCCCTTTGCCGGTTCGGGTAAAAACGGATGCAGGGTTCGAAGTTCTTCATGAAGACAGAAAAGAAAAAGATATTACCAGTGCTCCAGAAGCAATTGGAGAAACTTTTAACCTGTCATATTCAGGGGAAAAGAAACAGGCTACGAAGCAGACACAATGGGAGCGTAAACTTCTTGATATAAGCATGCGAAATATGCTTATTAATCTGCGAATGACGAAAGCGATTGTTCCACTACTTTCTTCCGATGCAGGGATACTGGAAGACGCATTAGCAGACGGTGAGGAATTCCAGGTGCTGCCAAGACCTGCAGATATGTCCGTCTCTGGAGATGGCGGGGTTCCTGTTGAAGCACTGGGTGAATTGGGGCCATTTGCTGATTTTATTGCATTAGAGAGTAAACACCGAAGACTTCATTCCTTGTATACAGAAAAAGAACTTGGCGTATGTCTTACCAGGATGTATCGATCTGCAAAGACATCAATGGAAGAAAACGGAGCCAATACACTTTATCTTGCATTGGGACTGCTGCGCTGGTTTGAGGGAAAGAAAGATACAGCTGCCAGATATGCTCCTATTGTTCTTGTACCAATTGATATTAATCGCAAATCTGCAAGCAAGGGTTACGCGATGCACATGCGCGATGAAGATGCACAGATTAACATTACTCTTTTCGAATTCTTAAAGCAAAACTTTGATACTCAGATTAACGGATTAAATCCGCTTCCTATGGATGAACATGGCTTAAATATGCCTAAGATTTTTGCCATCGTGCGTCATGCCGTTATGAACTTGCCTATGTGGGATGTGGTTGAGGCTGGAGTTATCGGAAACTTTTCTTTTTCACAATTTGTTATGTGGAATGACATCCACAGCAGAACGAATTTTCTGGAAAACAATAAGATTGTCCGCAGTCTTATGAGTGGATCGGTGGATTGGGATTGTACAATCCCCGACCGTGTAGATACAGATGAAGCATATCTGCCGGTGACCGTTGATTCTTCACAGCTGAGATCAATTAATATGGCGGCAGAAGGGGTCAGCTTTGTGCTTCACGGACCTCCGGGAACAGGAAAATCCCAGACCATCACGGCAATGCTTGCTAATGCACTGACTAAGGGTAAAACGGTGCTTTTTGTAGCAGAAAAGATGGCCGCACTTGAGGTGGTACAAAAACGTCTTACTGCACTCGGCATTCAGGATTTCTGCCTGGAGCTTCATTCAAATAAGGCGACAAAAAAGGCAGTACTTGATCAGCTGAAACATGGTTTGGAAATCGGTGTATGGGGCATGCAGACAGATTATGATAAGAAGATTCAGGATATCCGTACGATGAGAGCTGATCTGGATGCGTATGTTAAAGAGCTGCATATTCAGAGATCCTTTGGAAAGAGTTTGCGCCAGCTAATGGATATCTATGAGATGGTGCCCGTTCCTGATCAGTATATCAGATTTGATCACACATATGCATGTGCGCTGACAGAAAGCAATCTCGATCATCAGATTCACGTCCTGGAGAGATTAATTGCAGCTGGTAAAGTAATCGGCCATCCATATAATCATCCACTGGCCCCAGTTCATCAGGAGGAATACAGTCAAAGTCTGAAGTTTGATCTGGAGGATATTGTTGCTGCATACAAGACTTCTTTGGAGAAGTTCAAAAACGAAGTGATTTCCTTTGTTCGGTGGCTGGAAATAGAAGAGCCTGTTGCAGAACGTGAGTGGAAAGGTGTCTGCGATTATGCCCGCAGTGTCATCGCTGCAGAAGAAATCCCTGAGTTTCTGAGAAATGCAGACTCTATCGATAGAGCATTTTCTATTCCTAAAGCTTACATGGAGAAGCGAGATGCGTTTGTCTCCAAGAAAGCAATGCTCGTGCAGCAGTGGAACGAAAACTTCCTTCGTATGGATATGAGTAGTTTCAGGGAAACATATGATAGAGCTAATAAGAAGATTTTCGGAAAAGGAAGGGCACTCGATGCATTGACTATAGAACTGCAGGCTTATGCGTCTTTTAAAGTTGAGACGGACAAAATACCGGTTTATTTGACGGATATTACTTTTTATAAACAAGAAGCGGATGAGGTGGAAACTCTGGAATCTCAGCTGCAATATGAATGGAAGACATTGATTCGGGAATATCCAACCCTAGAGACATTGCAGCAATATCAACAGATGGTGAAAATTCAGCTTCAGATTATGCAGCAGTTTTCAAGACAGATAAGAAAGCTGGAATCAGAGGGATCTTTGGATGCATGTATTCAATTGGCAAAAGATATCATTACTGACTTAGATACTGTAAAGCAGAAGGAAGCAGCAGCAATTGAATTATTAAATCTGGTATTTGATGCTGATGATGGGAATTGGATTGAAAACCGACTGATTCTTTGTCATTGTATTCTGGAAAATACTTCATCGATCAAAGACTGGATTGTATTTAGACAGTTTGCCAAAGAATGCAGAGAAATAGGACTTGCACCTGTTTGCGATGCTTATGAAGGGGGCATGCCTCATGACCAGGTAATGAATGTTTATCTCAAGTCAATATACAGAGCCATTATTTTGTCTGTCATTGAAAATGAGCCTGTTTTAAACGGATTTACAGGTACAGGATTTAATGAACGGATTTCACAGTTTAAGAAATTGGATCAGGAATTTATGGAACTGACCAAAGAAGAGATGTTCTATAAGCTGACTCATCAACTGCCAACAGGATTTGAGTCTGTACAAATAAGTAAAGAATTAAATATATTACGCAGGGCCATCAGCAGTAATGGGAGGGGACTGTCTATCAGAACGTTATTTGAACAGATTCCTCATGTTCTGACTAAACTCTGTCCATGTATGCTTATGAGCCCGATTTCAGTTGCTCAATACATTGCAGCTGAGAATAATCTGTTTGATATTGTAATCTTTGATGAGGCATCTCAGCTCCCTACTTGTAAGGCGGTTGGTGTACTTGCACGAGGAAAGAATGCAGTCATTGTCGGAGATCCAAATCAGATGCCGCCTACAAGCTTTTTCTCAGGAAATACTGTGGATGAAGACAATCTTGATATAGAAGACTTGGATAGTATTTTAAATGACTGTCTAGCTCTTGGTATGCCGCAGGCACATCTGCACTGGCATTACCGAAGCAGACATGAGAGTCTGATTGCTTTTAGCAATCAGGAATTTTATGAAAATTCAATGCTTACATTCCCGTCTGTAAATGATCGGGAGAGACGCGTAAGTCTTATAAAAGTAGATGGATTCTTTGAACGTGGTAAAGGCCGTGTAAATGAAGGAGAGGCAAAAGCGATTGTAGAAGAGATTAAGCGCAGATACAGTGATCCTGAATTGAACACACAGACCGTTGGCGTGGTTACTTTTAACATCAGCCAGCAGACATTAATCCAGGATTTGCTGCAGGAGGAATATCAGAAGGATCCAGCTTTTGATAATTGGGCGAATGTGGGAGAAGAAACCCTGTTTGTTAAGAATCTGGAAAATGTTCAAGGTGATGAGAGAGATGTCATTTTATTCTCTGTTGCTTTTGGCCCGGATGCAGAGGGTAAGCTTTCGCTTAATTTTGGACCCTTAAACAAAGACGGTGGCTGGAAGCGGTTAAATGTGGCTGTTTCCCGGGCGAGAATGGAGATGGTAGTATTTACTACTATGACAGCCGACATGATCAATTTGAAGCGCACGAAGTCAAAGGGAGTTGAATCTTTTAAGAACTTCTTGGAGTTTGCTGAGAAAGGAAGACTTATAGGAGAATATGTTGATACCAGGGTTCAAAAGGATCAGGGGATTATGGAGCAGATCTGCCAGCAGATTACAGGGGCGGGATATCAATATCAGAAAGCAGTTGGACATTCCAAGTTTAAAGTCGATATTGCTGTGATTAATCCATATAATGAGGAAGAATATTTGCTTGGAATCATGCTGGATGGAGAATCATACAGGCGGTCTTCAAATACAAAGGACCGGGAGATTGCCCAAATCAGTGTACTTGAAAGTCTGGGCTGGAAACTTCACCGTATCTGGACAATGGATTGGTGGGATAATAGAGAGAAAGAAATAACCAGGCTATTGCAGCTTTTAGAACAGGAAAAAGAGACTGCATGCGCAAAATATCAGGAGCTGCATAAGGAGATTCAGGATTCAAAAGCTCATCTGGAAGACAGCGTTGTTGAAATAACGAATGATACCCAGAATATTTCGGAGCTAACTTCTGTAGAGAAAGAAAATTTTTCAACTGTATGTGAAGATTCCGTGAAACTTGTTGATGAGGGCAAAGGTGTATCTGAAGTTCATGAGGTTTCCTTGATTAATCGTGTAGAGACTGAAAATATAGGAGAAACTGCAGAGCAGATACAGAAGGTGGTTATAGATATTGAGGATCGATTTGTTCCTAAAGTTTTGATGGCAGAGGCAGCAGAATTAAAAGTAGCGGCGAAATCAGGAGATCATCAAAGTGAGATCACAGTAATTGACTCGGAAAATCTGGAATATAAAGTGGAAGATTATATACTGGCTGATATTGAAGTTACACCTATATCAACTACCGATTATATATTGAAAGATTCTATGACAATGATTACTGCAAGACTTCAAAAAATTATTGATTTGGAGGCTCCGATTGCTCATGACCGACTGGTAAAGAAGACGTTGCGTTCCTTTGATATCGGGCGTTCCAGTGTCCAAACGCTTGAGGCGACAGATAAAGCCTTGAAAAAGGTTGAACTTAAAAATAATAGACAGGCTGGTGTGAAGGTTTATTGGAGAAAAGATCAGAACCCTGATACTTATAGAGTTTATCGGAGTGATATAAATTCTGATGAAAAAAGGTTGTCAGATGAAATTTGTCAACAGGAACTAAAAAATGCTATATGCGTTACCTTGCGTGAAAAAGGCTCTTTAGACAAAGATTCTCTTATAAAGGAGGCAATTCGGACAATGGGCTATGCCAGAAGCGGTACAGCACTGGTTGCAGCAGTAGAGAGAGGCTTGAAGTTTGGTAGAAAGACCGGAGAAATCGCGATGGATGAACAAAAGAGCTTTATTCTGAAGGATTTTACTTCATAGATAATCTATAAGAGGGGAGTATTACTTTATCATGATTAAGTAGAATTCCGTATGGGGTAAGGTGTATTTTTTTGAAATTATTTTAAAACTAAAATAGTTGGAGGTGATCTTTTGATTATACAAGAATTAAGAAAATTAATAGAATCTGGCGAAAAAATAGATGTTGAATTTAAGCGTTCAAGAAGCGATATAACTAAGGATGTTTACGACACTGTATGTTCATTTAATAATCGTAATGGTGGACATATTTTCCTCGGGGTAAAAGATGATAGAGAGATTCTTGGTGTAGAGCCAGAAGCTATAGATAAAATTCTTAGAGATTTTACAACAGCAATTAATAATGCCAATAAGATTTACCCACCACTCTATTTGACACCTGAAGTTTATGAGATAGAACCGGAAATAAAGATTATTTATATTAGAGTTCCTGAAGGAGGTCAGGTTCGAAGACATAATGGTATTATATGGGATAGAACATATGAAGGCGATATAGATATAACAAGGAATGAAGAATTAGTGTATAAGATGTATGCCCGAAAACAAGGCAGTTATTATGTCAACAAGGTATTTCCTGGATTAGGTATGGAATTTCTTAATTCTGATTTAATAAAGCGTGCTCGAAAAATGGCAACAGGGCGTGTGGATAATCATCCTTGGGCAATAATGAATGAGGAAGAAATATTACGCAGTTCAGGATTGATTCTGACAGATATGGAAACATACAAAGAGGGAATAACGTTAGCAGCAATTCTGTTATTTGGTAAGGATTCTTCGATTATGTCAGTAATGCCTCAGTATAAGACAGATGCAATTTATCGGGTTGAAAATGTTGACCGTTACGATGATCGTGATGTAATTATTACAAACCTTATAAGTAGTTATGATAGGCTTATGGAGTTTGGGAAAAAACATTTGAATGATGTTTTTGTGCTTGAAGGAATTCAAAGTGTTAGTGCAAGAGATAGAATATTACGTGAGGTTATTTCTAATATTCTGGCGCATAGAGACTTTTCCAGTGGATTTCCCGCCAAATTTATTATTGAAAAGGATAAAATTTATACAGAAAATAGCAACCTTGCACATGGGATTGGAGAATTGAGACTGGATAGATTTGAGCCATTTCCTAAAAATCCACCAATTTCTAAAGTATTCCGTGAAATTGGACTTGCAGATGAATTAGGTTCTGGAATGAGAAATACAAATAAATATACAAAGCTTTATTCCGGTGGAATACCATCTTTTGATGAAGGTGATATTTTCAAAATAACGATACCTCTAAAAAATATCGCAACAGCGAAAGTAGGACCAGAAAAAGAAAGTGTCGGTCAAAGTGTCGGTCAAGATGTCGGTCAAGGTGTCGGTCAAGAGGAAGCTGTTTTGCAGGAATTGATTTTGAAGCTGATAAATAAAAATAATAGAGTGACAAAAAAACAAATTGCAAAAGAAGCGTCAGTGAGTGAAAAAACTGTTGAGAGACAGATGAAAAAAATGACCAATGTAAAATATGTTGGAAGAGGGTATAGCGGGCACTGGGAGATAAGAGATTAATTTGTCTCGGTTTTACTTTCAAGCTGAGCGGGTATTAAGCCGGCGACAAATAAACGATGACGAAATAGTGTAAGGATGTAATATGATATTTCATCGCAATTGAGAAGTTATATAGAAAAGGAGGTATACCCATGGATGATAAAGACAAGTTAATACATGAATTACAGCAAAAAGTATGTAGATTGGAATCCAGAGTGGAATACCTTCAGGGCGTCTTGGATGAATCAAGTATTCCATATGAAACAAATCAACCGAAAGAAATTTTAAAGAATATTGATTTCGCAGAAGAAAACCAGGGAGCGCGTATCCTTTCAGAAGTGATAACTCAGAATCATGCTAAATATTTTTATTCTATGTTCAAAGGAAGAATGGATGTCTATAGCAAGCGTGGAGGTAAGCCAAATTCTAAATCAGGAAAGACCGGGTATTATACACAGTGCTGGAACTTTTGGAAAGAGGGGATATGTCCTAAGAAGAACGGTAACAAAATAAGGTGTGGAAAGTGTAAAAATCAGAACTATAAGCCTCTTAGTGGTGAAAATATCATGAATCATCTAAAAGGTGAAAGAGAAGACTGTTCTGACGTAATCGGTTTATATCCAATGTTTCCAGATGAAACCTGTAATTTTCTTGTATTTGATTTTGACAATCATGATGAAAAGACGAATGGAGAAGATTTTGCCAATACTGACAATGAATGGATTGATGAAGTAAATGCAATGGTAGCTATTTGCAAGAATAATGACATCCAGGCATTGGTGGAACGTTCAAGGTCAGGAAAGGGTGCACATATCTGGTTGTTTTTTGAAGAACCTATTCCGGCATCTCTAGCTAGAAAATTTGGCACAGCATTACTTACAAAGGGTGCGGAATCTGTAAATCAAAAAAGTTTTAAATCCTATGATAGGATGTTGCCAGCGCAGGACCATATGCCAGAAGGCGGATTGGGGAACCTGATTGCTTTGCCACTACAAGGACAAGCTCTGAAGAAAGGGAATAGTGCTTTTATTGATGAAAAGTGGAATGCTTATCCAAATCAATGGAAAATTCTAAAAGAGACCGGTAAGTTACCAAAATCATTTATAGAGAAAAAAATAACTGAGTGGACAGCAGATGGATTACTTGGAGTTCTCGCAGAAGATATGAGTGGAAGTACTGAAAAAGGTGAAAATGAAGAGTCAAATCCATGGGAAAAGAAAAAACAAAGATTTGAGTCTTCTGATGTTGATGGTATTTTAAACATTACGATAGCGAACCAGATTTATATTAATATAGAGAATCTAAGGCCTCGATTACAGAATCAAATCAGAAGATTAGCGGCTTTTAGCAATCCTGAGTTTTATAAAAATCAGGCAATGGGTTTTTCAACACAAGGAACTGCAAGAATTATATCCTGTAGTCAGGATATAGACAACTATATTTGTATACCTCGTGGTTGTGAAGAAAAACTTGTTGAAAGGCTTACAGACGGGGGTATACCATTTAAAAAAGAAGATTGCAGACAAGCCGGTAAAAATATAGCGGTTTCATTTGGTGGAGAATTGTATCCAGAACAGCAGAATGCAGCAGTTAAAATGTTGGAATACGATACGGGGATACTAGGAGCTGCTACTGCCTTTGGTAAAACGGCAGTTGGTGCCTATCTGGTAGCAGCACGTAAGGTAAATACTTTAGTTTTGGTGCACAACACGGAAATTATGAAGAATTGGGTGGAGGATTTTGAAAAGTTTCTATATATTAATGAAGAACTACCGGAGTATAGAACTGCTACTGGCAGGATAAAGAAGAGAAAAAGTGTAATCGGGCGTATGTATGCAGGACATAATTCGGTTACAGGAATTATAGATGTTGTAATGATTTCATCCTTGGGTAAAAAGGGAGAAATTAACCAACTGGTAAAAGATTATGGATTAGTTATCATGGACGAATGCCATCATGGAGCTTCTCAAACAGCAGAGGAAGTTCTAAATGAGGTAAATTCAAAATATGTGTATGGGCTTACCGCAACGCCAAAACGTGATGATGGCCAGGAACAAAAAGTATTCATGCAGTTCGGTCCGATACGATATCGTTATACAGCTAAGGACAGAGCAAAAAAACAGGGAATAGAACATTTTGTTTATCCTCGCTTTACAAGGCTGGTACATGCTGATGGAGAAACCCTTAATATAAATGAAGCATACCAGATGGTCAGAGAGAGTGATATCAGAAATAGTCAAATTATTTCCGATGTAAAGGATTGCCTTGCGAACGGGAGATCATCATTGGTGTTGACCAAATTTAAAGAGCATGCGGCTTATTTATACGAGAAATTAAACGGAAGTGCAGACCACATTTTTTTATTGCAGGGTGGAAAAAGTGTCAAAGAGCGAGATTTAATAAGAAAAAAAATGAAGGAAGTACCGGAAAACGAAACAATTGTACTTGTAGCAATTGGACAATATATTGGTGAAGGGTTCAATTATCCAAGGCTTGATACCATGATGTTAACCACACCAATTGCATGGCAGGGAAATGTGGAACAATATGCAGGAAGGTTACACAGAGATTTTGAAAGCAAGCAGGATGTAATTATATATGATTATGTAGATTCGCATATCCGGGTATTGGAGAGAATGTATCATAAGAGACTTCGAGCATACAAGAAAATTGGTTATGAAATTTGTCTGACTCTGACGGATAGAAAGCAGAATGCAAATGCGATATATGACAATGAATCCTATAGAACAATCTATGAAAGAGATCTTCTTGAGGCAAATAAAGATATTATTATTTCCAGTCCAGGTATTAATGAGAAGAAAGTGAAGCGGATCATTGAGTTGATACGAGGCAGACAAGAGTCAGGGGTATCTGTAACGGTTGTAACGCTGAGGGCGGAAAGCTATCCGGAAAATAGATTGGAGAAAACAGGTCAATTGATAAAGCAGCTTTTAGAGGTTGGAATAAAGGTAAATCAGGTGCCGGTTATGCATGAACACTATGCGATTATTGATCAGGAGGTTGTATGGTATGGGAGCATGAATTTACTGTCTGGAGAAAAAGATGATGACAATTTAATGCGAGTTGTTAGTAAAGAGATTGCGCAGGAGCTTATGGAGATTACGTTTGGAAAAGACATGTAAGAGAACAAGGTGATGGCAGAGGTTTTAATTGATTTAAAATAATAGTGTATTATAAATAGACAGTTTGATTAACATTATTCTTGTAACTCGCAACGATAGTTTCAGGGAGAATATTAGAATGAAGTTATTTGAAAGAATTCCAGAGAAGTTTTTCAGTATATTAACCTCATCCAAAAAAGAGCTTTATGTTGAAACTCTATTTGTGTTACGGCAGGCTTTTAAGACGGAACTAGTCATTCGGAGGACAGATTTGGTGTCAATGCTGATAGAAGCTTTGGAAATGAGTATTATTCAAGCCGATTTTTCAGAAGAAGCTAATGAACTGGATTCTGATGGAAAGGCAGATGTGAGTCTGTCAGGAAAAGCACATTTGCTGATCCGTAAGCTAAAGGTTACAGGATGGCTGGAGGTGGAATATGATAGAAGTTCCTTTGAAGAGAATATTACAATACCGGATTATGCCATTTCTTTCATAAATTTATTTTATGATATATCTACAGAGCAGGTAAAGGAATACAATAGTTATGTTTTTGCTACCTATGCGGCCTTAAAGAATACGGATGAGAATCCGGACTATCTTTTTCAGGCACTTCAGTCAGCATATCAAAATACGGTTCATCTGGTAGATGAGTTAAAACTGTTGTTTAATAATATTAAACGATATTATCAGAGAATAACTGCTGAATTAGGAGTTAATGAATTATTAGAGGAACATTTTGACCGTTATAAAGAACGTATTATTGATACAATTTATTACCCGTTAAAAACTATTGATTCTGTGCCTCGGTTTAAGCATTCTATTTTGCTGCGTTTAAATGAATGGATATTACAAGACGTTGTTGTGGAGGCCATGGTGACCCAGGGAATACAAAGACGTATCTATACTTCAGAAGAAGAGGGAAGAGATGATATTTTAGAGAAAATTAATTATATTGCCAATACATATGAAAATATAGAAACGATGATAGCGGACATTGATAGAAAGCATGTGGAGTACACGAATGCTTCCATTGATCGTATCAGGTATATGATGAATGCAGACAGGAGTATAAAAGGAAAGCTGGTGGAACTGATAAAACACTCGAAGGAAGTAGATGTTTTGGATAAGCTGCAGGCAGGTGTCGTTGTTTATCGGCATTCCTACTTAAATAGCAGTTCTCTTTATGACAGAGTAAGGCGTACCGTTAAGACAGAGGGCGAACCGGCTCCGCTCCAGGAACTGGAAGCAGATGATGGTCTGATTGAAAATTTTCTAAGTAGTGTGAAAATGCAGTATAGCAGTCGGAAAGTAGATGATTTTGTAGAACAGTGCTTTGCGGGAGCAGATGCTTTTAGTACACAGGATTTGTCCATGGATTCACCTGACAATTTTATACTATTTATCATGGGCACTATACGGGGAGGACAAAAAAGTGCTTTTTATTGGGTGGAATTTTTAGAGGGGAAGGTTGAAACGGGCGGTTATCGGCTGCCTAGACTGGTTTTTCACAGAAAAGAGGGAAGATGAGATGTTTGAGGAGAGATTTGAAAAGCTTGGAATGACGGAGCAGGAAAATTTTAAGCGAATACTGAACTGGATTCTGGCGCATACCTTCCTTACGCAGATGCAATATAATTTTTCTGACAGTCTGCGTAATACCAATCCGGATTATGTGTTTGTGGAGAGAAATTTTGAGTTATTTCAGGAATATCTGCAGTATGGAGGATTTCAACTGGAGAGGGACAGCAATTATGGTGTGATAAGCCTGAGCAGCTCTTATGATGCAAACAGGCATCAATTTAATAAGTTTACCACCTTAATGGTTTATGTCCTGCGTCTGATTTATGAGGAAGAGAGGGAAAAGCTGTCTCTTTCAAGGGAGATTTTTACTACTACCGGAGATTTGGTGCATAAGATGATTTCTTTGGGAATTATGGGTAAAAAACCAGCTGATTCTATATTGCGTGATTCACTCAGGCATCTTAACCGGTTCAACATAGTTAATAAGGCAGATGGGAGCTGGGAGAATGCGGGCACCAGATTGTTAATTCTTCCCACTATTCTTTTTATTGTTACCAATGAGCGAATCAGCAATATGTATACTTTGCTGGAAGATTCGTCAGAAGCAAAAGAAGAAGAGGAATTTACGGAGGTTGAACAAGATTGAAAAAGCTTAGAAGAATGCTTCTGGTTTATTGGCATAATTATACAAAGGAAATAATTGAATTTGATACTATTAATTTTCTTACCGGAAAAACCGCAGCGGGGAAATCAACTATTATAGATGCTTTGCAGCTGGTTTTGTTGGGAGATACTACAGGGACATTTTTTAATAAAGCGGCAAATCAAAAATCCAATCGGACTTTGAAAAGCTATTTGTTTGGAGAAAAGGGAGATGATGGGGAAACAGGATTCCGCTACTTGCGGTATTCCAGATTTTCCAGTTATGTGGCATTGGAATTTGAAGATACGGACCGGGGAGAAAAGTTTACCACAGGAATTGTCTGTGATTGTTACAAGGATCAGAGCTTCGATTATAAATGGTTTGTTTTATACAGTCGTGGGCTGCCGGAAAACATGTTCATTGAGGAAAAAAGCAGAGTTCCTTTTGATATTCGGAGTCTTCGTGCTTTTTTATCTGAATGGCTTGGAACTAAAAAAGGAGCGGGATTTGAACTAATTGATACTAATAAGCGTTACCAGGAGGTAACTCTTGCTAAGTTTGGCCAGATCAAGGATAAATATCGGGTACTCTTAAAAAAAGCAGTTCCATTTTCCCCAATATCGGATATTGAGCAGTTTATTACCGAATCCATTTGTGAAGTGAAAAATGTAATTGATATTGAACAGATGCAAAGCGACATCCGACAATACAAAAATCTGGAGCATGATGCGCTTATTACTCAGGAAAGAATCCGCAGCCTGCAAGAAATCTGTGATACAAATAAGGAATATGAAAATGAAAAAGAGAAATTTAAGCAGCAAGATTACATTTATATTCGGGCTCAGAGAGCAGAAGCGGAACAACAGGAAAAGGAATATAGAGAGAAAATTCTGGAAAAGGAGGATTTGATTAAGGCGCATCGAGAAGAAATGTTTGATCTTGAAAAAGAATTAAAGACGAGAAAAACAGAGTATAGCCGTCTGGAAAATGAATATTATACATCCAGCATAACAAAGAGAGAAAGAGAGTTAAAAGAATTGCTGGAGAGTATGGCTGATAAAATTAAGGATTTGGAAAAGCGAATACGACTGGCAGTGGAGAAGACAAATAGCTACGGAAAGCAATGGTTGGAAAGTCTAGAGCGTTTAATGCAGTGCGGATTCCAACAAAAAGCATTGGAGGCCAGTTTTTTATTGTTAGAAAATATGAGCACTTTGAGTGAGAATGAAGCAGCTAAATATCCATTTGTAAAAACAGCTGTCCAGTTTGAAGAATTGAAATCAGAGGTGGATGAATTTCAGTTGGAACTCAAAAGGCGTTCAGAACAGCTGCAGAAAGACATTAGGGAATTGGAAGACAAGGTAACAAATCTTAAAAAGGGAATTAAACCTTATCCTCATGAGGTGACGGTTCTAAAGCGTGTGCTGGAAGAAAAGCTTTTTCAGATGCATAAAAAAGCAGTACAGGTATACATTCTTGCTGATTTGTTAGAGATACCGAAACCAAGGTGGAGAAACGCCATTGAGGGATATTTAGACAAGCAGAAGTTTTACCTTTTTGTGCCGGAAAAGTATTATAGGGATGCTTTGCGCATTTATAACCAGGAAAAACAGGACAAGGATATTCGTGATGCAGGTTTGGTTGATATAGGTAAGTTAAAAAGAAATTTTAATAAGCCATTAATACAGGGAAGTCTTGCGGAAGAAATCGAAACGGATCATGAAGATGCAAAGATATATGCGGATTATTTGCTGGGTGGTGTGATGAAGTGTGAGCATGTGGATGAGCTTCGCAACTATAAAGTAGCAATAACAGATGAAGGGATGTTATACAAGGGGTATGTGGCACGGCGTATCAATCCGGCCCGATATGTCAATCCTTTTATCGGACGTAAATCTCTGGAGGTATTGATCCAGCAGATGACGGAAGAATTGAACCAGCAGAAAAAGAGGTATGAAGAGGTAATTAATTTTCACCGTATTGTGAAGTCGGCAGCTTCTGTAAGGATTTTAGGACGCTTTGAGGCGGAACAATATGAGGATTTGCTTATAGAAGGAGAAAAAATTCCCCAATGGAAGGAGCAACATCATAAGATACGACAGGAATACGACAGTCTTGACTTTTTATATCTGGATAGGATGAAGCATCAAATTGACCAGTGTAAGGATATGATCCAGCAATTGGAAAAACGTTGGCACGAGCTGGATAAGAAAAATGAACGCCTGAGGACGGAAATTGAGGGATTGGAGAGAGATCGGCTTCCAGAAGTAATCGGTAGAATTACAGCCATTGTCCGGGAAATAGA
Source organism: Hungatella sp. UBA3147 (assembly GCA_002365025.1). Classification (GTDB taxonomy): domain Bacteria; phylum Bacillota; class Clostridia; order Lachnospirales; family Lachnospiraceae; genus Lacrimispora. The sequence goes on along the minus strand of DEYX01000052.1, from coordinate 8,680 downwards.
AGAAAAGTTTGATGCGCTTTGGATTCAGGAAACAGGGGAACCACGCTTCTTAAATGAAAGCAGATCAAACCGTACCATGGAAGCACTTCGGACAGGTTTTTATTCGGCCAGGCAGCTGACGGAAAAGAAAAAGGAACGTATGCGGAGCAAGCGGACAGATTTGCGTTCCAAGTATAATGGAGAGTTTAAGATGCCTTTTGATATAGAAAAGGAGAGCAATCAGGAATTTGATCAAGAGCTTTCTAATTTGCAGGATATCCGGCTGCCGGAATATATTGAAAAAATTAAGGATTCAAAGGTTAAGGCCTACAACCAATTTCGGGATGATTTTATTGCCAAGCTTAAATCTAACATAGAAACAGTCATAGAGCAGATTAATGAATTGAATGAATCATTAAAGCGGAGTGTTTTTGGAACGGATACATATCGTTTTGAAAAAAATCCAAGGACTGAATATCGGGCTTATTATGATATGATTATGGATCCCCTTTTGATGGATACGGGAGGCTGGAATATAGCATCTCAAAGCTTTAATGAAAAATATCAGAAAGAAATAGGGGAGTTGTTTCAGCTTTTGATTTTACATGATACAAATGTAAGTGCTGAGAGAAGGGCAGAGTACGAGAGGAATATAAAAAAGTTTACGGATTATAAGACGTATCTGGTTTTTGATCTGGTAGTAACCAATGAACAAGGGGAAGAACAAAGACTTTCTAAGACCTTACTGAAAAAATCGGGCGGAGAAACTCAGATTCCATTTTATATTGCGCTGCTTGCTTCATTTTCCCAGGTATGTAGGATTCGAAGTAAAAGCCAGAACAACACGATTCGTATCATAATCCTTGATGAGGCTTTTAGTAAAATGGATGGAGAGAGGATTCAGGAGAGTATTCGTTTGTTAAGACGTTTTAAGCTTCAGGCTATATTTTCGGCGCCGCCTGATAAGATTCCAGACATTGCACCACTAGTTGACCGGAATATTGCGGTATATAAGGATAGTAGGCATTCGTTTACCAGGAATTTTGATCCCAAAGAAATTAGTGAGGATATTATGGAAGGATAGAAAATAAAGTATGAATTATCAGACATGGATTTTAGAGAAGTTGATTGGAAAGTACGAACGTAGGAATTCGGTTTCAGGAGGTTCTTTTTTGCAAAAAATTGCTTTCCGTATGCAGGATGAACAGGAACTGAGCAGGAGTCTGGAAATTGCTGAGGAAAAGGAACAATTTTTGTCTGCATTGTCAGGCATGAAGCAAAGAGGACTTATTGATTTCTCCTGGGTTCGTTATGAAAGAGAAAATCTGGTCGAACGAGTCTGGTTAGTTACAGAAGATGGAAAAATCAAAGAATGCTATAAGATACTTAAAAGGACTCCAAAAGAGGATATCGTAGATACATTAAAGAGGTCTTTGTCTGTCTGCGTGGAAAATATGAAGCATAAAGATAATGAAGTCCTTTTTTTCCTGGAGAAATTGCTTAAATCCTTAGAACAGAAGGTATCAATACCTCGTTTTTTTACTGAGGATAAGAATCTGAATGAAAATATTTTAAAGTGTCTGAATTATCTGATCCAAAATGATCAGGAGATTCAGGAGAGGGTATTAAGCGGTTTCTTGTATGGGGACAGTAAATATTTTGAAAGGCATGTGAAGGGAAAGGTTCTTTCAATTTTAAAAGCTATAAAAAAGGAAAAGGGAGAAGAATTTCCTGATGAAGAACTTCTCCCCGAGCATGGAGTTGTGAAATGGCCTGAAATTCTGGAATTTAAGGGAAATCTTTTAGTTCAATTAAAAAACGGGAGTCGTATTGATTTTTCTTTCCAGATATATGGTGCCTATATCAACTCACTTACCGTTGAAAATGTGGAAGAAATTACAACAAATGGGATCAAGAGAGTGATATTTATTGAAAATAAGGCAAATTATATATCGTACATTGCTAAGCATAACAAAAGTGAGGAGTTGGTAATATTTCATGGAGGCTGTTATAGCCCCGTGAAAGGAAGGTGGTTTAAGAAGATTCACGAAGCGTGCTCACGGCATAAGGAGCGGGTTGAATTTTATCACTGGAGCGATATCGATGTTGGCGGTTTCCGAATATTTGAAAGGTTGAAGACACAAATTATTCCTGGTCTGGAACCGTATCATATGAATATAGAAACCTTGGAGAAGTATTATACAAAAGGAATGCCAATTAAGGAATCTTATCGTAAATTATTAATGGAAATGATACAAGATCCCAAATATGATATGTTTTGGTGCTTGATGGAACGGATGCTCGAGTTGAATATACGATTGGAGCAGGAACAGTTACTATACTGATTAATCACAAATAAGTGATTTTAATCAACGACCAAATAAAGCAAGTTGCTTTATCAAACCAGACATTTATAGTAGAAAGGAGAATAACTTATGTACTTGTTAAACTCATTTACAGTAAAAGACATGACTTTGCGCAACCGTATCGTTATGCCTCCGATGTGCATGTACAGTGCCGGAACCGATGGTACGCCAGATGAATTTCATTTTACTCATTATACCTCCCGTGCGGTTGGGGGAGCGGGGCTGATCATTATGGAAGCCACCGGTGTCCTGCCGTGGGGCCGTATTTCTGACCATTGTCTGGGACTTTGGAATGATGATCAGGCAAAGGCGCTTGCTCCAATTGTTGCCGCCTGCCAGAAACAGGGAGCAAAAGTAGCAATTCAGCTTAATCATGCGGGCCGCAAATGTGGAGCCCAGGAAAAAGCAATTTACGCACCCAGTGCCATTCCTTTTAATCAGGATTCTCCCATGCCCCATGAGATGACGGAAGCGGATATTCATGATACGGTTAATGCATTCCGTAGCTCTGCTGCTCGGGCATTTGAAATCGGTTTTGATGCGATTGAAATTCATGGTGCCCATGGTTATCTGATTAGCGAATTTCTGTCGCCGTTGACCAACCATCGTACAGACGGTTACGGTGGATCAACGGAAAACCGATGCCGTATACTAATTGAAGTACTGAAAGCAGTACATGAGGTTTGGCCGGATGAAAAACCGGTTTTACTGCGTGTATCTGCTGAAGATTATGAACCGGATGGCATGCATATGGAGGAAATGTCCAGAGTCATTGAGCTAGTGAAACCTTATATTGACGTGCTAGACGTAAGTACAGGCGGAGTTGTGCCAACACCGCCGCCGGCAATCTATCCAGGCTATCAGGTGAAAATTGCGGAGTGGTTAAAACAGAAGGCTGGGTTGCCTACGGTTACCGTCGGTCTGATTACGGATCCACATCAGGTGGAGGAAATACTGGGTGGAGAACGGTCGGATCTGGTTGCTTTGGGCCGGGAACTTCTGCGTGATCCTTACTGGGTGCTTCATACGGCTCGTGATCTAGGAGTTGAATTTCCGTGGCCGGAGCAGTATCTGCGTGGTTTTCAGGCAAGAAAATGATGTATGCAATGAATTTATGCGACAGGCAGCTTCAGTTATTTATTGCACGAGTTGGAATCTCATTTAGTCATCACCCTCGATCTTAATCATGCACTTCGGATTGTCGGCAGTAGTATCTGAAATAGTAAATAAGACGGTGCCGGAGGGAGTGGTGACGATCTCCAAAAGTCACCAATTATGAAGCAATGAAAAGAAAATTGTAAAATTAATTATTTTAAAGAGAGGTGGTTAAGAGTGAAACAGGAGTTACATGTCTTTTTTGATTATATCTGTCCTTACTGTCTGAAGGCACATAAACATTTAAAGGAGCTTATCCCAGACTATCCGGATGTTACTATTGTTTGGCATCCGTGTGAATCGCATCCCAGACCAGATCGCTATGGCCCCCATAGCGATCTGTGCATACAAGGATATTTTTATGCGGTTGACCATGGGGTTGATATTTTAGAATATCATGAACGAATGTATCAGGCTGCTCTGAAAGAGCGTATTAATATTGAAAATATTGATGTCCTTACTGAGTGCGTCAGTGATTTGGTTGATGTAGATGACTTTCGGCTGTCACTCCAGCTGGGAACTTATCGCGGCAAGCTGGACGAGTCTAATAAGCTTGCCTTTGAGAAGTCTGGTGTATGGGCAGTCCCTGCATATAGAATGGGCGCTTTAAAGCTTGATGCAGTTGAAAATGTGGGTGTTTCCAAAGAGCAGATTTTGCATCTTATAAAGAACCACTGCATTTAAAATTTTTTCTGTAAATAGGATCTTCTATGATAAAATAATAAATTATATGAGGCCCTAAAGAATGTATGCTTCGCTTGAATCATTTCTACTTTTCAAAATAGCAATGCGGTTCGGGAAATTGTAATATTAATGCCAATTGTCAAACTGCCTGAACTGCCATTCAAAAATGTAATCCTAAACGGTATAGATACAGGTTTGCTATTAATCTGTTTGATTTCATTATGGGAAGTGCGTAAAATCTCTTCGGATTGGAAATTGATTCCAATCCGTAAGGGGTTCTTTTTTGCATAATCATATGCAAAATGCTGCATAAAGCGGAACGGAAAGCATGTTCTCAGTTTTGCCGAAATTTTTTTCGGAGAAGCGGATGGAATAGCTGGGTTTATATTTTTGAATAAAAACGCTGAGACTTTTAGAGTGAACCTTTGTCCCCTTTTTCACTTCTATGCCGATGACATTGGAATCTTTTTGTAGTACAAAATCAAGTTCGGAGCTGTGTTCACTTGCCCAATAGAAGAGGGCGTGTCCATTAGAGGCCAATGCCTGGGCAACGTAGTTTTCTGTAACAGAGCCCATAAATACATTTGATTCTCCAGTCAGAATTGTTTGTTGAGGTACACCGGATTTCATGACAAGAAGTCCCACATCACTCATATAAAGCTTAAAAGAGGACAAATCTGCATAAACAGCGATAGGGCTTGTGCCATGATCAATCTTCTGACATTTTAATACGATGCCAGCCTGTGCCAGCCATTCGATTGATTCACCAAACAGTGCCGCACTGCCGCCACGTTGAACAACCTTGTATTGGAACTTTTTATTTTCTTTTGCAAGCTGAGCAGGAATGGAATTGAAACAGCTGCGAATTTTAACAGTATCAGCTGTAGTAGCGTATTTTGCCATGTCCGCTACGTAGTTGTTTGCAATTTCATTTTGTACAGTTGGTACAAGAACCAACTTTCCGGAGTTTGTAAAAGTCTGGACGCAGGCAGGCATTCCACCGACAATGAGGTAGTACCTGTAAAATTCGATGGCTTTTTGATGGAGTGCCTCTGGCAGCGGAGTCATCAGATCAAAGGCAGAGTGAATTTCCTGTGATAGCCGCTCTTCGCCGTTTGCCCAAAGAAATTCTTCAAAGTCCAGCGGATAAAGTGTCATGCTTTCTACCTTGCCAACGGGAAAGGAGTAATGTTCCCGATGGATTGCAACTCCAAGCAGGCTTCCTGCCGCAGCAATGTGGTATTCCGGTGCCATTTCACAGAAGTATTTTAATGAGGTCAATGCCCGTTCACAAGACTGGATCTCATCAAAAATAATGAGGGTTCTGCCCGGTGTAATGACTTCATTTACGGTTGCTTCCAAGAAGCGAATGAGCCGTTCCGGGGAGATATCATCGGAAAAATAAGAAGCAACGGAAAGATTGGTTTCAAGGTTAATGTAAACGGTGTTATTAAACTGTGTTTCACCGAATTTGGTCAGTATATAGGTTTTGCCAACCTGCCTGGCTCCATAGAGGAGCAGGGGCATCCGATTTTCGGTTTTGTTTCTCCAAGTAAGGAGTTTTTCTTCAATTTTTCTACGCATAGCATACACCTCTCTATGATAGTATATTACAATTTTAATATTTATATGTCAAGAAAAATAGAGTTATAACAAATTTTTACTGATTAATAAGTCTGATGAATAATCTTGAGTCGCTCAATGACATTGGAATTATTATCATTCAGTTTATATATATGAAAAATGGGGAGCTTGTGTTTATTCGGTAAAATAGACAAAGTTATAAAAAGTGAGGACAATCAGCCAAGGATTGCCCTCATTTTTGAAGCGGTATCCTCTTGAGAAGTTAGACTTCGAAGGTAGTGATGGGTCATGTTTAGGCTGGTATGACCCAAAAGTTTCTGGAGCTCAGTATCCTCCATCCCGTTTTTGTACATGATTGATGCGGTGGAGAAACGGAGCTTATGGGAGGAACGGTACTCGATACCTAATTCCTCGCAACATTTTTTTAAGTGGCGGTTAAAGGTTACTGTTGCCAGCGGCTGGCCGTTGCGGATGAAGATATATTCGCTGTCCGAATTCTGGCAACGAATTTGTTCCAGTATCTTCTGTGCATTGGCGGTAAGTGGCATTTGGCGCTTTCCTTGGCTTTTATGACCTTTTATGTCATCGATAACTTTATTTTGGTCATCGATAAAACGGCGTATAAAGATGGTATCACCCTTTACGTCTTCCCATTTTAAACCTTTTAGCTCACCGATGCGGAGCACCAGATGAAAATCAAGCTTGATGGCCAGATCGTAGAAATCATCTCCCAAGTGATTTATAATCTGCAGTCGCTCTTCCTCTGTATAAGGTTTTATGTTATTTTCCTCTGCTTTAAAGGCAAATTGCTTAAAATTAATATCTCTTAGGCAATTATGGTCAATGACTTCGTTTTCTACGGCAAGGTAGAGTATGCCATTCATTATACTCTTTAAATCATTGAAGCGTTTTCGGGTGAGCTGACGGTCTTTAGTAATTATTCGGAAATAACGGATGTAATCCTTAACTAACAAGCTGTTTAAAGGAACTTTAGTTATTTCCTGATCTTTAAGGAGAGCATTCCACAGAAAACGGTTTTCTTTTATGGTCTTTTCTGTAACACTGCTTTCAGTTGCCCGCCATTGCATCCAGGTTTCAAAGTACACTTCCATGGTAAGTGCAGTAGTACCGAAAAAATGGTCATAGAGCTTTTCTATCAGACCTATGTAGTTGGTACTGCTTATGGGCTTTCGCTTTATAATAAGATAAATTCTGCTGTCGTCGGGTCTGAGCTTTATTTTCTTGAGATCACAGACTTCTTTTACTTGGGATTCTTTTTGATTGAACTCCAAGATTGCCTGACATGCTGCAGTGGTTAGTTTTCCGTCTGGATAGAAAATTTGCTTTTGCAGTTCTGAGATAGTGTCATTTAATTCTGTAAGAGGTGCTGACGGATTGCTTGTCAGTATACTTACAATTGTTTCGTTCTGTTTTTTGTATGGGCTTACGGAACGGCACATCCGCCATTACCTCCTTTCCTTTGTATACATCTAATCTTTGTTTGGTTGTTTCAATAGATCATCATAATAATATCTGAATGAAAGAATTGACTATTACAATAACTGTTAAATGTCTGCTGGAACCTTTAATAATATCTGCTTGGACCTCATTCCGGCCGAAGTGTTTTTTGTGTATGCCGCAATACATTCTCCAAGCTTCAGGTTTTTCAATAACTGGGTCCAATTGTTATTATTTGGATCGATTTCTTTAGCGATTCCTTTAAGATCACAATCATTTGGCTTAAAGTATATCTTTGTTGAGGCTTGTTGTATTCGGCTTATAGCAGTCTTTGAAAAATTATTATTTATGAACTGTGTTCCAAGCCATAAACCAATGCCTACTTTTCTCCCTTCAGTTAGCATCCGGGCAATTGGAGAGTGAGAGGAATGGTTAAAGAGCTGAGCTTCGTCTAAAATAATAAACGTCTTATGATTTATGTTACCCCTTAACGTGGCTTGGTTCCAGATATGCCACAATATAATATCAGATAAAAACTGCTTTGTTTCATCGGTGAAAAATTGCAGGTCATAGATATAAACATAACCAGGTTTATAAGCGTTGAAGCTACTCTTATCCACCGTGAAAATTTTTTGATCAAAAAGCGGCTTGAGTTTTCCATATAAGCTATTAGCATGTGCTCCCTTGGTGTCATGTATTAATTCAAGTAAAGTTTGAATCTTATGTTCAATATTGCCAGGCATTATAGTCATCATGGATAGCATTGCCTCATACAACGTATTTTCTTGACGGCTTCCAAGACAGAGAACATGGGAAAAAAGTTCTGTAACTCTAAGAGCTGTATCAACCTTCCTTTCCTCTAAGTCAGTATCTAATTGCAAAGATTGAAAAGGATTTATATCAATACCATGCTGGTATACATTTATAGTTACGGGAGTGATTGCGGATGAGAACCCCCATGCTTTTTCTTCTTCCGAAAGTTTATAACTTCCGGAAGAGTCTATTATTATTACAGGAAAACCTAAAGCCGCAGCTTGTAGCGCATAATTTTTTAGCGCATGAGTTTTCCCACTTCCTGATGCACCCTGGATTGTCATGTGGTAATTAGGCATTTCCTGTATATTCAGAGAAATCGTTACGGGATCTCCTAATCTAGTGTGTCCTAATAACATTTCTTTTTGTTTTGTATTAATCATAAATATCATCTCCTAAGCCCCAGATTCTGGTTCGATTGAAGGCTACCATTTTTTTCTGTGTTGGTGGGGTATGCTTGGGAAAATATACTGTTTTTAAGTATGTTTTTACCCGTGTCTGATCTGAGGTGATTATTTCAGCCTCCGATAGACTTTTAAGTAACTGGTTCACTGTAATATGAAAAGGGAATATGGAGGGTATGATATAATTTCTTAAATCTTGCTCAGAGACGTATAAGAAATTATCATCACAGTATAGGG
>DEYX01000199.1 GCA_002365025.1 Hungatella sp. UBA3147 | reverse complement strand
TCAGCTGATGAGAGTAGTTTTGCTGGAGCAGGTTTACCGGAGTTATCGGATTATCAGCGGGGAACCGTATCATAAGTAAGGGTGAAATTCTGGAGATGTCCAGGAAAGCTATATAATATAAGAGTTGTTAAAATATCCCATCGGGGCTTGTAAGGGCTTCGATGGGATTATTTTTGTGAGTTGTTATCTGGTAAGTCACGAAATTCAAGTGAATTCTTAATGAGTTGCAGTATCATTTGCTTTTCTTCATCGGTTCTATTGCTAATTTGAGCTAGAATCTGATTTGATAGAGTATCTATTGATTTTTCTGGTTTAGCAGAGGTGTTAAAGAAATCCATTAGACTAATCTCTAAGGCATCACAAATCTGCTCATCATGTTTATGGTTGGGTTCTTTTTCTCATTTCTCTCAACTAGCCCTAGATAAGTGGGTGTTATTTTTGCACGCAGAGCCAATTGTTCTTGGCTGAGACCTTGTTCTATTCTTAATTCTTTAATTCGGTCACCAGTCTTAAAGTTATTTTTCATATTCATCACCTTAGTTTATGGTAAATGATTGCGAAGAAAGGACTTAAACCCAGTAGCATGGTTATTTCTCCGATTCACTTGTCAAGACGTTTGGGAGAGATTGAAGAAAGCTTATTCAATGTTGGCATTAAGGTGAAGATCGGAAAAGCAAAGAGGAAACGATATGTATCTATTTGCAGAACTGATGAAAAAGACGAAGCAAGACGTTAATTAGTCGATAACAAAGATGAAATATATAGGATTATTGATTAGATGGCGTTCAGGACAGTAAGGACGATAATTTCTTTTTTGTATCAAAAGTAGAATGAAAAGATTGTACATATAAGTGACATCTATAATCTATTTCTTGGAAATTCATTGTCCTCATAGTCCATCTTCGTCTTTGGAATGAGGTGAAGAGAATGGAACAACAGTGGCTTGATGCAGTCATGGAATTGATGGCGAAGCTTGTGATCATAAGCTATCAGAGGGAGTCAGAGCAAGAGAAGGAAGAAGAAGTTACCTAGATTGACAGTAAAGGGTAAATCAGCGTCAACTATAGAAGCAGTAGGCTGTTTGTTGCTGATGCTGATACAAGCCCTGTAGCAGGTTACCTGGTTTGAACCAGTGGTTTAAATATATATTATATTTATGAAGGTCAAGAAAGTGAGGTTACATATATGGGAAAAGAACAAAAAAAGATTGCAGCTATCTATTGTCGTGTTAGTACCCAGGAGCAAGCCGAAGAGGGGTATTCTATCGGTGAGCAGGAAAGACTCTTGAAAGAATATTGCGAAAAACATGACTATGAGGTCTTTCAGGTATATGTTGACGCAGGAATCAGTGGAAAGGACATTAAGCATAGACCGGCAATCCAATAGCTATTAAAGGATGCTACTGAAAAGAAGTTTTCGTTAGTTCTTAGCTGGAAAATAAATCGTTTTAGCCGTAAGCTGCTTGATGCCATCAAAATTGTGGAGACATTGGAAACGTATAACATTGTATATCAGTCATATTCAGAACCATTTGAGTCAGGTACACCAGCCGGGAAAATGCAATTTCAGATGTTGGCATTGGTCGGAGAATTTGAACGGAATACTATAGCACAAAACGTCAAGATGGGAATGCTGGCAAAAGCACGCTCTGGTGAATGGTGTGGAGGAATTGCACCATTAGGGTATCGTTGGGTACCGATGGAAGGAACAGATATATGGTCAGGAAAAAATCACGGTTAGATATTGATGAAAAGGAGGCGATAACAGTACGTTTGATTTACGAACTATATGCATCAGGAAAAGGTTATAAAGCAATCGTGGGGTATCTGAACAAGAATGGCTATCAAACAAAATTAAATAATAGTTTTTCTGTTGCACAACTTCGGACTATACTTATGAACCCGGTTTATGTAGGGAAGGTGAGATTTAATGTCAGAAGAGATTGGAATGAGAAACGCCGACACAATATCAATCCCAATCCTATTGTAGTAGACGGAATTCATGTGGCAATTATTTCAGATGAGTTATGGGAGAAGGTACAATTTATGATTAGTCAGAAGGCAGGAAAGCCGACACGGATTTATGATGGTGAATATCCGCTGACAGGTATACTAAAATGTCCGGTATGTGGAGCCGGAATGGTTATTTCCAGGGTGACGGCTAAAAGAAAGGATGGTAGTAAGCGTAGACTTATTTATTACGCTTGTGGGAATTGGAAAAATAAAGGGACGGCGGTTTGCCGAAGCAATATGGTTAGGGTCGAAACATCAAATGAGTTCGTTTACCAACAACTGAATAAGATATTGAGCAATGACAAGTTCTTTCAAGAAGTGATGTACCGGGTAAATCGTGAGCATAATATCACACAGGAGAATGCAAATAAAGATAGGGGAGTGCAGTACATCTGCTGATTTCCGAATTAACAATAGATCAGAACCGGAAAATTGATAGTATCAAATTAAAGTTGTCCGATGAACTGATTAAATTTTTACAAGATAACGGCGGCAAACCTCCAACAGACGGTTTGCCGTCTGTTTTTATGCTCAAAGAGTTTGGGGTGAGTGCAATGAAACTTGAACTGGTGATATAAATAACGTTACTTATCATGTGATAATGGCGTCCTCTGCTTAAAGGCAGTAGGGCATTTTATTTTGAAGAAGACAAAGAAAGAGGATAAGATTATGTACAAGTATGAAGAATT
>DEYX01000085.1 GCA_002365025.1 Hungatella sp. UBA3147 | reverse complement strand
TTGTCAGTCCATAGAGCTTTGTAATATCAGAAGCCACGGTACAGGGAATTCCCTGGCCTTCCGCAATCTCTGCAACCATGCGCTCTTCTTTCATATTATCTACACCAAATGCCTTGCTGGCTACGATCACCTTATCTCCCTGATCTGCCATCTTCTTGATCACAGAAGATACGTTATCCGGTGTCATGTCCTTGGTTTTCATAAAACTATGGTCAATATTGATCCACTTTCCGGTGCCTAAATCAATGTCCTTGATTTTTGTCTGGCGTTTTGTAAAGAATGCCTCCAGACCGCCGCCGCTCATTCCGATCACTCCGACTTTGGCCACATCTCCTTCTAACAAAGCATTGGTCGCCTGAGTGGTGCTGTGAGCAATAAAAATTACCTCTTCCGGTTTAATATCATTCTTAGAAAGACATTTTTTAAATGCTTCCACTACACCTGTTGCCACTCCGTTTTCGTCGTGGTGGGTTGTCATTACCGACCCTTTACCTACAATTTCGTTTGTGCTGTTGTCTATCGCTACGGCTTTTGTATGGGTTCCGCCCACATCAATGCCGATTCTTATAGCTCTGTTGCTCATTCGTTGTCCTCCATCTAAAACGGACAAGGGCATACAGACTTTATGCATGCCCCTGTCTGTGAAACTTTTTCATCTACCAAAACAAAGAATTAAACCATTCTTCCTATCGTAAAGTAAATAAGAATTTCAATGGCAATAAGGCTTGCCCAGGCCCACGGCAGGTTGGTCTTTATGTACTGTTTCGGTTCTACCTTCGCATAGCTTAAGCCCCACATGGTCCAGGACTGAGTAGGACACGCACTTGCTACGATAGCAACCGGAGGGATTAAGAAAATAGCATACAGGAAATGTGGATTAAATGCCCCCGTTGCATTTAAGATGGAATACAGGGCAATACCGGAACCCCAGATCATTAACGGTCCGCGGAACAGTGCCAGAGGTGCCAGGATACAGAATGCAGCCAGAACCACAATCTCGGATCTTGGAACAACATCCCCAAGCAAGGTCTGGAGATAAGGAACAACCTTGGTAGCAGCTCCCTGGAAAATATTTACGCTGTAAAGCATACCGATCAGAAGTCCGCTGTCTGCAACGCCATCATATAATGTCTTCTGGGTCTTATCCACTGCAGTTTTGTAAGTTCTTAAATTCCGTGTAAATAAAAGACCTACAAAGCTTCCTAACAGGAAGGCGGGGACTGGCTGCCATTTAAAAATACCTACCATTGCAATGGGTACAAAGGGTACGATAAAGCAGTACCAGCCAAGAGGTTTTTCCTCGTAGCTATCCTGGGCACCGGCCTCCCAGGCCCGTCTTCTTCCCCTTTTACTGCTTTTAAAATGATGGTACACGACAAATGCAATCATAATGACCATGTGAATGGCAGTTGCCATCAGGGCAAAACGAATGTAGTTGTCATTATAGGAAGCCACTTCTTCGCCGAATACCTTCTCAAACTGGCTTACATAAGCAATATTTAAGTACATTCCGCCTGCAACAGACAGCATATAGGCGCCTAAAGCCGCTCTTTTTTCCACTCCCATGGAAAACAGAATGGGAAGTACGATCATACCGATTGCCATAACGGAACCTACACCAAAAACGCTGGTAAAAAGCAGATTGCAGGTAATGCATAGTAATAATGTAGTTACCAGGGGCCTGTCACCCGCAAATTCTACAGTCTTTTTAATGATATAGCCGGCAATTCCCGTATCGACCAGAATGCGTCCAAACCATGCACCAAAAATAATGATTGCTATGGTCTTTCCATAATCATCTAACGGCTTTTGGAATACATCGCTTACCATCTCATTGATCGGCACACGTCCAATTATACACCACAAAACAGCTGTAGCGATAAATCCGATCAGAAGATTTCCGCCTTTCATGCAGTACACTACCAGCCCCACAAAGACCAGCAGCAGCAATATGCCAGTAATAATGTCAAGCATCGTTTCTCTCTCCTTTTTAATTGTAATTTTTTGCAGCTTCATACCTGTTTCCGGATTTGATTCTTCGCGTCGCAACTAAAATTTCATCTGATATATCAGTTTCAAGATATAATATATCATATAAAAATTAGAGATACTATATGCATTATTAATAAAAAATTTATATTTTTTTATTAATAATACACATTTAAGGAGCAGCCAGCAAACAAAAAGAAAAGCGTCGTCTTTATGCTGAAAGCAAACCAGTTTAAGCAGCTTTTGTACTGTCGACCATTCTGGAGGTAAACGGCAGCGCTTCTTTTACGGAGAACCCTATAGAAATTTTGTTAAAAATAAAAAAGCTCTACTACAGCAGCATTTCCTTTAATGAAATGCGCATGTATGAAGAGCTTCTACATTTTTATATTGATATTGGAGAGGCAGCACTATATGGAGCCGGTCACCATAGAGGTCTTAGCAGGCTTTGCAGCGCAGAATATCGTATTCCTGCGGTACGTCCCCTTCAAACTCTAAGTACAGCACCTGCTTGGAATGAGGGGCGCTTTCCTGGAAATTTCCTTCTTCATCATAAATGGCTTTTACATGGACTTCTAAGTTCCTTCCATCAGGCTTCATCACCTCAATGGTGTCTCCCACGGAAAACTTGTTCTTCTGCGTGGTACGGGCAAATCCTCTCTCATCCACTGCCTCAATGGTTCCCAGATACGTATAGTTTTTTACATAAGTATTGTTGTCATAGATCTGGGTGGTGGAATCAGGTTTGTTAAAATAAAAGCCGGTGGTAAACTCCCGGTAAGTGCATTTGCCGATTTCGGAGCGGTACCATTCCATATTGGCCCGATAGATTTCAGGGTCCTTGTTATAATCATCAATGGCCTTCCGGTAGGTTCTGGCCACGGTGGCCACATAAAGGGCGGTTTTCATGCGGCCCTCAATCTTAAAGCTGTCAATCCCCGCATCCATCATCTCCGGGATATGTTCGATCATGCATAAATCCTTGGAATTGAAGATATAGGTTCCCCGCTCATTTTCATAAACCGGCATGTATTCTCCGGGACGTTGTTCCTCAACGATGGAATACTTCCAGCGGCATGGATGGGTACAGGCTCCCTGATTGGCATCTCTTCCTGTCATAAAATTGCTTAAAAGACAACGCCCGGAATAGGAAATGCACATGGCTCCATGGATGAAGCTTTCAATCTCCATGTCTTCCGGAATCTGGCTGCGTATTTCTTTAATCTCTGCCAAAGAAAGCTCCCTGGCGGAAACGACCCGTTTGGCACCAAGCTGGTGCCAGAACAGATAGGTCCCGTAATTGGTGTTGTTTGCCTGTGTGCTGATATGAATTTCCAGATCCGGCATGATTCGCTTTGCAATAGCAAATACTCCCGGATCGGAGATGATCAAGGCATCAAGGCCTGTTTCCTTTAATTCTTTAAAATATTCCTCAACTCCGGTCAGGTCTTCATTATGGGCCAGAATGTTGGCCGTGACATAGACCTTTACCCCTCTTTCGTGGG
>DEYX01000197.1 GCA_002365025.1 Hungatella sp. UBA3147 | reverse complement strand
TACGTGAGGGAAGCATGTGTACTAACACGGACTATAACTATTGGTTCCGCGGTGCGGGCTGGGGATATATGGAAGGGAACGCCTATTCAGAGGTTGGAACAGAAGGTCTTGTTTATAAGCAAAGCTACGACACCTATAATTATACCTCTTCACCCAACACCGCTTCCAACCAGGGGGAAGTGACGGGCTTCGATTTGGTCGGAGGTGGCGGTAGGTGCGGGATTGGTGTAAATGGTGCTGCCAATAGTAGTTTTTGT
This sequence comes from Hungatella sp. UBA3147, assembly GCA_002365025.1. Lineage (GTDB taxonomy): Bacteria > Bacillota > Clostridia > Lachnospirales > Lachnospiraceae > Lacrimispora. The sequence goes on along the minus strand of DEYX01000197.1, from coordinate 7,650 downwards.
ATCAAAGGGGATACTACGTTAGTTACAAGACATGTCCTCGCCCGCTGGACCTATGGCGGCAGCTTTGGTGGTGTGCAGGTGGGAGATTCACTGCGAATTCATCATGCCGGTGTGGTTGATACCTGTGAGGGAACTGGTTTTGGCAGTTACATTCACGTTGGCGACGGCCGTGCAGAAGTGTACGGCGGCCAGGTAGACTGGTTTCTCAGCGGCGGCGGCTGGCATGACAATTATCAGGATGGTAATGTCAGCGTTGAAGTTTTTGATGCCCCAAATGTCATTATTAATGCTTCCATGGGTGGTACTTATGGAGAATACGATAATAGCACCTACCCTCATAGGATCAGCGGTAACTCGACGATTATGGTACGTGGCGGCAACTTTTCAGGAAGAGCACGTACTGGGGTGCTCCGGGGATTTTCAGCCGGACCTTCAAATAATGGGTATATTTGGGGCAATGCCAGTGTTACAATCGATTTGCGCGGAAACCAGTATGGTTTTTCTCTTGCGTCTGGTGACAGTATCAGCGGAGGACGTAGGCTGGGGGCCGGTACAAGCTCTTATCTAGGTACAGATGCAAATAATACAGTTACATTGAATGTTTTTACTGACGATTCCCAGACAGATCTGCTGAATGGACTTAACATATACGGAGATTGTGCGCTTTCTGCTTATAATAGCAACACAGTTAATGATCAGTATGTAAACCGTACGAGGGCTGGGAATATTATTATCAATGTCAATGCCCCCAATGCCAACATCGGAAATCTTTACGCTACGAATTACTCAAATCTTTCCGGTGGAACCTTAAGAAAAAATGTGCAGGTAAATCTGGTTTCAGCAGGGACCCTCACAGGACTTTGTGCAGGTAATGGAACGGAGGACATCACAAACGCCGTGGCCTCAGCAAGTGAACAAGCCGGTAAAAAAGCAGTAATAAATGTTGGACCGCAGTCTGAAGATCCCAATGATATCCTGGGTGACAGGGAAAACGGCCAGACCAATGACGGTCTGCCTCATCGGATTAATATATCCACGAACGGCATCATCGGCTTTACCTCCATGGACATCCGGGAACGTCTGCTGGTAGCACAGAACGGTAATATTAAAAATGGTTTAAATGCCACAGCAGCCAATCATGGCACGTCCTATCATACCTTCGGCGATGTGACTCTGCATGCCGGGGAAGGGATTGAAGGCGCAGGCTTAGGTATCGCCTCCGCTGGCGCATCTTTCATTGCAGGTACAGCACGTGTGGAAGGCGAAGGCCAGGTTTATATCCAGTCAACCGGTCAGGTAGATCAGATCGTTTTCACTGATGTCATAACCACTGAAAATAATGCACTGACATGGCTGAAGGTGGGAAATGTAAGTGCGGACAGCAATCTGCAGACGAATTGGTTCGGAGTGAGCAGCGGCTGGCGCGTCATTACCTTAAACCCGGATAAAACAAAAGCAAAAGAGAGGATTACCCCGGTGAATTTCAGAGGTTCTGAGGAATCCACCGGAAAAACGTTCATCGGAGACAGTGATACGCATTTCTCTGGAAATAATGGATATGCGGTTGCAATTCTCGGTTCGGTTTATAACTGGGAGGTGACGGAAGGATATGGAAAGATCTCCCATAATGTACCGGTATCCACTACTGCGCCGTCCTCCGGGCAGCCTATAAGCGCTTATGGCACCGTTCCGGCAGATACGCCGTCTGCAAAAGGATCCATTGCCCTTCCAAGTGCTTTGGTACCAGGAACGGTTCCCTATCCGGTGTTTTCCTTTATCCCGGATTCTGCCCGCGGTGAACATGTGGAAGGCGTTGATATCTTCGGTTCTGACCGGTATATTTCCGCAACGCCGCATATGTACCACATTGATGCAGGTGATGTTAATCAGTTAAAAACCTGGACAGCAAGCGGTGACGACAAGAACTATAGCTTTGATATCAGAGCACAGTTTGCTCAGGGCGATACCCAGGTATCTGCCCAGGATGTCATTATCACGGAATCAGAAGCGGCAGCCATCAGCAGTGTGGCTGATGTCATTTCGTATACGCAGGCCAGCGGATCCCCTTTCTTCCAGAATAATATAACGGATCAGATGCTTGAAGAGATCCGTGCGCCTCTGGAGCAGGGGCAGGTGTGGCGGTCCCACACAATCAGCTATACAGCGGGAGATGAGGCAGTATCAGGAGGTCAGGTACACTTAGACGCCCACGTGACCGTAGTGAGAAACGGGACATCTGTTTCGGCAGACCGGCAGTATGCTCTCTATGCCAACGATGGGACGATGACATTGGCACAGGCACAGGTGCTGGGCGGCCAGACGGCTCTGGACAGTGGATATACCAACGCTGTTGCAATACTGGCCAACGGAACCACTGCAGTGCCGTCCATTAATAATGAAGCGCTCCCTGATATTACAGGCTCGACTGCCGCAACGGTTCCAAAAGACGTACCGGTCAGCTATTCGTATGCTCCGGATGGTCAGTCCCAGGCAGTTGCGAAGCAGGTAACCGTACATATTAAAGGTCCGACTGAAGTCAATGTTACAATTTCTAAAATGGTAGCAGGCGACTACGCTGACAAAACAAGGGAATTTTCGTTTACAATATACCTTCGGGACGGCGGCGGAGTTGCACTTCCAGCCGGTACCCAGCTTTTGTATACGGGCAGTGTCGTATCCGGTTCGGGAGCAGAATCACCAGCCAGCGGAACATTGACGCTTAACGAGGAAGGAAAAGCCACGTTCACTCTGAAGCACGGCCAGCAAATTATTATGAAAGATCCTGTGCCGCAGGGCAGTGTCCAAATTGTGGAATCTGCCGATCCGAATTACAGTGTATCTTTTACAGACACCACAACTACTGTCACTACTAACGGTTCGGATACCGGGGCGGTCAGTCTGTCAGGAGCAGACAGAACCTTTGATTTCATCAACACAAGAATATCTGTCGTACCGACCGGTGTACTGACCGGAGACATTCAGGGGCCGGCCCTTCTGGGGCTTTCCATGCTTCTGCTGATGGTATTGGTGAGCGCCGGTATGATTCATTGCCGCCGAAAAAGGAGTTTTTGATATGACGGAAATACAAAAACATGAAGAGTTCAAAGCAGCAGGAAACAATTATGAATTTCCAGCAGAACCATCGCTCGGAAAGGAAATCCTATTTCTACTGGTTAAAATTGCTGCAATTATCCTTGCATTCCTTTTGGTGTTCACGTTTTTGTTTGGTCTTTGCCGCAATTCGGATGCCTCCATGGTGCCGTCCGTTAAAGACGGAGATCTGGTGATGTTCTACCGTCTGGACAAAAGCTATGTTGCCCAGGACACCCTTGTTTTGGAGTTTAAAGGAAAGAAACAGGTACGCCGGGTAATCGCCACAGCAGGTGATACGGTAGATATCACGGAAGACGGGCTTCTGGTCAATGGCGCGCTTCAGCAGGAAGCAGGAATCTATACACCTACGCAGCGATATGAAGATGGCGTAGAATTTCCGCTTACTGTTAGAGAAGGAGAAGTATTCGTTCTTGGTGACAGTAGGGAGAACTCCACAGACAGTCGTATATACGGAGCTGTGAAGGTGAAAGACACACTGGGGAAAGTAATGACGATCCTCAGACGTAGAAATATATAGCATATGTGGAATAATCGGCGGCAGAATGTCAGAATACAATCCCGCCATCCACTGTGTTTATATAAAAAGTACAAGAAATAACAAACAAGGAGTGAATACGATGAAAAAAAAATCGAACGAGTTACGAGGGAGGCTGACGGCCATGGCGCTTGCTGTGGTCATGTGCATGGGAACTGTCATATCCGCATTTGCGGCTGGTGATCCGATCTTTGGAACGGAAAACGCACCTGCAGCGGCCGCGATTACGAAAAATCTGATCATGCCGCAAGGAACTACAACACCGGCTGCAACCTTTACCTTCCAATTTTCCCCGGTAAGCGTTGATGATAGAACAACATCTGATGATTTAAATACAATGCCGGCCATTGGTCCAACCACCATAGCATTTTCAGCCAGCGATACAGGAACAGTATCTGCCGGCGCCAAGAACATATTAAAACAGTCCGGGGACGTGCTATCCGGCATTTCCTTCCCCCATGCGGGCGTATATGTATACAACATTGAAGAGAATTCCAGTGTGACCGGCTATACACCCGGGGACAATGAATCCTATGTATTTTCTCCTGCACAGTATACGCTAACGGTTTACGTGAAAAATGGTGTAAGTGGACTTTATGTGGCTGCAGTCGCTTCAAGTATTACTGTGAACGACAGCAGTAACCAAGCTTCCAATCCTGGCGATAAGGTGGACCCGACTCCGCAGCCAGGTGACCCTAACATCACTGGCAATTATAGTAAAATAATCTTTACCAATACCTATTCAAAAACCGCAGGCGGCGTTGACCCTACGGACCCGAATAACCATGTTCTTACCATAGGAAAAGCTGTTTCAGGCGATTATGCCGATAGGACCAAGTATTTTGCATTTCAGATAACGGCGACTCAGCCAGGGGTTGTACAAGGTTCTGCTACATATAAAGCGTATGTTCTGGATTCAGGCAATAACGTAGTAACATCAGAAGACAACGCCTCAAACCTGTTGACTGACACCAGCGATTATTCATATATTGAATTTACGTCGGGTGTTACAGAAACAGTTAATCTTAAACATAATCAAAAGCTGGTATTTACCGATCTGCACATTGGTGCAAACTATGTTGCGGTAGAAAGTGCTGTGGAACATTATACGGCATCCGCAATGGTCGTGGAAAACGGGTTAGGTCCGATCCAATATTTTAATTCAATCGAAAATTTGTCTCTTAGTACCAGCACCAAACTGATCGGAGAAAATGAAAACAGTGCTGCATTCACCAATACCTACAGGACCATTACTCCTACAGGCGTGATTATTAACAACCTTCCCTTTGTTATGATTTTGATTTTAGCAGCAGGAGCATTTGCGGCATTTGTAGTAATAAAATCCCGTAAAAAACGCAACTATGTTCCCCATCGTTAGGCAGGAACGGAAAAGCGGCAGGAATATCCTGTGATTAATATTTAACTTACCGGAAAGGGGTCTCATATGGACATAAAAAGAATCGGCAGAAAAGCAGTAAAAACCGCAAACAGTATTGTTGATTTCCTGGTTCTGACTGTCATTCTCCTGCTGGTCGCTATAGCTTTTTATGCCATATGGGACTCGGATCAGGTATATCAGGCAGCGGATTCTGCCCAGTACTCAGTTTATAAGCCGGATGCAGAAGAAGGCAGCATATCATTTGATGAACTTAAGGCAATTAACCCGGAGGTATTCAGCTGGCTCACAGTTTATGGCACGAATATTGACTATCCGGTAACACAGGGGAATGATAATGCAAAATATGTAAATACCAATGCATTAGGAGAATATTCCCTTTCGGGAGCGATCTTTTTAGACTATTCCAATAGTAAAGATTTTCAGGATTTTAACAGTATTTTATATGGACATCACATGGAAAAACAGGCAATGTTCGGAGAACTTGGCTCATTCAGCAGCAAAAGCTTTTTTGACAGCCATGCATACGGCAATCTGTACTATAACGGGAAAAATCATGGATTGGAATTTTTTGCTTTTATTAAAACGGATGCATACGACGGAGGAGTGTTTGCGCCGCGGGTCCAGGGCAAAGAGGCACAGCAGGCTTATCTGCAATATCTGTTGGATAAGGCAATGTATACCCGTGAAACCGGAGTTTCGACAGAGGACCATATTCTGCTCCTGACTACCTGTGCTTCGGATTCCACCAATGGAAGAGATATTCTGGCAGCCAGGATCATGGAAGAATGTTACACCAATACGTTTGACAAGGAACTATCGGGCGATACAAACGAATCAGTATCGGTGGACCGGCAATCCGGTCTGTGGGAAAGCCTTCCCCAGTGGCTGAAGATCATGCTGCCGGTTGTGCTGATAATCCTGTTTGCTATTGCAGTTTATCATAAAGTTAGAAGAAACGCGAAAGGGGTTAATGGAGATGAGCTCCAAGAATAAAGTGAATCCGAAAGGGATAGCTGTGTGGTATCTGCTTATCCTCAGTCTTATGGCCATAGCATTTCCCCTGGATACTCACGCAGGAACGGATTCGGTTTCCGTTACTCTATATGTAGATCAGGTCTTCGTAAAAAACAGTTCCGCATCAGATGTGAACAATGAGTTTTTGTATGACCTTATTTCTCTGGATCCGGGAAATCCAATGCCGTCAGGGAGTTTAAGCAGTGTCCATTCCTTTACGGCTGCCGGTACAAGCGAGAAAGAAGTCGGTCCCATCACCTTTTCTAACACTGGTATATATCGTTACGAAATCAAAGGGAATGCATCATCCCCGGCCAGTGGATATTCCTATGATACACAAGTTTATTCGGTGGAAGTCTATGTAAAGAGGATCACAGAAGAGCTTTCGGCTGAGATCATAGTAAAAAAAAGTGACGGCAGCAAAGCGGGCAGTATTAAGTTTGAAAATACTTATACTCCCCTTGCAAGCAATCCCGAGATTATGGTAGATCCGCCGGTGAAAAAAACAGTATCCGGCAACCCATCAAAAACCAGCAGTTTTACCTTTTCCCTGACGGCCAGAGATGGGGCAAATCCCATGCCGGAAGGCAGCGTAAATGGTGTTAAGTATATCACCATTTACGGTTCCGGTGAAGAGGATTTTGGTACATGGAGCTATATCCGGGAAGGTACTTATTATTATACTATTTCTGAAGTAGTCCTTCGGGACACCGGATATACTTACGATGACTCTGTTTACACGATCACCGATGTGGTAAAGGATACAGATGGACAGCTTGTAGTTACGCGGACGGTAACAAACGGCTCGAACAAGCAGGTGGAATCCTGTACGTTTATCAATAAGTACAACGGGGGAGGCGGAAGCAGTGGGAGCGGCGGAAGCGGCGGAAGCGGCGGGAAAGGGAGCGGTGGAAGCAGCTCTGGAGGCCCTGGTGTCAAAATCGATGAAAACAGTGACGACAGCCTTCAATTTGTAAATGGAGATACTCCGCTTGCAAACCTTCTCGAAAATGAAAGCAATGCCGGTTCTGGTGCATACAGCCCAAAAACCGGTGATGATATCAGATACGAATTATATGCAGCAATGCTTTGTACAGCTGCTGCTGTCGCGGCGGGGTGTGTGATCTATCTGATACTGGCCGCCAACCGCATAAAGAAAAATCAGCGGAAAGATGATAACGGTGAAATAATAACAGGTGAAACATGAGTAAGAGGCAAAAAACAATTATAACAGCAGTATGGCTCCTTCTGATCGGTTCGATCTGTATCATCGTGTTTTCCGGGTATAAACTTAAGGAAAGTCTGCAAATTTATGCAGAAGGGGATCAAAGCTATGAGAATCTGAAAGAGCGGGTCCGCCGTCAGGATAGCAGCAGTTCTTCTGATTACATAGAAGTATATGAGCCCGGAGCAGAGCCGGCTAAGGACATTCCCACGGTCTCCATTGATTTTGAAGCGCTGAAAAAGATCAATACCGATGCAGCCGCATGGCTGTACTGCCCGGACACCATAATTGACTATCCCGTTATGCGTGCCCACGATTATGACTGGTATCTTCATCATCTTCCGGACGGGACCTATAATGCCA
>DEYX01000202.1 GCA_002365025.1 Hungatella sp. UBA3147 | reverse complement strand
TCCCATGATATCCCCCATTGTGCTGTTTAATGCGGTTATGGGCTGCATCAGCGCGCTTAACGGTTCCTTTGCACTGCTGTATCCATTGACGGGGGAAAACGGGGATCCTAACGGGATGACTCAGGTTTTAAGCCTTTTGATTTATAAGGAAGCTTTCAGCAATATGAAAGTCGGATATGCCTGTGCGCTGTCGGTGGTACTGTTTCTGATCGCCTGCGGCTTTGGGATCGGCATATTTGCAGTATCAAAAAAACTTGTCTATTACGAAAATTAAGGAGGAGAGGCCATGAATTCAGCAAAGGCAAAGAAAAAGGCAGGCAGGATTCTGATTTTTATTCTTAAGATTCTTGTTGCTGTTATCATGTTTTCTCCGATCATATGGGTGTTTTCGGGAGGATTTAAAAATTTAACAGAGTTCACCACCTCTTCTGATATTATCCCTAAGAATGTGACCCTGGAGAACTTTAACTATATCTTCTTTCATTCTAACTATTATTTGTATGTACGAAATACCGTTCTATTAATGGCAGGTACAACCTTAGGGACTTTAATATCCTCTTCCTTTGTAGCCTATCCTCTTGCAAGAATGGAATTTCCGGGGAAGAACTTAATATTTTCATTAATTGTGGGAACCATGATGATTCCGGGTATTGCCCTGATTATTCCGCAGTACATTATGTTTGGGAAGATCGGCTGGCTTGATTCCCTTCTTCCCATGATCGTCCCGTCATTTTTTGCTTATCCCTATAATGTATTTCTTTTCCGGCAATTTTTCCGGTCTATCCCAAAGGAGCTGGATGAAGCAGCAACCATAGACGGCTGCAGCAGGCTGGGCGTGTTTTTTAAAGTGTTGCTGCCTCTGTCAAAATCCACATTTACCACCATTGGCGTACTGTCCAGTGTATTCTGGTGGAATGAGCTGACCCAGCCGGTGTTCTATATTAACAGTGACAAGTGGAGAACGCTGACCATTGCATTAATGACGACATTTATGTATACTTCTGGTAATGCATTTGTTATTAACTGGCCGTCAATTATGGCAGCTTCATCTCTTATGATTCTGCCCCCGATGCTTCTTTACCTGTTTGGTTCCAGATTTCTGGTTGAAGGGATCAAAACTTCCGGTTTAAAAGGATAGGGAAATGGGCTGCCATGAAGTGATGGATAAAGGAACGGAAAAAGAGGAAAGAGGGAGTATTACCATGACATTAAAAGAAATTGCTTCTATGGCCGGTGTATCCGCAGCAACGGTATCATATGTGCTCAATAATACGGCTCAGGTAAGTGAAGAGACAAGAAAAAGGGTAGAAAAGATCATAAAAGAGACAGGATACCGGTCCAATATCCTGGCGAAAAGTCTTCGGACAAATGAATCGTTCCTGATCGGTGTGATTGTTGAAGACATTACTGTCTGGCATACGGCCCATATCATTGACGGGATCAATGAAATTGCGGAAGCCAGAGGATACAATACCATCTTAAACAATTTAAGGCTTCTTAGCAAGATAGAATCCCAGTTTGAACATATTTCAAATTTTCAGAAGGACATCGACAAGGCGGTAGATGTATTAATCGGAATGCAGGTGGATGGCATTATTTATGTGGGAATGCATGACCGCAAAATAAGCCATGTACTTCATGATATAAAAAAACCTGTGGTATATTGCTACTGCTATACGGATGGGGAAGGATCCTCGGTCCGCTATAGCAACGAAAAAACAGTTTACCAGATGACACAGATGTTAATAAGCAATGGACACAAGGAGTTTGGCGTGATCAACGGGCTTAAGGGATCAGAGCCTGCTGCCCTCCGGTTTAAAGGTTTTCAGAGAGCCTTGGACGAGGCAGGGATAGAATTAAAGCCTGAAAATATTGTTTGCGGAAACTGGAAGTACCGGGAAGGAAAGGAGGCAGCCGGAAAGCTTCTTAGTAAAAAGAACTTTCCAACTGCGATCGTAGCGATGAACGACGATATGGCAGTGGGTGTTTATGATGCTGCGAGAGAGCTCGGGCTTAAAATTCCAGACGATATTTCAGTTACGGGTTTTGATAATGGCGATATTGTCCAGTATGTGACTCCAAGAATCACCACAGTGGAAAGGCCTCTTCAGGAAATGGGATACCGTTCCATGGAGCTGTTGCTGGAAAGCATTCATGGAACCAGTGTGGGAGATGTAAACATCACCCTGCCCTGTGCCCTGATCGAAGGAGAGTCGGTAAAGAACCGGAGCGAATCTGAGGTTTATGAATAAAAACTAATTGCTGAGTGAGGAAAAGATATGGAAGCTGGTAAATTGACAACAGTGGATTTAAAAAGCATTATAATTAATGATCCATTCTGGAACAGATATATTGAACTGGTGGATAATGTTATATTACCCTTTCAATGGGAGCTGATCAATGATCGGGTAGAAGGGGCCGAAAAAAGCTATTGTATCAGAAATTTCCGGATTGCCTGCGGCGATGAAAAGGGAGAACACAAGGGCGTGGTATTTCAGGATACGGATGTTGCCAAATGGCTGGAAGCCGTCGCCTATTCCCTCGCTAAAAAGAAGAATCCGGTACTGGAAGCCGCTGCTGACTGCGCCATCGATTTAATTGCCAGAGCCCAGTGTGAAGATGGATATTTGAATACGTATTACACAATTACAGGCAATAGGCGGTGGTCTGACTTATTTGAAGGCCACGAACTTTACACCGCAGGACATATGATCGAAGCGGCCGTGGCATATTATGAGGCAACGGGCAAGAAGAGATTTCTTCAAGTGGTTTGTAAGTTTGCCGATTATATGTGTAAGGTATTTGGCAGGGAAGAGGAGAAAATCCATGGCTATCCGGGGCATCCGGAAGTGGAGCTGGCCCTGGTAAAGCTTTACAGGGTAACGAAAATGACAAAATATCTGGAACTGGCTGATTTTTTTGTACGGACCAGAGGGGAAAGACCTTGTTATTTTTTAAACGAAGACTGTATTAAGAATCAGAATTTTATCTTTCCGGAATTTAAAGATTTTGACCTGGATTATACCCAGTCCCATATGCCATTGAAAGAACAGGAAACAGCGGAAGGGCATGCGGTACGGGCAGTTTATTTATACAGCGCCATGGCTGACTTAGCTTATGAATATCAGGATAAAGAACTGTTAAAACAGTGCGAAATCCTGTGGAACAATATTGTAGAAAAACGGATGTACATCACCGGAAGCATTGGTTCTGCGGCCTATGGGGAGAGATTTACCACGGATTATGATCTGCCGAACAATTCAAACTATTCGGAATCCTGCGCCACAGTGGGGCTTGCCATGTTTTCTAACCGGATGTTTCGGATCACAAAGGATGGAAAATATATAGATATAGTAGAAAAGGCATTATACAACACCCTTTTGGCGGGAATAGCCCTTGATGGGAAGCATTTCTTTTATGTCAATCCCTTAGAGGTGGTTCCGGAGATTGCAGAGAAAAAT
>DEYX01000204.1 GCA_002365025.1 Hungatella sp. UBA3147 | reverse complement strand
TTCCCTGTCCCACATCCCCAAACATAAAGCCAAAGAGGAAGGAATAGGTGATGCCGATCAATATGGTGGGATCGATCTCATTGTATTCCGGCAGACCGTACATCTGTATGAACATCTCAAAGGGCTTAAAAAGCCTGGGATTATGAAGCTTGGTGGGAGGTTTGCTCAAAATTTTGTTATGATCATCCTCCACGATACAGAAAGTTTTTTCATCGTTAGAGATTTCCTTTTGAAAGGCAGCCGCATCCCTGTTGCTCATCCAGCCGCAAAGGATATAAAAGGTGTTTACTTTCTGTTTGGTGCATGCGGCTAATTTTCTCACGTTAAAGTTGGTAGAAAATACCTCAAGCTTATTCAGTGCCGTCAATAACTCCTCCTGCCTGGATTCCAGCAATTCTGACATCTTCTTTCGTATGTCGTTAATATCAGACTGGAGAGCGCTTATCTTATCTTCCAGAAAATGAATGGCGTCTAAAGGCGTGCCCTTGTATTCGTCTGGTAAAAAGTAGCGTTCAAAACGCATGGAGGCATAAATAGCGTCAATCTGGTTAGAGATGCTTTCCGGCACAAAATAAACCAGCCAGACATATTCGTTATCCTCACGGCATTTATATAGGACCGTATCAATGGTATCATATACATAGCTTATAAATTTGTTGTAATACTCATGGGATATTCGTCCAAAACGAAATTTAATGTACTTAAACTGAAGGATGGAGCTTAAATCATAGTTAAGTCCGGTAAATGGAAGGATTCGATCCAGGGACTGCTGATAGGAATTTTGTTCGGATATAATGGACTCTTCCTTTGCCGTAAGCTCCTTTACCTGCTCCCCGATCTCTTTGATAATTCCGGCTGCCTGTTGAATGGGAATCCTTTTTCGACTGCCAGTCTGACCACCCGGCGGAAGTAATTCCGTCAGTTCTATGGCACATTGGTAGGCGTCTTTGTATGGATTTGTTTCAATATATGGCCTCAAGTCTTTCACCGTTTTTAATTCTGACAGGGCATTTTCCAAATGAATTTCATATTTGGATAAATACGTATCGATGACCCGGTCAATATCGTCCTTAGGTCCGGTGATACTTAAGAATTTCATCTTTTCTATCACGAAAAAACAACCCCCTTTACATTTTCACTACATAGGAGATGATTTCATCCGGGCTTACGCGGTAACGGATGCTCTCTATGAGGGTGATAATCTTTTGAATTTCTTCCTCCTTAAAATAAAGATAAGAATTCAGTGTAGCAATGGAATACGGATTCTGCCGGCTGGAAGAACGGTATATTTTGTCCAGTATTTCCTGAGTCAGTTGTTCCAAGTTTGGTATCTCTGCTGCTTCCAAATCTGATTTCCGTCCATAAAAGGTATTCTTTAGTACAGAATAGAACTCTTCCAGTGTAGCTGTTTCTGCCAGTTTACTAATCTGCTCCTTATTCAAATGATAATTGAAGGGGATAAGAAGGGTATAAATATCGGCAGGCTGCAGATGATAATATTTTTTAGAACGGTAAATCCATTGAATATTAAGTAAATCCAGCTTGGAGCCAAAGCAGCGTTTGAGAAGTTCCTGTTCCTTACTTGTAAGATATTTTCCCATGACCTTCCAAATGGTCTTAAAGTAAAGAAGATCTAAGTGGACCTCATAATCAAATAAGGTAGGCTGTTCTCTGTCATCTAAGTGGGACAGCAGGTCATAATAGACCGAACCTTCCAGGTTAGCTATAAACTCTTTTAAGTCCGTGGTTGATGACAGCTTAATTAAATCCAGCCGGGAATGCTTCTCAAAAAAGTCCTGGAATACAGAGAGATCGATATCTAATCGGTTCTTACCCATAGCATTGCGGAAGCATTTCTTCAGAATATCGATTTCAAAGTGCATAAAATACAGGTCAAGGAACTTACGTTGGGTTAAATTGGCGAACCGGTAGAGCTTTGCATAATCCTGGTACAGAGAAAGGATCAGACGCTGTTCAATGGCCCCCCGGTGGAGCACTACACCCTCCAGGTTAGCAAATAGTCCTTCATAGGCCGGAAGGCGTCTTAAATATTCCTCTGCATCAGAAATGGTTTCAAGGGCAGCCATTTCGCGGAACTGACTGTCGGTGATCAGATGGCTCTCCATAGCTCTTACTTTGGTTGTAATGCCGCTGTAGGATAGTAAGTCTCCCATTGGATCACTCCTTTATCATAGTTTTGAATAGTTTCTCCACATATTGAGTATGATGATCTTCATATCGCTGTTCCATGGCTTTAAGGACCTTTTCGGAATCGCTTCGCTGTTTTTCCAAACGATTATTCATACTGATTTCCATGCCAGCCTGCAGTTCTTCAATCTTTTTACTGGTTTCTTCTTCCAGCTGTGCATCAAATTCAGCGGTCTGTTCTTCCATATCTTCGGCAAACGCCTTTTTGCGCTCATTGGCATCATTCATAATAGATGCCGCTGCCGATTCAATCTCGGATATTTTCTCGATTACAGTATCCATACCGAGCCCTCCTTTTTGTAATAATTTCTTTAAAAAATATAGTGCTTGATTTATAATGATACTACAATTTAAAAAAAATTCCATAGGATGTTAGTAAAAAACCCCAAAATTAATATAGTTTTAACATAAATATAGATTACGACAATACAGCTGTAGCTATGCATGGTCAATAGAAAAAAGCGAAGATCAGGGAAAAAATTCCCTGGTTTCTTCGCTATTTTTTAACGGTTTCTTTACGGGGTTGCGGCTGTTGTTGTTGCTGTATTCTCCGCGGCAGAGGTAGACTCCCCAGCGCCTGTTCCTGACTCACTTTCCGATACGGTCAGGAATTCGGTGGCAACATAAGCCTCTGTTCCTTCAAACATAATAACCGTCCATTTGTCGTCATATGTCTTGACATATTCCACTACTGTACCGGAAGCAAGGCTTCCAAGCTTAGCACCGTCGGTAGAAGGCTCAGAGCGGACATTAAGCTTGCTTTTGGTGGTATATATTTTAGG
>DEYX01000111.1 GCA_002365025.1 Hungatella sp. UBA3147 | reverse complement strand
AGTGCAGAAATTTGACAATTAGTATAAAATGTAGATTGAATACGGAAGCTTTTTGTATATGTTGCCAAGTATTATCGTGGAAGTCTGCCCTGGAGATTATCCTGTGCCAGACCGTTTCCGGGATTTTTACAATAAAAAAGATACCGGGAAGATCGTTCGATTCTTCCCGGTATCTTTTTTATATCGTCTCTGATGGATTTTCCCCTCTGCGCATATTCTTCTGGGCAGTGGAGAGCATCAGCTTGATGCGGTTTAACTGGTTTACTTCGCTTGCGCCGGGATCATAATCCACGGCAATGATATTGGAGTCAGGATAAGCTTTCCGCAGCTCTTTTATGACGCCCTTTCCAACGATGTGGTTGGGGAGGCAGCCAAAGGGCTGGGTGCACACGATATTATTGGTGCCGCTGTGGATCAGCTCCAGCATTTCTCCGGTCAAGAACCAACCTTCGCCGGTCTGGTTTCCGATGGATACGAATTCCTTTGCCATATCCGCCAGATTTCCGATGTGGGCCGGGGCTGTGAAGTGTTTGCTCTTTAACAGCTCCTTCTTTGCAGTCCTGCGGAAATATTCAAGCAGGGAGATTCCCATATTGGATAAGGCTGCGGTGGTTTTTTTGCCGCCTAATTTCTGGGCCTTAAAGTTATTGTTGTAGAAGCAGTATAAAAGGAAGTCCATCAGGTCCGGCATAACAGCTTCCGCACCTTCTGATTCCAGCAGCTCTACAATGTGATTGTTAGCCAGAGGTGAAAACTTAACAAGGATTTCTCCTACGATTCCTACCTTGGGCTTCTGAACGGCAGTTCTTGGAAGATTGTCAAAATCCCTGATAATTCCCTTTATGTTACGGGAGAAGGTCATCATGTCCGGAGATTTCCTGGACAGGGATTCTATGCACACCTCTTTCCATTTGTCATGAAGGGAGTTGGCTGAGCCTGGTACCTTCTCATAGGGGCGTGTTGCATATAACACTCTCATAAAGACGTCGCCGTATACCACTGCCTGCATGGCCTTTGTCAGCATGGGCAGAGTGATGGTGAATCCAGGGTTCGACTCCATGTTGTTTGCATTGACGGAAATGACCGGAATATGCCCCATATCTGCTTTCTCCAAGGCACGCCTGATGAAGCCGATATAATTGGAAGCCCGGCATCCGCCTCCGGTCTGGCTCATGAACACCGCAGTGCGGTCTAAATCGTATTTACCGGAAAGAAGTGCATCCATGATCTGGCCTACCACGATTAGGGACGGGTAGCAGGCATCGTTGTTTACGTATTTTAACCCGGTATCAATGGCAGAGCGGTTGTCGTTTTGAAGGACCTCCACCCGGTAGCCAAAGGAACGGATGGCTGGTTCAATTAAATCAAAATGAAGGGGAGACATCTGAGGACACAGGATGGTGTAATCCTTCTTCATCTCTTTGGTAAACATAATCCTATGATAAGCGCTGGAAACCACCTTTTGCTCGTAGTGGCGTTTGTCACGCACCCGCAGCGCCGCAATCAGGGAACGAATGCGGATCCTGGCAGCTCCCAGGTTATTGACCTCATCGATCTTTAAAACCGTATAGATCTTGCCGGAGCCGGTTAAGATGTCATTAACCTGGTCTGTGGTAACGGCATCCAGACCGCAGCCAAAGGAATTCAGCTGGATCAAGTCCAGGCGGCTCTCTTTTTTTACAAGAGCGGCGGCCTGGTAAAGCCTGGTGTGGTACATCCACTGGTCAGTAACCACCAGAGGGCGTTCAATTTCAGCCAGATGGGAAATGGAATCCTCCGTAAGCACTGCAAATCCATAGGAAGTAATAAGTTCCGGGATGCCGTGGTTGATTTCCGGATCCACGTGATAGGGGCGGCCTGCCAGCACAATCCCATGCCGGTCGTTGTCCTCCAGCCACTTTAAAGTTTCCTCTCCCTTTTTCTCCATATCGGACCTGGAAGCCATAAGTTCGGCCCAGGCCTTCCCGGCGGCGGCAGCAACTTCAGATGCCGGAATCTCGAATTCCTTTGCAAATACCTCTGTTAAGCGTCCGGTAAGTATTTCTTCGTTGGTAAAAGCCATGAACGGGTTCAAAAAGCGGATATTTTCTGATTTTATACCTTCCACGTTGTTCTTGATGTTCTCTGCGTAGGAGGTGACGATGGGGCAGTTAAAATGGTTTCCTGCATCAGGGGTTTCATTCCGTTCATAGGGAATGCAGGGATAAAATATGGTTTTAATTCCCTGCTTGATCAGCCATTCAATGTGTCCGTGGGCGATCTTTGCCGGATAGCATTCCGATTCGCTTGGTATGGATTCAATGCCCAGCTCATAGATCTTTCTGGTGGACTGAGGGGAGAGCACGGTCCGGAATTTCAGTTCCTTAAAGAAAACAGCCCAGAAGGGATAGTTTTCATACATGTTTAAGACTCTGGGAATGCCGATGGTGCCCCGCTCTGCAAGATCCGGGCCAAGGGGCTCGTAATCAAACATACGGCGGTTTTTATAATCAAAGAGGTTTGGTATTTCCCTTTTTGCTTTTTCTTTACCAAGACCTCGTTCACAGCGGTTTCCTGTGATAAACTGGCGGCCTCCGTCAAAACGGTTAACGGTAAGGACACAGTTGTTGGTACAGCCCTTGCACCGGGCCATGGAGGTTTCGTAATGCAGTCCCAGAATCTTATCCAGGCTCAGCATGGTGGTTGTTTTGGATTCCTCGTAGCGTTCTCTTGCAATAAGAGCGGCGCCAAAGGCTCCCATGATGCCTGCAATATCTGGCCTGATGGCTTCACAGCCTGCAATCTTTTCAAAGCTTCTTAAAACGGCATTGTTATAGAAGGTACCCCCCTGGACCACCACATGCTGGCCTAAATCAGAAGCATTAGTAATTTTTATTACTTTAAACAGAGCGTTTTTAATGACTGAATAAGCAAGCCCTGCAGAAATATCGGATACCTCGGCCCCTTCCTTTTGGGCCTGCTTTACGTTGGAATTCATGAATACCGTGCATCTGGTCCCTAAGTCTGTGGGGTTCTTGGCAAATATGGCTTCCTGTGCAAAATTCTCTACCTGGTAGTTTAAAGAGTTGGCAAAGGTTTCGATAAAGGAGCCGCAGCCTGAGGAGCATGCCTCATTCAGCTGGACACTGTCCACGGTGCCGTTTTTAATGCGGATGCATTTCATGTCCTGACCGCCGATATCCAGGATGCAGTCAACCT
This sequence comes from Hungatella sp. UBA3147, assembly GCA_002365025.1. Lineage (GTDB taxonomy): Bacteria > Bacillota > Clostridia > Lachnospirales > Lachnospiraceae > Lacrimispora. Next base: position 394 of record DEYX01000111.1, on the reverse strand, counting down.
TTGGTTCAAAGAAGGCCGCCGCATAGTAGTGGGAGATGGTCTCCACTTCTCCTTCATCAAGCAGGAACGCTGATTTTAAGAGGGCTTCTCCGTATCCAGTCGAACAGGACCATACGATCTGGCTGTCTTTTGGCAATTGTTCTTTGATTTCACTCATAGCCCGGATCGCTGTCGCAAGCGGGCTTCCGTTGTTGCTGCTGTAAAATTTATATAACAGGGTGCCGTCTTCGCCTACAAGAGCCACCTTAGTGGTGGTGGAGCCTGCATCGATCCCTAAAAAGCATTTTCCATGGTAGGTGGATAAATCACCCGTTTTAACGCAGTGGCTGTTGTGACGGTCTATGAATGCGTCGAAATCAGCCTGATCCGCAAACAGGGGTTCCATACGCTTTAC
>DEYX01000341.1 GCA_002365025.1 Hungatella sp. UBA3147 | reverse complement strand
TTCGTGGGCAAAGACAATTCCTTCCCGGATCTCTTCCATTGTAAAATTCTTTGCCTTGGCACGGAGGCCAAAGGCTTCTCCACCGATGTAGACAGCGTCTGCGCCGTAAACTACCGCAGTTTTAAGTACTTCCAGGCTGCCTGCCGGAATCAAAAGTTCGGTCTTTCTCATGAAAATCCTTTCTTATGTCCATATTTAAAGAAGTCCGACTCGCCTTTCGGCTTATCGAACGTCTAATCTGCTAAGTGTTTTATAGTATTAAGTAAATCAGATCAGAATGCTGACGGTAATCCCGTCCCCGATTGGTACAATGGTCGTTGTAAGCCGCTCAGAATGCTTAAGCTCATATAAGTATTCCCGCATCCGCCCGTGAATGGTCCGGTTCCGGCGCTCCACCGCATAGCGGGATTCTATGATATCCCCATCCTGAAGGACATTATCGGAAATCAGCATCCCTCCTGGAGCCATAAGCTCTAAAATCCTAGGCAGCCACAAAAGATACTGCCCCTTGGCCGCATCCATGAAAACAAGGTCAAAGGGGCGGTCAAGCCCCTTTAATATCTCCTGCGCATCTCCCTCAAGCAAGGTGATCCGCTCTGTCTCTCCGGCCTCTATAAAATTTTCTTTGGCCTCTGGAATCCTTTTTTCATATTTTTCAATGGTGGTGATATGGCAGTCAGGCGGCATAGCCTCGGCCATTAACAGAGTAGAGTAACCAACCGCTGTCCCCACCTCCAGTATGGCCTTTGGCCTCATGGCCGCAGTCATTGTCTGAAGAAAAGCGGCAGTTTCTTCCCTGATGATCGGTACACCTTCCTGCCTCGCCTGTTTTCCGATCTTTGTAAGGAGCGGGCTTCTGTCTGTTTCCAGAGACTTTATATAATCCATTATCCTGTCATTTACAATCATTTTTTTACTTCCTTTTCCTCTGTATTCTCATTCATTATCTGAAGGATTTCCTTTGAGGGCATGGAAGTATTAAAGGTATAGTCTCCCGGTTTTACCTTATAAGCAAAAAACTCCGCCTGTATGATAAAGGAATATTCATTGGATATCAAACCATTGTCCTTTAAAATCTTTGCCGCCTGGGACACGGAAGTTCCTTTTTTAATGGTTATCTCCTTGTCACGTCCCGGCTCTGCTTCCATTGCAGAGGCATAGAATATCTCATGACCAAATTCATATCCTCTTGTAACTCCCTCATAAAGGAGAAGGATCACCAGGGCAAGGATAATAAGCCTGCTTGAAATCGCAATGACTGCTCCAGTTATTTTATTAATTTCTTTCGTCGCACGGCTCATATCCTGCTTCCTCTCATTGTTTTCGCCCACATTGCAGGGCATAAAGGGATACCCTGTTCTATACTTCCATAATGATTGGCAGAATCATTGGATTCCGTTTCATCCGCTTCCATAAAAAGTCGCTTAAGCTATCCCGTATCACATTCTTAATCTTACCCCAGTCATTGACATGGCGGTCCAGGCAGTCAGCAACAGCGTCATTGACAATGTTCCTTGCCTCCTCCATTAAATCCTCAGACTCACGCACATAAACAAATCCTCTGGATACAATATCCGGACCCGCCAAAAGCTGATTGGAATATTTCTCCAGGGTCAGTACCACCACGATAATTCCGTTCTGTGCCAGGTTCTGCCTGTCTCTTAAAACGATATTCCCTACATCTCCGACGCCAAGACCATCTACCAGGATTCCTCCTGCCTGCACATGGTCCACGATCTTCCAGGATTCCTGTCCCAGCTCCACCACATCGCCGGAGGACATGATAATCACATTCTCCTTAGGGGTTCCCATCGCCTGAACCAGATTCTTCTGGGCCATGATATGACGGTATTCACCGTGAACCGGGATGGCGTATTTGGGACGGACCAGAGCATACATCAGCTTGATTTCCTCCTGGCATGCATGTCCTGATACATGAGTGTCATCGCTGATGACCTCTGCTCCCTTCATGGAAAGCTCGTTAACGACCTTGGAAACAGCCTTTTCATTGCCAGGAATCGGATGGGAACTTAAAATCACCACATCAGTTGGTTTAATGGAAATCTTCTTATGAGTACTGGCTGCCATTCGGGAAAGGGCTGCCATGGATTCTCCCTGGCTACCGGTGGTAATGAGCACCGTCTGCTCATCGGGATAATTTTTTAACTGGTCAATCTCAATGAGGGTTCCATCCGGAATATTGATATAGCCCAGCTCACTGGCCGTGCCGATTACATTGACCATGCTGCGGCCCTCAACCACTACTTTGCGGCCATACTTGGCTGCGGAATTGATGACCTGCTGTACCCTGTCCACGTTTGAAGCAAAGGTGGCTACAATGATGCGGTTATTCTTATGGTCTGCAAAGATGTTGTCAAAGGTCTTTCCTACGGTCTTTTCCGAAGGAGTGAATCCAGGCCTAATGGCATTGGTGCTGTCACACATCATGGCCAGAACGCCCTTTTTGCCCAGCTCGGCAAAACGCTCTAAATCAGCCGGTTCCCCGAATACGGGAGTATAGTCAATCTTAAAATCGCCTGTATGCAGAATCACGCCGGCCGGAGAAAAAATGGCAAGGGCGGAGGCATCGGCGATGCTGTGGTTGGTCTTGATAAATTCGATACGGAAACAGCCTAAATTAACGGACTGTCCGTGTTTGATCACTTTTCTCTTGGTGTTTTTTAGTAAATTATGTTCTTTCAGCTTGTTCTCGATCAGGGCAATGGTAAGCTTTGTTCCGTATACCGGCACATTAATATCCCTTAAAATGTAGGGAAGAGCGCCGATATGGTCCTCGTGGCCATGGGTGATAACAAATCCCTTAACTTTATCAATGTTCTGTTTTAAGTAAGAGACATCCGGTATCACCAGATCGATTCCTAACATATCATCGGTTGGGAATGCCAGTCCGCAGTCCACAATGATGATGCTGTCTTCACATTCAAAAGCAGTGATATTCATACCGATCTGCTCCATTCCGCCTAAAGGAATGATTTTAACTTTCGCGTTACTGTCTTGTTTTTTCAATATTTTACCTCCATCTTATGATTTTCCGTCCTGTTCTTCTTCCATTGCTTCCCGGCATTCCCTGCAATACCCGTGCAGCTTCACTTCATGATCGGTCACAAGAAAACCTGTCCTGTCAAGAAGGGCCTGCTCCAGCGTATCCAGTAAATCGCCTTGGAAGGAAAATACGTTTCCGCATCGGTTGCAAATCGCGTGGTGGTGGTGATGTCTGGACTCACGATCCAAGCCCCCTAATTCATAGCGGGCGAATCCATCGTCAAAACTGACCTTGTCAATCACAGATAGATCCACAAGTACCTGCACGGTCCTGTAAATCGTGGCAAGCCCAATCTCCGGGCACTCCTGCCTGGCCAGATCATAGATCTCTTCCGCAATCAGATGCTGCCCGGGGCGCTCTGCCATGAGTTCCAGTACCAGCATGCGCTGGTTGGTCACCTTGAGTCCTTTCTCTCGAAGCATATTTTTAAATATTTCCTGTTTCATTAACAGTCCCTCAATTACTCACCATCATTTTTGTATGAAAGATGCTTTTCTTTCAAATTTGGATATCCACATCTGCTCCGTCAAGCAGTTCGGAAAATATCTTAAATAAATAATCTATTTCGTTATCATCCTCTACAAACTCATACAAAGCCTGGCTGTCTTCCTGCTTTGACAAATCCTTTAAGATGTAACATTCCCCTTCGTCATCGTCATCTGCCGTATCAGTTACAAGCAGATAATTCATCCCATTAATTCTGGTTTCCTCCAGAACGTAAAACTCCACGTGTTCCCCTGAAT
>DEYX01000102.1 GCA_002365025.1 Hungatella sp. UBA3147 | reverse complement strand
GGAAGCAGCTCTCCTGTTTCTAAATAATGAAGGGTCCTTTTAAAGATCCAGGGATTCCCCTTGGCTCCTCTGGCGATCATCACCCCGTCACAGCCGGTTTCCTCCAGAAGGGCCTTTGCATCCTCAGGCTTAAATACGTCGCCGTTTCCAATAACCGGAATTGAGACAGCTTCCTTTACCTTCCTTATAATATCCCAGTCCGCTGTTCCTGAATAATACTGTTCCCTGGTCCTGCCATGAACAGCAACTGCCGCCACTCCGCAGCTTTCCGCCATTTTGGCAAATTCCACGGCATTGCAGTCCTCATCTGTAAAGCCTTTTCTGAATTTTACGGTCACAGGCTTTTTAATGGTCTTTACCATAGCGGTTAAAATACGCTCTGCAAGCCTGATATCCTTCATTAGCGCCGACCCCTCGCCGTTATTAACGATCTTCGGCATAGGACATCCCATGTTCACATCAATGAATGCATAGGGCCCTTCTTCCACTTTAGCCGCAATATCCGCCATGATTTCCGGATCTGAACCAAAAAGCTGGAGGCTGACAGGACCTTCCCCATCGGCCACCTTTAGCAGTTCATTTGTATTTCTGTTTTTATATAAAATTGCCTTGGCACTGACCATCTCCGTTACTGCCATACCGCAGCCCTGCTCCCTGCAGAGAAAACGAAATGGCAGGTCCGTAACTCCTGCCATCGGTGCCAGTATCAGGTTATTGTCCAACGTCAAATTTCCAATTCTAAGCTTCACGTATCTATTTCTCCGCCTTCCAATTCTTCTCCCAGATAAAACACCCTGTAATACATTTCCAAAGATTCCAGAAGTTCTCTTTTCTCTTTCCGGTACTGCTTGATCTTCAGCACGCTTCCGATCTCATCAAACAGATAATCCCCCTCCTCTGCTGTCACCTTAAATTCCAGGGTGCCATCCTCATCGTATTCCATGATAAGGATTCCTCCTACATCTTCGGTATAAAGCACGCACATAATTTGAAGATCCTGCTTGATGCTTTCGGGGAGGCTCACAAACTGCTGGTTAAAATAATATTTCTGCTCATAGGAATTGGCGCCGCAAAGCACCACATTATCGCCATCATGCTCCATCGTTTCTGCCACCGCTCTTTCCTTATCAATGCGCATTTCCAATATTTACTGAGATTATATTTTAGCATACACGGAAAGAAATGACAATAGGCTAAAAATCAGTGGTACACCGCTTGATCAGCCGGCATGGAATCCGGTTATTCCTGTTAACTTCCGTTTCTTCTCCACGAAGGATTTTCATCATATTATCGACGGATATGTTGCATAATTCCTCGACCCGGTTATCAATGGAAGAAAGCTCCGGATCGCTGCAGATTGACAGGGCGGAATTATTAAATCCGGTAATACACAAATTTTCCGGTACCTTTAATAGCTTTGCATTGGCATACTTAATCGCACCTACGGCTAGACCGTCATCTGTAGCTACCACGCTGTCAAATCGTAAATCACGGCGCTCCAGAAGAATATCTCTTACCGTATGAATCCGGTTCTTTACATAAAGCTTTAAATCTCCCAGCACAGGAAGCCCATGGGCTTTTAATGCAGATTCATAGCCTGCCAGTTTCTGATTTGCACTGTAGGAATGGGAGTCACAGAGAAACAGGATTCTGCGCCGTCCTGTCTCAATCATCTGGCTGGTCACATCGTAGGTTGCCTGATAATCATCTCCATAAGCACAATAAATATTCTCGCCATCCAAATATCCGTTGATTAAAAATATCGGAACCTGCTTTGCAGCATCGCGGACATACTGCGTATTTTTATCTGATTCCCCTGTTCCTGCATAAGTAGAACCAACCATGAGGAGCGCATCAATCCGCTTCGCAAGAAGAAGGCTGACATACTTTTCTTTTACGGACTGTTCAAATCCGCTGCAGCACAAAATACAGTCGTAACCATGCTCGTGCATGAGGCTCTCTAAATGGGCTACCGCAGTAGCCATATAAGCATCTGATACATCCGGACATAAAATCCCTATGGTCTTCATGGAATCAAGCCCAAGGCCCCTGGCAAATACATTGGGAGTATAGCCATGTTCTTCCATAATCGTCCTGACTTTTTGTTTTGTTTTCTCACTCACACGGGGGCTGTCGTTCACCACCCGGGATACGGTAGCGATGGAAACTCCTGCAAGTTCTGCAATGTCATAAATGTTCATCCTGGTAGTCCCTTTTACTCATCAAAATTTCCATACACAAAGTAAGCGCTTACACTTTTCTCGCTTCATTATACAGGATAAATTTCTGTAAAGCAACTGTTATTGCTGATTTTATTTCTTAATAAAATCTGTTTTTTTCTTAAATTGTTCCCCTAAACAAAAAGAAAAATCTCTTTTTTTCTTTCCCTATTGACGTCCGCACCAAAATAGTGTATGTTTTATGTAAGTACTTACATTACATGTACCGTTTGATTCTGGTACCAAGAAAGGAAAGGAAGCTTATGCAGGATTTTATCAAAATTCATTCCGGAGATAATGTTGCAGTTGCATTAAAGCCGCTTTCTTCCGGCACTGCCGCAGAAATAGGCGGAAATACCGTTACACTCCTGGAAGATATCCCACAGGGTCATAAATTCGCCCTCGACGATATACCTGCCGGCTCATCCGTCATCAAATACGGCTGTGCCATTGGCATGGCAAAGGAACATATTAAGACAGGGGCCTGGATTCACACGCATAATTTAAAAACCGGTTTGGGGGATTTACTTACTTATACGTACGAGAAACAGGATACGGCTGTTGTCCCCACAGAAGAACGTTTCTTTCAAGGCTACCGCAGGCCGGACGGTAAAGTGGGTGTGCGTAATGAAATCTGGATCATTCCCACTGTTGGCTGTGTCAATAACATAGCCACTGCTCTGGAGCGTATGGCTAAGAAATACGTAGGCGGCTCCATTGACGAAATCGCCGCATTCCCTCATCCTTACGGCTGTTCCCAGATGGGTGACGACCAGGAATATACAAGAACCATTCTGGCTGATTTAATCAATCATCCCAACGCCGGAGGCGTTCTGGTCCTGGGACTTGGCTGCGAAAACAGCAGCGTTTCCGAACTGAAACCCTATATCGGCGATTACGACGAGAACAGGGTAAAATTCCTGGTAACTCAGGAGTCTGAGGATGAAATGGCTGATGCCATGGAGCTCATCGGACAGCTGGCTGAATACGCAGGAACGTTCCACAGAGAGCCTGTAAGCTGCAGCGAACTCATCATAGGTATGAAATGCGGCGGTTCCGACGGTTTATCCGGAATCACAGCCAATCCCACGGTAGGAGCATTCTCCGATATGCTGGTTTCCAAAGGCGGAACCACCATCCTGACGGAGGTTCCCGAGATGTTCGGTGCGGAAACGCTTCTTATGAACCGCTGCCAGAATGAAGAGACCTTTAATAAAACCGTGGATCTGATCAATGATTTCAAGAACTACTTCACCAGCCATAACCAGACCATTTACGAAAATCCTTCCCCAGGCAACAAAAAGGGCGGTATCTCTACCCTGGAGGACAAATCCTTAGGCTGTGTCCAGAAATCCGGAAGCGCTCCGGTCATAGATGTATTAAAATACGGGGAACCGGTGCGCGGTAAGGGTTTAAATCTCTTAAGTGCTCCCGGTAACGACTTAGTGGCCTCCACGGCACTGGCCGCTTCCGGTGCCCACATCGTTCTCTTCACCACAGGCCGCGGTACTCCATTTGCCTGCCCGGTACCGACCATGAAAATTTCCACCAACACCGCCTTAAGCACAAAAAAAAGTAACTGGATTGATTTCA
>DEYX01000017.1 GCA_002365025.1 Hungatella sp. UBA3147 | reverse complement strand
TCTATACGGTTATGGGCGACGGAGAGCTGGCGGAAGGATCGGTATGGGAAGGGGCCATGGCTGCCAGCCAGTTTAAGCTGGATAATCTCTGTGCCGTTGTGGACCGCAACCGCCTCCAGATTTCCGGGAATACAGAGGAGGTAATGGGGCATAATGACCTTGGTGATCGTTTTAAAAGCTTTGGCTGGCATGTAATCGACGTGGCGGATGGAAACGATGTGGATAAACTGAACGACGCATTTGAACAGGCAAAGACAGTAAAGGGAAGGCCCAGCGTTCTGATTGCCAATACAGTAAAGGGATGTGGTTCCCCTATAATGGAAAATAAGGCGGACTGGCATCATAGGGTGCCCACTGCAAAAGAGTATGAGGTCATTATGGCTGATCTGGAAATGAGAAGGGAGGCGGCAGTATGAATCAAATACCCAACAGGCAGGCGATTTGTGAGACATTATTAGCGCAGGCAAAGGAAGATCATGATATCATTGTCTTGTGCAGCGATTCCCGGGGAAGCGCATCCTTAGCCCCATTTGCACAGGCATATCCACAGCAATTTGTGGAAACAGGAATTGCAGAGCAGAATCTGGTCAGCATTTCGGCCGGTCTTGCAAAATGCGGGAAAAAGGCATTTGCAGCTTCTCCGGCCTGCTTCTTGTCTACCAGAAGTTATGAGCAGGCGAAGATAGACTGTGCGTATTCTGACACGAACGTGACTTTAATCGGAATCAGCGGCGGGATCAGTTATGGAGCCCTGGGTATGAGCCATCATTCTGCTCAAGACATTGCGGCTATGGCTGCAATTCCCAACATGAGGGTTTATCTGCCCAGCGACAGATTTCAGACAAAGCGTCTGATTGAGGAATTGTTAAAGGATCAGAAGCCTGCTTACATAAGGGTGGGAAGAAATGCGGTGGATGACATTTACACGGAGGAGAGCTGTCCCTTTGAACTGAACCGGGCCAATGTTCTTTTTCAGGGAACGGATATTGCTATCATTGCCTGCGGGGAAATGGTAAAGCCGGCGTTGGAGGCAGCAAAGCTTTTAAAGAAAAGCGGAATTACGGCATCTGTTACGGACATGTACTGCGTAAAGCCTTTGGACCAGGAGGCTGTATTACATGCTGCAGAACATGCTGGAGCTATCATCACCGTGGAGGAGCATTCCCCTTATGGAGGGCTGGGCTCCATGGTCAGCCAGATAGTCGCAGCCCACTGCCCAAAGAAGGTGATCAATTTGGCTCTTCCCGACTCTCCTGTCGTCACTGGAACCTCAAAAGAAGTATTCGAGTACTACGGACTTACGGCAGAAGGAATAGCAAAACAGGCAAGGGAGCTGATTTGATATGGCAAAATATATTCTGGCGGTGGACCAGAGCACTCAGGGAACGAAGGCTATTCTTTTTGATGAGCATGGGAAACTGGTAAAAAGAGAGGATGTGCCCCACAGGCAGATCATAAGCGAAGAGGGTTATGTTTCCCATGACCCGGAGGAAATCTACCAAAATACGTTAAAAGTGGTACGAAAGCTCGTGGAAACCTCCGGAGTTCCTAAAAATGAGATTGCTGGTCTGGGAATCAGCAATCAGCGGGAAACTGCCCTTGTGTGGGATAAGAAAACAAGGAAACCACAAGCCTTAGCAATCGTATGGCAATGCGCCAGATCCTGGGACATCTGCAAATCAATAGAAGAGACCGTTGATCCGGAAATCATACGGAATAAGACTGGATTGATCCTTTCCCCTTATTTTCCTGCTTCAAAATTCAAATGGCTTCTGGAACATGTTGAAGGCCTGAAAGAACGGGCGGATAAGGAGGAGTTGTGCTTCGGAACTGTGGATACGTGGTTGGTTTACCGTTTGACAGGAGGAACTTCTTATAAAACAGATTATTCAAACGCTTCCAGGACGCAGCTTTTTAATATCAGGGATTTGGTTTGGGATCAGGACCTCTGTAAAATTTTCGGTTTAAAAAGCCGATGGCTGGCGGAGGTTTCAGATTCAGACTCATGTTTTGGTATGACGGACTTTGAGGGACTGTTTGATGTACCTATTCCTATTCACGGCGTGATGGGAGATTCCCACGGCGCGCTGTTCAGCCAGGGCTGTCTAAAAAAAGGCATGACAAAAGCAACCTATGGAACCGGATCTTCCATCATGATGAATACGGGAAAAGAACCGGTGTTTAGCACCCATGGGGTAGTGACTTCCTTAGCCTGGTGCATGGGCGGAAAGGTGAACTACATTCTGGAAGGTAACATTAATTATACAGGTGCGGTTATTACCTGGCTGAATGAGAAGATGAACATGATTTCCTCCCCGGAGGAGACGGAGCAGATTGCAGGAGCTGCCGACCAAAATGATAAGGTCTACTTAATCCCGGCTTTCACCGGCTTAGGAGCGCCATATTGGGACAGCTGTGCTACCGCTTCCATCAGCGGTATGACAAGAACCACAGGCCGTGCGGAAATCGTCAGGGCCGGACTGGAAAGCATTGGCTACCAGATTACTGACGTAATTCAGGCTATGCGTGAGGACATGAACTGCATTATACCAGAACTGCGGGTGGATGGAGGTCCCACGGAAAACCAGTACCTGATGCAGTTTCAAAGCGACATCCTGGGAACAAACGTACGTGTCTCTGAAATAAAAGAGCTCTCCGGAATGGGAGCCGCTTTCGCCGCAGGCCTTTCACTCGGCGTCTATCAGGAAGATATATTTGAAAAAATGAATGCAAAGCAATATAATCCAAGTATGGAGCCAGGAGTGAGAGCTAAGAAATATGAGGGCTGGAAAGAATCGGTCAGGAAGATTCTGGCTTAAATACAGCGGACCGGACAACTAAAATGGAATGGGAGAGAAAGCATGCTGAAAGTGTCGGAAATAACAATTGAATATTTGAGAAATCCGGTGGGGCTGGACGGCAGGCCGTGGTTTGGCTGGATTCTTTGCAGTGACAAAAAAAATGTAAACCAGGAAGCATACAGGCTGGAGATTGCCAGGGATGAAGACTTTGAGACCATAGTTTATGAAAGCGGCTGGGTTAAGAGCAGGGAGTCCATCCATGTGGAGGCGGCCGGGTTTTGTCCCTCTTCCTGTAAAAAATATTTTGTCCGGGTACAGGTGCAGGATGGAGAGGAAGAAAGCAGCTTCAGTGAACCGGCATTTTTTGTCACTGCAGTCTTAGAACAAGAGCAGTGGAAGGCGCAGTTCATTACTGCGGAAGGACCGGAGGATAAAGACTCCTCGGGAAGCACTTATCTGCGAAAGGTGTTTGAAGTCAATGGTGAAGTGCAGGAAGCTTATGCATGTACCACAGCACTGGGACTGTATCATTTCTACATTAACGGACATAAGGTGGGTCTGGATGAGATGTCCCCTGGCTGGACCTCCTATAAGAAGCATTTGTGCTATCAGACCTATGAGGTTACGGATCTGCTGAAACAGGGAGCCAATGCATTGGGAGCTTTGGTTGGTGCAGGATGGTATAAAGGGAAAATGGGCTTTCTTCATCTGCGCAATAATTACGGAGACCAGGCGTCTTTTCTGATGCAGCTGGTGGTCCGCTACCGGGACGGAAGAGAAGAGACGTTTTTTACGGAAGAAAGTTGGCTGGGACATGAGGGTCCAGTGACCTTTTCTGAGATTTATGACGGGGAGAATTATGACGCCGGCTTGGAAATTGAGGATTGGAACTATCCTGGCCACTGTGCGGACGGCTGGAAAGGGGTACAAACGGTAGAGTTTCCAAAGAGTGCCCTGACCGCCCAGGCCGGTTCGAAGGTGAAGGTAATAGAGACTTTAGAGGCAGGGAGTATCTTTCAGACTCCACAGGGAGACCTGGTCATTGATTTCGGACAGAACCTGACAGGCTGGGTACGGTTTAAGGTACGGGGAAGGACAGGGGAAGAGGTTAAACTTAAATGTTTTGAGACACTGGATTCTTCAGGAAATGTTTATACAGACAATCTAAGGTCAGCAAAAGAAGAAATCCGCTATATCTGCAAAGGGGAAGGCGAAGAGATCTATCAACCCCATTTCACCTTCCAGGGCTTTCGGTATGTTCATGTCATGGATTGGCCGGGGGAGCTGAAGGAAGAAGATGTGGCAGCCTGCGTCCTGCATTCAGACATGGAAGAAACCGGAGAATTTTCCTGTTCCCACCCTTTGGTAAACCAGCTTCACAGCAATATTAAGTGGAGCATGAAGGGGAATTTTCTGGATATTCCCACGGACTGCCCCCAGAGAGATGAGAGAATGGGCTGGACGGGAGATGCGCAGATTTTCTGCCGTACTTCCTGTTATTTGATGAATTCCTATACGTTTTTCAGAAAATGGCTGAAAGATGTGGCTGCGGATCAGATGCCGGAAGGGGGAGTACCCCATGTGGTACCGGACATCATTAGCGGCAGGGAAAAAGACGATTGGCTGCTTTCGCAGGGAACTCATTCCGCGGCGGCCTGGGCTGATGTGGCCGTGATCAACCCGTGGACCCTTTATCTGATGTATGGGGATAAGGTTATTTTGGAAGAGCAGTATGACAGCATGAAGCAATGGATCGGATTCATGAGAGCCCATGCCAGAGATCATATCTGGAATTATAAGCTGCAGTTCGGCGACTGGGTGGCGCTTGATGCAGAGGAGGGCAGCTATTTCGGAGCGACCCCTAATGATTTGACCTGTACCGCATATTATGCCTACTCAACAGGGCTGTTTGTGAAAATAGCGTTAATCCTGCAGCGAAAAGAGGATGCCAAAGAGTATGAAGAATTGTATGGAGAAATCGTAAAGAAGTTTCAGAGCACATTTTTTGAAAGTGACGGAAGCATGACGGCAATGACTCAGACAGCCCATATTCTGGCTCTGCATTTTAATCTTGTGCCGGAAGCATACAGGAGGAAGACGGCTGAACAGCTGGTTAAACTGCTTGAGAAAGAGGGAGGGCATCTGGTGACGGGGTTTGTCGGCACACCCTATTTCCTGCATGCATTAAGTGGAAATGGATATACGGATAAGGCCTATGAGCTGCTTTTGAAAGAAGATTTTCCTTCCTGGCTGTATCAGGTTAAGAGGGGGGCGACCACTATTTGGGAGCATTGGGACGGGTTAAAGCCGGATGGAACCATGTGGAGCCCGGATATGAACTCTTTTAACCATTATGCCTATGGAGCGGTGGGAGAATGGCTGTACCGCTCTGTTCTGGGAATTGAAACGGATGAGGTTTTTTCCGGATACCGGCATATCATCATCAGTCCCCAGACAGGTGATGCCCTTGCATATGCAAAAGGATCTTATAAAAGTGCTCTTGGATTGATTCGGGTCAGCTGGGAAAAAACGCAGACGCCGGGAGAGCGGAGGCTTGCATTTACCGTACCGGTTAATGCAGCGGTTAAAATACGTCTGGAAAAAGGGGCGGTGCCGTCTGAAACCGATGGTCTTGCTTTTCGGCTTGAGGATGGATATATGACGGCCGAATCAGGCTCCGGCAGCTTTGAAATATTATACAGAAAATAGTGAGGAGGAGAACGATGCTGACAGATTTAATAAGTTCACCCTTTGCCCGGGTTTGCGGTCTTCCCTTTCGGGCGGTGAAATGGACAGACGGGCTATACAAGGAACGGCTTGATACCTGCATGAATTCTACGGTCCCCCATCTGCGAAAGATGTTTGAGAGTAAAGACATCAGTCATGTGACAGAAAATTTTAAGATCGCGGCGGGTGAATCAGACGGTGATTTTGATGGCACTGTTTTTGGAGACGGTGATTTTTATAAATGGATGGAATCTGCTGTTTATACGGCGGCCCTGGGAGATGACCGGCAGCTTTTGGAAGCGCTTGAGGATTATGTTGGATTGATCGGCAGGGCACAGATGCCTGACGGATATATTTCCACGAAACAGATTATCAGTGAGAAGAAGGGGAGAGACGCAAGACTTGGTGATATTAACGATTTTGAAGTCTATAATTTCGGCCATCTGTTCACCGCTGCCTGTTTGTATAAACGTGTGACAGGCAGTGACAGCTTTCTTGCGATTGCCGAGAAAGCCGCCGGATATTTAAAGCATCTGTATGAAGAGGCCAGGAAGAGCGGAGAAGCACAGACCGCTGTATGCCCTTCCCATTACATGGGGCTTGCCGAATTATACCGGACAACGGGAAAGCAGGAATATCTGGATTTGCTGAAAAAGGCAATAGAGCTGCGGGACTGTGTAAAGGAAGGGCTGGATGACAACCAGGACAGACTTCCTCTTAAGAAGCATGAAAAAATCATCGGCCATGCGGTGAGGGCCAATTACCTGTATGCAGGAGTGGCGGATCTGTGCCTGGAAGAGGAAAATCCGGAACTTACGGAAGTTCTTCATAAAGTATGGCACAGCCTTGTGACACAGAAGCTCTATATAACCGGAGGATGCGGCGCTTTGTATAATGGTGCGTCGCCATATGGAAACTTTTTCACCCATCAGCTGGTCCATCAGGCTTATGGATATGAATACCAGCTTCCCAATGTGACGGCATACAATGAGACCTGTGCCTCTGTGGGAGGCGTATATTGGGCATACCGCATGTTTTGCATGGAGAAAAAAGCAGAGTATGCAGAGGTTTTGGAACGGATGGTCCTGAATGGGAATCTGGCAGCAATCAGCCTGGATGGGAAGAGATTCTTCTATGAGAACATGCTGCGCCGGGCAAAAAAACTCCCTTATGAGCTAATTTGGGGACAGGAGCGGACAGAATATATTTTGAGCTACTGCTGTCCGCCTAACTTGGCCAGGCTGATTGCCCAGTTGAGTGAATACGCTTACACCATAGACGATACCGGCATTTATCCGGTATTATACGGTGCCAGCCGGGCGGAGATGAAACTCATGAATGGCTGTGAAGGTGTTCTGGTTCAGGAAACGGACTATCCATATGACGGAAAAATAAGCTTTCGTTTTGAACACATGAAGAAGAATCTGCCAGTAAAGCTGCATTTAAGGATCCCATCCTGGGTGCGGGGAGAAAGTAGGGTTCAGAAAACTGAAAACGGGCAGAAGTGTCTATGGGAAAGGACGCTTTCGGTTGCGGACAGGGGCAGTTTTCTGACCGTGGAAATAGAAGATCCGGAACATACCGTGGTCATTCTGGATTTAGGGATGATGCCCCGTCTGACCTGTGCCCATGTTCTGGTGGAAGAAGACTGCAATCAGGTGGCAGTGGAACGAGGGCCTCTGGTGTACTGTCTGGAAGGCATAGACGCTCCGGCAGAAACCATTGACGATCTGTTCGTTCCGTCAGATGTACGGTTTAAGCCGGAGGAGATTGAGATAGAAGGCCGGAAAGTGACCGGGCTTGCGGCCACGTTTTTGAAGAAAATTCATGGACCGGAATATGACAGAAATTCCCTTTACCAGGATTACTCTGAGGAAGGCTATGAACCGGTCCCGGTGCGTATGATTCCTTATTTTGCCTGGGATAACCGCGGGTTAAATGAGATGCGTATCTGGATGCCCGTAGTCAGAAACAGATTCGGCAGTGAAAAGCAAGGATAAGGAGGAAGGTCAATGTTATATGGAGTATCCTATTACCCGGAACATAAAAGCCAAGAAGAGCTTAAATGGGATTTAAAGCTGATAAAGGAATCGGGAATCAATACAGTCCGAATGGGAGAGTTTTCCTGGTGCCGGATGGAACCCGAGGAAGGAAGATATGACTTTTCCTGGCTGGACCCGGTGATTGAGGAACTGGGGCAGGCAGGCATCCGTACGATCGTAGGAACTCCTACGGCATGTCCCCCGGCGTGGATGGTAGAAGCCTGGCCGGATATGTTTTATCAGGATAACAGGAGGATTAGCCGTCCTTTCGGAGGCAGAAGACATGGATGCTATAATCACGAAACATACAGGAAGGCCTGTGCCGGCATCGCTGAAGCCATAGGGAAGCATTATGGCAGGAATCCCTATGTGGCAGGGTTCCAGATAGACAATGAACTGGCCCAGGAAGGAACGGGCAGATGTACCTGCGAAAACTGCAGGAAGAAGTTTCAGGATTGGCTGGAACAGAAATACGGCGGGATCGAAACCTTTAACAGGAAAAGCGGAGCCATCTTCTGGTCCCAGGAGTACCGGGCCTTTGAACAGATCAACCCACCGGTCAATACCATTGAGCCGGGGGCGCAGATCCAGATACGGGACTTTTATGAAAACCCCACGGTCCGTCTGGAGTTCGAACGGTTTTCCAGTGAAAGCCAGATCGATTTTCAAAACATTCAGGCGGATATCCTGAAGGCTTTTACTTCCTATCCGGTAACTACCAATGGAACGGGACTTGTGACCAACAGCATTGATTATTTTAAAGGCTTTGAAAACTTAGATTGCTATGCCTTTGATTATTATCCCAATCTTCGGGATGCCTGGGTGGATTCCTTCCCATATGCATTTGGCAGAGGGGTGAAGCCTTCCGAACCGTTCTGGGTCATGGAATTTATGTCCGGCGGAGGCCACAGGCTGAGTGGGACGGGACGGCTGCAGCCCGGACCCGGTGCATTGAAGCAGGCGGTGGTTCAGGCATTTGCCAATGGGGCCGATTTACTTTTGCACTATCAGTTCCGCAGCTTTCCGGCGGGGGCAGAGCAATTAAACTATGCGATCGTGGATTTAGACGGGATTCCCAGACGGCGGTATTATGAAATGCAGGAAACAGCCAACCTGTTAAAACAGCTGGAACCCTTAAAAGAAACCTCTTTCTGCTCGGAAGTTGGGATTCTGCTGGATTATGACAGCCATTGGGCCCTGAAAATTAAGCCGGTCAATGAGCCTGAATTTTCTTATATGGATTTTGCCGGGAAGTTGTATTATAATTTAGAGCGTATTGGGATTCATTCTGATGTGATTTCCCTTGAACGTGATTTCCTGTCGTACAAGGCATTGGTGCTACCGGCTTCCTTTGTTCTGAAAAAGGAGACGGCAAAGAGGCTACAGGAATATGTAAAACAGGGTGGAATTTTGATCGCCACCTTTTTGACCGGTGTTAAAAATGAGGATAACCTGGGGTATACCATACCTCTTCCGGCCCATCTTGACGAGGTATTCGGAGTTACGGTACAGGAGGTTGAGCCGGTGTTTGACAGCAACCGGACCAAGTTAGGCATCCGTCTGGCATCTGAGGAAGATGAGGTGGAAACAAGGGACAAAGCATGGAGCGAGCTGCTGGCGGGGGATGCAAAACTCCTTGGGTTCTACAAGGATACTTATAAGAAGGACTCTATGGTAATTTCCCAACATTCCTATGGGGAGGGAACGGCTTATTATGTGGGAACGGATCTGGAAGATCCGGCATGGAGGGTACTTTTTAAGTCGCTGTTAGGCCCTGTCTGCAATTGGAAGGATGAGATAGAAGCTCCGGAAGGAGTTCAGGTGATAAGCAGGATCTGTCAGGAAAAACAGATCTATTTCCTGTTTAATTTTTCCGGACAGGAGAAAACTGTCTGTATTCCGGCAGGAAAGTCGGATTTTCTGACGAAAGAGGAGCTTCTGCAGGAGATAATCATAGCGCAGAATGGTTTTAAGGTCATTGTGTAAGGATAGGCATTAGAAAAGAGAAATAAGGGAGCACCGGATTTATGGTTCTTCCTTATTTTTGCACAGCAAGCGGAGAGGGGAATTATGAAACGGTGGAAATTATGGTTGGAGGAAATGTGGAAAAAGAGAAGCATCAAGAATCAGATTTTGATTTCTATGCTGATTTGCTTAATCCTGGCAGTGGCTTTGGTTGGCTGCATAACCTTTACTTTTTCAAAAAGGACCATGGAGCGCAATTACCAGAATTCCCACAGGCACAATTTAGAAGTGTCCGGCAGCATCATTGACATTCAGCTGCAGAATCTGGTCGACCTTTCCAGGACCCTGCTAAACAATCAGAATTTTAAAAAAATTATGACGAAGAAACAGAAGAAAAGCACTTATTTCTCCAGCCGCGATGATGTTGTTTTAAATCATACGCTTAGGGATTTGGCTGAGCAGAATAAATACATTCAAAGTGCGGTAGCCATTCATAAAAAGGGAAATATCTATTTTTACAGTAAGCTGACCCTGCAAAATGGTAAGATGCTTAAATATCATAAGGCTGAAGACGTTTTAGCTATGGACTGGGTTGGTGTGGCGGACCGGGAAATGGGGAAAGAGGTTTTTTACGGGTATAATGTGCTGTTTGATGATAACAATGAAACATTTTCCATGGTAAAAACATTAAAAAATACGGAAAATGGGGAAGACATGGGGTATGTGATCTTTAACATCAAAAAAAGCATGTTCCTTTCCGCGTTTGGAAAAGGGGATGAGGGATATGTGACCAACCGGTATATGATTTTTGATAAAAATGAGAGCCGTTCAGTAGGCAGGCCTGACTGGAATCTCGTCTACTTCCACGGAGGAACGGATGTGAAACAGGAGATTCTGGAGGATTATATTGCAGGTGAGTCGGGCAAATATTTATTCAGTGAAGTGCACAATGAAAAGGGTGACTGGGAAGTGGTCAATGTAATCGCCAGAGAGGAATTAAGCCGAGACAGCAATTATATCGCCTGGATTTCTGTGCTGGTATGTATGGCCATGCTGATTATCTGCTATCTGTTTGTAAACGGGATTTCCAAGGTCATCACATTTCCTCTGGAACAGCTGAAAAAGAATATTGATGTAGTCAGTAAAGGAACATTCCGTATTGAAGAGGAGTTTGACGAAACGGAAATTGGAAAGATCGGCACCCAGTTTAAGAACACGGTAAACAATAATCTGGACCTGCATGAAAAACTCCTCCATTCTGAAATCAAGGAAAAGGAGGCGGAACTATTACTTCTGCAGTCGCAGATCAACCCTCACTTTTTGTATAACACCTTGGATTCCCTTTATTTTATGGCGGTAATTGAGCATGCGGATGAGATTGCAGATATGGTGCTTGCACTTTCGGATACGTTTAAGCTGAGCTTGAACAGAGGAGAAAAGCTGATTGAGGTCGGAGCTGAGATTGAAAAAATAAAGGCGTATATGAAACTTCAGAACATGCGTTACCACAACCGTTTTGAACTGAAGATTGAGATAGAAGAATCCCTGATCAGCCGGAAAATCCTTACGTTTATTCTGCAGCCTGTAGTAGAAAATGCGGTGTATCACGGGTTGGAACCGAAGCTTGGCGGTGGGTGCAGCATCCGCTTATCCGGCTGCCTTGAAGGGGAAGTTATGGTATTTAAAATCAAGGATAATGGGGTGGGAATTGTGGATATGAACCTTCTGGATGAAGGCTACGGAGTAAAGAATATAAGGGAGAGGCTGTCTTTGTTCTATGGGGATCAGGCTGGTATCTGTTTTGAAAGTGAGGCGGGAGCTGGAACGGAGGTCACTGTAAGAGTACCGCTTCATACAGAAAAAGAGGGGGAATAGCAGATGTATCGAATGGTAGTTGCGGATGATGAATATATCGTGGTGGAGGGGATCAAAGCGATTCTGGAACGGCAGAAGCTGCAGTGCGAAGTGGTGGGATATGCCTACAATGGGATCGACGCTCTTGACGTCATACAGGAGCAGAAGCCGGACATTGTCATTACAGATATCAGGATGCCCGGGTTGGACGGGCTTTCCCTGATCGAAAGCTGCAAGGAATTTCTGCCGGAAGCCAGCTATGTGGTGATCAGCGGTTATACAGAATTTGAATATGCCAGGCGGGCTATTACCCTGGGCGTGGTGAATTATATTGATAAGCCGGTTACCATACAGAAAATTGAGGAAGTGCTGCAGGAAGTGGAAAAAAGGAGCAATCCGCCCCAATACGCATATAACCGGATCATACGCGAGACAGACCGTGTTGTGGATATGGTGCTTATTGGAAAAGCGGAAGGGCTGGAAGAAGGAATGGAAGGAATCTTACGGGTGATGAGGGAAACGGTCCCTGATTTTGAGCAGTATAAGCAGGAGATATATAAGATTATGTCCATGCTTGTCCAGATTTTTAAGGAAACAAACCCGGATGCTGTCTGCCAGATTACCCATCATGATGTGGAAAAACTCCATGGGGAGGAGGAATGCAGGCTGTATTGCCTGTCCCTCATCCGTAAGATGAGCGAGCTTTTTCTTGGAAAGAAGGTCGGAAGCAGTCACCGTGTCATTCAGAAGCTTCTGCAGTTTATCGATGAAAAATATGCGGATAATATCGGCTTAAATGAGCTGGCTATGCTGGTAAACATGAATCCGGCTTATTTAAGCATTTTATTCCGCAATGAAGTGGGTATGAGTTATGTTAAATATTTAACGGATTTGAGGATTAAAAAGGCAAAAGAGCTTCTGGATGAGGGCATGAAGGTGATGGACGTCAGTGAAAAGGTGGGATATTATAATTATCGGTATTTTTGTGAGATATTTAAGAAATATCAGGGTATAACGCCGAACGAATATAAGGGACACACCAGAAGAAGGGATTAAATATACAATAAGAAAATAATAAAATATAATTATTATATAAAAAGTGTACAAAAACAAAGAAATGACTGACTAGTATATGCGGAAGTTCCTTGTTAAAATGTATCTATCAAACAAAAACTATGAAACATGTGGGAGGTAGAAGATGAAGAGAAAGGTTTTAGCAGGAATCCTGGCTGCAGCCATGATGACATCCTTATTGACCGGCTGCGGAAACAAACAGGCATCCGATGGCGGCGGACAGACTGGGGCAGAAACGGAATCTGCAGCAAAAACGGAATCAGCATCGGGAACAGAACCTGCTGCAGGGGCGGATTCAGTAAAACCCAGCGCAGCGGAAGACCCTAAGCTAACAAAGAACATGAAAATTTTATCGATCTGGGCGGAAGACAATGATAATGGCGTGCTGATCAAGGCTCTCTGTGAGAAATACCAGAAAGAGGTGAATCCTAACTTCACATGGGATTATGAAGTGGTGTCTTCTGATAATTTAAGACAGAAGGTGGCTACCCTGGTGGCTTCCAATGATCTGCCGGATATGTTCGTGTACGAATCAGGCAAACCCATTGTGGACCTGATCGAAGCAGGAAAGCTGGTAAATGTTTCAAAAGTACTGAAGGATTTTAACTGTGAGGACGCACTGAATCCATCAGCAGTCTCTCTTTTGAAAGGATTATCAGGAACGGAAGATATTTATGATCTGCCTCTTGGAATGAATGTAGAAGGTTTCTGGTATAACAAGGCTTTGTTTGAACAGGCAGGCTGCCAGGTTCCGGACACATGGGATGAGTTCGAGACTGTGCTTGCAAAGCTGAAGGGAGCGGGAATCCAGCCGATAGCGTGCGGAGCGGCGGATAAATGGGGAGCAACCCGTCTTTTAAATTCTTATCTTGTCAGAATTGCCGGACCTGAGGCCATGGCAAAGGCAGATGAAGGAATTTCAAACTATACGGATGAGGATTACGTGAAGGCCGCCCAGAAAATACAGGATTGGGCAAAAGCAGGATATTTCGGTGAAGGTGTGAATACCGTAGACATGAACACCGCGGGCTCCATGCTCATGACCGGACAGGCAGCCATATTCTATAACGGCTCATGGTTTACAAGCAACTTGAATGATGCTTCCCAGAATTTGGCCGGAGAAGATGGTATCGGATTCTTCAACGTGCCGGTTGTAGATCCTTATGTCAGCGATGAAAGCAGTTATTCCATGAACTGCGGCAATATTCTTTCCTTCAGCCAAAAGAATTATGATGAGGCAACCGGGTGGTTTATGAAATATTTCGCAGAAAATATGGGTGATCTGGCTATGGAGCTGCAAGGGAGCGTAAAGGGTTATAATTATACGGTTTCTGCAGAAGGCGCCAGTGGTTATACACAATTGGTTCTTGATACCATCAACAATGCGGAAAGTGCTTTTACATGGTTTGAAGCAACCATGGGCAATGAAGTTCAGAATGTGGCAAAAGACGGAATCCAGACCTTGTTAACCGGTGAATTATCGGCAGAGGATTACATGAAGTCCATTCAGGAAGCCTGGGATATGAGCCAGTAGTAAGAATTTAACTTCTATAAATCGGATGGCCTGTTAAGCCGTTAGATGAGATGCGGGGTGCTGTGAAGTTCTGAAAAGGAATCCAGCACCCCGTTTTTTAACCGGATCAAGAAAGTCCCCCGCTTCAAATGCGAAAAGCATTAAGCGGTGGGTGAGGGGACCTGCTTGTATCAGGTGGAGTACAAGCTCCACCTGATAAGCAGCGATAGCTGCTATTCGGTTATGCCCGATGGAGCGGGGCACACTGTGAGCAAGTAACGAAGCGGATAGCGAATATCCGCTTGACCCGGATCCGGCAGCGAAGCGGATTGTTTCAGTCGGCCTGGCATGCGGGAGCGTCAAATAGAAAGGGATTGGAGGTTTTTCTATGAAAAAGGTATTGGAAAATAAAACGGCAATTGCAATTTTCGTATTACCTGCATTGATCGTCTATTCTGTCATAGTTATTCTGCCGGTAATATGGTCTTTGTATTATTCGTTTTATTCCGGATCTCCGGGGTTAAAATGGGAGTTCTGCGGGTTTGACAACTTCCTGCGTCTGTTCGGAGACAGCAATTTTAAAGCGTCTATGGCTGTCAATTTGAAATACATATCCATTGTTATGCTTGGTCAGGTGGGAATGGGGCTTTTATTGGCTCTGCTATTTTATTTCTGGCTGAAACGTTTTAAGAATGTGATCCGTACTTTGGTGTTTTTTCCGGTAGTGCTGCCCACGGTGGCAGTGGGCCAGCTGTTCCAGAAAATTTACGAGATACAGCCAAATTACGGCCTGTTAAACAGCCTTTTAGATACCTTGGGACTGACCGGTCTGGTACAGCCCTGGATCGGCCAGGCGTCAACGGCACTGGGCAGCTTAAGTGTGATGGATATCTGGGTGGCCATGGGATTTTATGCCGTTATCTTCTACGGGGCGCTTTTGGATATTCCGGGAGACGTGATTGAAGCTGCAAAAATTGACGGAGCTGGCGGACTGCAGCTGTTTCGCCATATTCTGGCCCCTTTGCTGCATGCAATGATCATCACCTGCCTGATTTTCAGTTTTTCCGGAACGGTGAAAATGTTTGAATCCGCGACAGCACTGACTAACGGAGGACCGGGAGCGGCCACAAGATCCCTGTCCATGTATATGTATAATGTTTCATTCACCTATAACAAGGTGGGATACGGTAGTGTGGTTGCGCTGTTCATATTCATGCTGTGCGTGGTTGGATCATCCATCATCCGCAGGTTTGATGTAAAAGAATAGGAGGAAGGTCGAGCATGAAAAAAGGATTTAAATCAATTGCAATTAAATTAGTCATTATTTGTCTTGTGGTGATCGAAGTATATCCTCTGTTCTGGATGCTGACCGCTTCCTTAAAACAGCAGAGCGAGTGGACCAGCAAGCCGGCATATGCGCTAAACTCGGGCTTCTATATCCAAAATTACATAGAGGCGTGGACAAGAGGAAATATGGACATATTTTTCAAAAACAGCTTTATATGTACGGTGGTTTCCTTATTCTTTATTGTGCTGTTTACGGTAACTGTCAGTTTTGCGGTAACAAAGATGAGATGGAAGCTTAAGGGATTCGTTGGAAAATATTTTGAATTTGGCATCATGATTCCGGTGGCAACTGCCCTGATTCCCTTATTCCAGATTTATTCCGGTATGGGGCTTTTAAACAGCAGACTCTGCCTGATCATTACATATACGGCTTTTGGCCTGTCACTGTCGACTCTGCTGACCACCGGTTATCTTCGGTCGTTTCCGGATGAGATTATGGAAGCGGCGGTAATTGACGGATGCGGAATTTACAAATTGATGTGGTACGTGGTTGTGCCGCTGATGAAGAATGCCATTGTTACAGTATTAGTATTGCAGTTCTTCTTTAAATGGAATGATCTGATTTTTTCCATGACATTTATCAGTGACCAAAAGCTGAAGACAGTTCAAACCGGTCTTCTGTATTTTCAGAATGAATTTGGAGCGAAAAACTGGGGAGCGATTTTTGCTTCCGTGTCTATGTGCGTGATCCCTATGCTGATCTTATATATGATTCTGAACAAAAGAGTAATCGAAGGGATGACAGCAGGAGCGGTGAAAGGATAAGCGGGATGATGGATCAGGAAAGCATGCGTTATGCGCAGGAGATAAAAGATTATGTGGCAGGTCATGTGAAAGGGCTTTTAAAGGAGCCTCATGCATTTATCCGCCATCCCTTTATTGATCCGGGCAGTGTCTATGACGGAAATTTATGGGATTGGGATACCTACTGGTCGGTTTACGGATTATTCGGTATCATGGATTCTTTTTCTGAAGAGCTGAAGGAAAAGATTCTGGTCCATGCCAGAGGAAATGTAAGGAATTTTATGGATCATCAGCTGGAGGATGGCTATATTCCCATGATGATCGAGGTCGACCGGTGGCCGGAGCCCTATTTGAACATGAAGCATAAGGAAGGCGTGCTGATGAATATGCATAAGCCGTTTCTTTGCCAGCAGATGCGTCTGATCAGTGAATTCCAGGGTGATTATTCCTGGACGAGGGAGTATCTGGACGGACTGAAAGCATACTTTGACTGCTATTACCGAAATTATTTTATGGAAGAAAAAGGGCTGTTTGTCTGGTGTGATGACATTATGATAGGAATGGATAATGATCCCGCTTCCTTCGGACGTCCGAAATTTTCCACAGCAAATATATATCTGAATTCATTTATGGTTCTGGAAATGCAGGCATATGGATGTGTTCTGAAAAATGCCGGAAAAGGCGGTGAGGCCCTGGAGTGGGAGAACCGGGCGAGAGACCTGATACAGACCATACAGGAGGAGTGCTGGGATAAAAGGGACCGGTTCTTCTATTCTGTGGACGTGGATATCAGGACCAGAAAATTTGACTGGTTCCATGAAGGCCTTGGGGTGTTCTGGAAGACCCTTCCCATTAAAATAAGGGTATGGTCAGGATTTATTCCTATGTATGCTGGTTTTGCAACAAAGGAACAGGCAGAGAGCCTGGTCAGCCATTATCATGATGAGAATACATTTCACAGCAGTTTTGGAATCACCACTTTAGCCAAGGATGAGAAGATGTTTAATCTTGAAGCTACTAATAATCCCTCCAACTGGCTTGGCTCCGTATGGCTGGTAGCCAATTATGTGGTGTTCCAGGCCATGCTCTCTTATGGATACCGGGAAGAGGCAGAAGAAATCTGCCGTAATTCTTTAAAGCTTCTGGGCTTGGATCTGGAAAAGACGGGCTGTATGCATGAATATTACAATCCAATTAACGGAGAGCCGGTGGTAAACGGAGGGTTTATAAACTGGAACCTCCTGGCGTTAAACATGTTGGCTGACTTGGAAAAGGAGAAGGAGCATGGATAAGAAACCCTGGGAGAGCGGGATACTGCGGGTGCATGAAAATAAACGATATTTTACCAATGGGGACACGCCTTTTTTCTGGCTGGCCGATACCGCCTGGCTCATGTTTCAACGGCTGACCCTGGAGGAGACATACCGGTATTTGAGAAACCGAAAGGAAAAAGGATATAATGTGATTTTGTCAGACTTTCTGCACACTGCTGACCAAAGGAATCTTGCGGGAGATACTGCGCTGCTGGATGGGGACTTCTCAAATATCAACACCTGCGGAACATTCTGGAAACATATTGACCGGGTGGTGGAAATGGCGGAGGAGCTGGGATTATATCTGGGAATTCTGCCGGTATGGGG
>DEYX01000020.1 GCA_002365025.1 Hungatella sp. UBA3147 | reverse complement strand
GTTCAAGCCCAGGTGCGCGGATTCAGTTCATCAAAATACATCTCCTAAGGAAGCGCCTATCGAAATTTGGCCGATGGGTGTTTTCTTTTAATAAATCATGGTTATGATATATAAAAAACAGGAGGAGTTATAATGTTTGGCATAGCAAGTATCAATTTGTTGATTATCATAATAGCCGCAGTGTCGTTAACTGTAATGATATTCATAAATAAACGCGACTGAGAGGCGGGTAATCCTGTCTCTTTTTTATCTGGGCGCCTTTCTTGTGTAACTCGATGGGTGATTTTGTTATGATAAAATAATATTTGATTAAAGATTGTCACAGGACAGGTCAAAGCTTTATATCATAAAAGTATAATAGCGACATAAAATTCTTATTCAATGTTCATACAGAGCCTCCTTTTTTTGAAACACCTGTCATGGTTATGCTGTGATGGGTGTCTTTCTCGAAGAAAGCGCACGTTTCCGATGTAATTGTATATGTTATATTAAAAGGTTGTATAAAGGGATAACATGGCATACTTTGAAACAAAGATACACGTATATGAAACCGTAGAGACGTATATAACTAAATGCAAAAGAAAATCCTGTTATTTTGAGGAATGTGTAGAATTTGAGTATCCCTGTATTAGTACCAGGTATGTAGAATATAGTATAGTCATTGGTTTTAGTTATCCTGATGTAGCTGAAAATGATATGGCTATATTTAGGCGGTGTGTCGATGAAACAATTTATGCTGTAAGCGGAATTGTAAATTCAGCGGTCACTTCATGCAACGTAATGAATCAATCGTGTATAAATGCCATTAATAATTCAATGTTTTTAGCTAATACAAAAGCAAGAGATGAATTTTATGGTTGTTTAAGACGGTCGGGACTATCTGATGAAGCTATTAACGCTAGCAAAGTTGAGGTGTTTATTAGAAAAGATTATAATTAATATATAATTTCAGAGGCGGCCAATCCGTCCCTTTTTTAATAATTATATATCACTGAGAAAGCACCTGTCGAAATTTTAGTCGATGGGTGTTTTCTTATGGTAAACTATGGTATATAATCATAGAAAATGATATGGGGGTTTGTATATGTTTTTTTAAAATGTAATTACTATTATTCTCGCAACAATTTCCACAGCTATTTTAATTTACAATTTAATTGGCATGTGGAAGATCTTTACAAAAGCTGGTAAACCAGGTTGGGTGTCATTGATACCGAGGCGGTGGTTTTACAGTAGGGTTAGTGTTGCTACCACCAATATTTATTCCAATTCTTGGACTTGGCAGCTCGTTTGCATTGATGAATGAAGAGATACAATATTTGATATTGGTAAAATATTTTATAGGGGATACAACACTTGAAAAATATAAATATATCCTTATATATTCTTGCGTGGGATATTTGGTGCTATTTTACTTTATAAAGAGTGGTGGCAAGAGAACAAGAAAATAGACAGTGGTTTTTATCAGAAATAGCAAGCATCTATCAGTCATTGCTGATGCTTTAAATTCTATAAAAACCAATGAGAGGCGGTTAACCCCGTCTCTTTTTTAATACATAAAAACAACACAAGTGAGGTGGTGAGGCTTGGCAAGAGCACCAGATGAACGAATAAAATAGGCAAAGGCCATGTACTTGTTCCAGCCTTTTTCCATCAAACAGAAGAATGTTGTATATGTGTGGAGGCGGAAAAGAGCCGGATCGGTTTTCTGCTGCTGATTAATTGACGGACGACTATCAGAACGAAACGGGGCGCTGCCACGGCTGGCTGTTTATCGGTAAAAAGCAGGAAAACAGGGCTTTAGGGGAAATTTACCGGGAGCAGATTTTAACCCTAGCTCGGTTATGAAAACAGTCATTACTGCTTTGGAGTAAAGGCATTTCGCATATGGGCAGACCAAATTGACGGTGGCTATATTAAGCGGGTAAAACCGGTGAATTTAATAACTGGGACATGCATACCGTGTATGTTTTTTCTTGCCACGAACAGCGGCGGCTGTAAGGGCTTTTTGGAAAAAGGCACTTGAGCTGAATCCTGATATGACTTTTATCAATGACGTGATTACACTTTATGCGCAAACAGGACGTTACTGGAACAATGATAATGGCTCAGATTTAGAAGCACTAGGCGGTGACTTTAACGTCACGCTGGATGCGTTACACGATGAATCCATGCGTAAAAGGATTGCTCATAAACCACGGGACATGCCGATTGTATGGATCAGGTTGTGGCCGTGATTGAACGATTCAGCATTATTTCATTGCCGCCCTTTTAGGCGGTAACATCAGGTGGAGACAAAGTCGGCGATTTTGCCGATGATGGAATTTTGAGAAGCATTGACAATTTCTTTTCATGTTTCATTCCGAAACCAGAGGAAAGTTTTATGCCGAGGGATTTTCTTTATTATGATGAAGAAAACGAGGGAATGGTGTGGCTTTGGGCATTGACGGAAAGCTAAGATAAGAATCCTATGACAGACTGCACAAGGAAGTTAACGCTAATGCAGATGTCGGTTCAAACATCGGATGGATGAGAAATTTGGTTAATCAAATCTAATTAAGTCTTTAGAGGGTGTTGCAAAATCACTAAAATAAAGTGATGGAGTGACATCCTCTTTCTATATAATTTTGCTATTTTCAAAGGGAACAGATCCGCGTTAATTCCATCGATGAGCCATACCTTGACGAAGCATAATGTGGAGAGGCATAAAGAATATCTGCATGCCAATGTCGGAAATTGTCGAATGAAAACTTAGATTATAATATACGTATTGACTATAACATGGTAAGATTATAGAAATAATTAAATCCGGAGGGGACTTTGATGAAAAAGAGTTGTCAATTATTATTAGCTGTTTTGCTGGCATTTGTTGTCACGGTGACACCTGTTGTATCCGCATTCGAAAACCCAGTTGTAATTACTGCACAAGCTCATTCGGGAAGAACTGATTCAAGTGGTGGGCATAAGGACAACAAAAATAAGAGCGGGCTTGGTAGTTACCATTATCATTGTGGTGGATACCCACCTCATTTACACAGTGGCGGTGTTTGCCCTTATAAGACAACGGTATCAACAACTGCATCAACAACTGCATCAACAACTGCGGTAAAGACGGTTTCAAAAGACACAGAAACGGTAAAGGCGGTACAGGAAGCACTGAATGAAAGGGGATATGACTGTGGAACGCCAGACGGAATTATGGGGAAGAAGACTAAAAGTGCATTGATGAAATTTCAGGAAGACAATGGTTTGACTGTAGATGGAATCATTGGTGAGCAAGTGACAACAGCACTGGAAATCAACCTACAGTAAAAGCATAATAGTATATTTAGTACCGATTATATCGTTGGAACAGGGCTTTTACCTGTTCCATTTATAATTGTATCTATTTTTGCTGTTGGAAGATACCATCGATTCAAAAATTGGTAAATTTACATTTTCCGCGTTGAATGATAAACCCTGTCCGAAGTGGGGGGACAAGTGATCCTTACAATACAACTCCCAGTAACAATTTTATTAAGCGGGGCGGCAGCTTCTACTATAATGACAATTATCGATATACCAGTATTTCTATTCCGCAACAGACCACGCTATTGGTGTGTGGATTTGTCTTTATTGAGATGAAAAGTTTTATATGTGGAGTAGTTTATTTACGATTTGGAATTCCGTGAGTTTCCGGCATTTTTTCTATATTGGGAAGGAGAAATACCTTCCTGTTTCTGAAATACCTTCGTAAAATAGGATGCGTCATTAAAATTTAGATCCGCTGCAATTTCATAAATAGGAGCGTCTGAGTATTCCAGCATATTTTTTGATCTCTCAATTTTTAGCTTTATGATATATTCTGTAAAAGAAGTTCCCGTTTTTTGTTTGAAATATCTGCTGAGGTATTTTTCATTTAAATTAAATTTAGAAGCCAGGTCACTTAAATTTAAATTGTCTAAATAGTGGTAATCAATATAATCAAGTATTTTTTGAATGTAATCTGTATATTCGGGAGGAACAGTAGAAGAATCTGATTTTTTCATGGATTTTAATATTTTATCCAGGCAGTTATACAAATCATTTGGAGCAATGGGTTTTAGCAAAAAGTCGATAACACCGCATTTTATTGCCTGCTGAGCATAAGAAAAGTCATTGTAAGCAGTTATAATAACTGTGTTTACATTTGGGAGAAACCGACAAATTTCCTTTTGCGCATCCAGGCCATTACATTGAGGCATTTCAATGTCCATCAGAATAACATCCGGTAAATGTTGGTGGGCTAACTTTATGGCTTCAAAACCGGTGGTTGCATATCCAACTATATGAATATTGCGGTAATGGCGCTGAATAAGCAGGTTCAGTGCCTTTCTTTCTAACGACTCATCTTCGCATATTAAAAGTTTATACATACAACCCGCCTCCTTTGATGCTAATGGTAAGTGATTGGGAGAAGAATATCTATTTTAGTATATGCGTATACTTCGCTGTCAATGGTTATGCCGTATTCTTGACCGTACATTTTTTTAATTCGGGTTTGCGTATTCAATAATCCTAATCCAGAAGCAGGATTATCAAGGTTTTCCTCTGTATTCAGCAATTCAATTATATTTCTTGAAATACCACATCCATTATCATAAATTTGAATTAAGATATCATTTTTATGATTCTTGTAAGTCTTTGTAATATTTATTTTTATAATTCCATTAACCATGCAATCTTTTAATCCGTGAATAAAGGAATTTTCCACCAGTGGCTGAAGAGTCATACTGGGGATGTGGCAGTCTCTTATGCTGTCTTCCACATTAATATGGCAGGTAATCTTATCCCCAAAACGGGCTCTTTGAATATTCAGATAATGGTTTAGATTATTAAGTTCTTCTTCGATGGTTGGAGTATCAGATGTATTCTTGATCGTATAACGCAGATAATTTGATAAATCATAAATCAGCTGTTCCGTTTCCTCGGATCCATCCAAAAGAGCTGTTCGGGCTATGGAGTTTAAAGCATTAAAAAGAAAATGAGGATTCATTTGTGCCTGAATCCTTTTTAAAGTCTGGGCGGAAGCAATTTGCTGCTGCCGGATTCGCTCTATTGTTTCCTGATCAAGCTGCTGTTGGATGATAGTCTTATAGCTTTTTTCAGCAATATATTCAGCAAAAAAACTGTAAAACCTGAGGCACCGCTGAATGTAGTCTTCTGCGACAACAGGAATTTCAGATACTACCCGGTCTAAATCCTCTTTACATAAATGAAATTGTTTTGCCAGCTTTTCCGTATCAATTAACTCTCTATCTTGTTCATTAACCAAAACCTGTCCTCCCAAAACACCGCCTAAAAGAACATCGTTGACAATAATGGGAGCTGCACAGTCCTTTAACCCGCAGTGACAGTCGTATACAATGGAATGTCCTAACTCAAGGGAGTGTTTCAAGGCGTAATTATCACATGATACACAGGCTTGACGGCCTGTATCAGAAGAACGGATTAATTGGCAAAAAGTAGAAAAATTACTAAGAGAAGAAAAAGGTTTCCCATCCGTATTAACGGTTACAACAGAAAAGCTTACGATGCTTGACAACTCAGACTGAATTTTGCTGAATTCATCGAAGTCTATTAAGTTTTCGAGTAAAAGATCAAATTCTGAATTCATGAAAAAACTCAACTCCTCAATTTAAGATATATAAAATCATATCATAGTTGATTAGCCTTTTCAATTCACTTTTACGAAGTGGTATTTTTTCCACCATGAAATTCCCTTAAAAGGTAGATAGTCAAAAAAAATGGTAGAAAAAATACCAGATTATACATAGAAAAAATACCAGAAGTACTTCCTGAAATCCTAAGAGAACGCAAATATATATGATAACATCTATAACGAAAACAATAAAATCACACTATTGTTTGTGGAAATGTAACATGCTATTTGCATGATTGCATAAATAAAAATTTAAATTTGGAGGTACCAAAATGGGACAGGAAGCATTAGGTTTAATCGAAACAAAAGGATTAGTTGCATCAATTGAGGCAGCAGATGCAATGGTGAAGGCCGCAAATGTAGCTTTAATTGGCTATGAGAAAATTGGCTCTGGTTTAGTAACAGTAATGGTACGCGGTGATGTCGGCGCAGTGAAGGCAGCCACAGATGCAGGCGTGGCTTCGGCAAAGCGTGTGGGAGAAGTTGTGTCTGTTCACGTAATTCCAAGACCACATACAGATGTGGAGAAAATGTTACCAAAATTTCAGGAAAAATAAACAGGAGAGGGTAGATCATGGATAAGGATTTATTAGATAAGATTTTAAGTTCTGTTAGCGGCTCTGGAGAAAAAGAACCGGTGGCAGGAAGTGTAAATGTAGGTAATTCGTCTCCGTGCAATCTTACTGAGTTTGTGGGAGCTGGAATCGGAGACACAGTTGGATTGGTGATCGCAAATCTGGATTATCATCTGCATGAAAATATGAAACTGGATCCTAAGTACCGTTCTATCGGTATCGTGAGTTCCAGAACAGGCGGCGCTCCTCACGTGATGTCAGCAGATGAGGCGGTAAAAGCTACAAACACAGAGGTGGTAAGCGTGGAATTCTGCCGTGATACAAAAGGCGGAGCAGGACACGGAAGTACGATTATTTTTGCGGCGGAGGATGTATCCGATGCCAGACGTGCCGTAGAAATTATGCTGTCAGCTCTTGATAGAAACTTTGGAAATGTGTATGGATGCGATGCAGGACATATTGAGCTTCATTACACCGCCCGTGCAAGCTATGCACTTAACAAGGCGTTTCAGGCTCCTGTTGGAAAAGCGTTTGGAATTACGGTAGGAGCACCGGCAGCAGTAGGGCTTTTGATGGCAGATATGGCTATGAAAACAGCTAATGTTGATATTGTTACATATGCGAGCCCAGCATCAGGCACATGTTTTTCTAATGAAATTATAGTGACATTTTCAGGCGATTCCGGAGCTGTCAGACAGTCTGTGCTGGCTGCAAGGGATGTGGGACTTTCCGTTCTTCGCGGTATGGGACAGAATCCAGTATCTGTTACAACGCCCACTCTGTAAAAATGGCACGGAAATGAGGTAGAGCCTTTTGAAAGATGAAGCGTTGGGATTAATTGAAGTAATTGGTCTGCTTGCAGCGGTGGAAGCGGCAGACACCGGTCTTAAATCATCAAATGTTTCTCTGGTGGGCATAGAGAATGCGAGCGGAGCCTATTTTACGGTAAAGCTTTGCGGTGATGTGGGGGCCGTACAAGCGGCGGTCACTGCAGCACGGGTAAGCGCAGAAAAAGTCGGAACAGTAGTGTCTGCTCATGTAATACCTCGGATGGCAGCAGGGTTGCGGGGCTGGCTGCTGACGGAAGAATCCGCAGAAGCGAAAGAAACCCAACATGAGGAATATGGTGAAAAGCCGGCAGAGGCTGAAAAAAAACCGGAAAAAGCTGAAGAAAAATCCGACGAAGCAGAATTTGGGGAGAACCCAAAAGAGAATAAGAAAATGGAAGACAGTGAACCTGAGGAAGAAAAAAAACCAGCGTATACTTGTAATCTGTGCAAGGATTCCAAATGCCCAAGAGAAAAAGGACAAATGGAAAA
Source organism: Hungatella sp. UBA3147 (assembly GCA_002365025.1). Taxonomy (GTDB): domain Bacteria; phylum Bacillota; class Clostridia; order Lachnospirales; family Lachnospiraceae; genus Lacrimispora. The sequence goes on along the minus strand of DEYX01000020.1, from coordinate 36,801 downwards.
ATTGTGCATTCATGCAAGAGGAAAGCGAGGAAATGAAACATGACCGATAAGCAGGAATTCACTGTAAAAAAGATATTGTCTATGCTGGAAGATCAGCCAACAGGAACTGGGATACCCTTGGGGGTATCAAACCGTCATATCCATCTGACCGAGGAATCTATGGAGATTCTTTTTGGAAAGGGATATGAGCTGACAAAGGCAAAAGACTTGGGACAGCCGGGGCAGTTTGCAGCAAAGGAAACCGTGTGTATTGCCGGGAAAAAAGGCAGTTTCTCAAGTGTAAGAGTTCTAGGCCCGGTGAGAAAGCAAAACCAGGTTGAAATCAGCCGTACAGATGCGTTCTTATTAGGTGTAAATCCTCCAGTGCGTCTTTCAGGAGATTTGAGCGGCACAGCAGACATTTGTGTGATAGGGCCAAAGGGAATGATGGTTATGAAGGAAAGCGTTATTGTTGCAAAACCCCATATCCATATGAGTTCTGCGGATGCTCTGTTTTATCATGTAAATGACGGAGATACGGTATCTGTAGAAATTCCGGGTGAAAGAAGCTATACCATGTACGGAGTGGTAATCAGGGTAACCGAGCAGTCTGCACTGGAGTTCCACATTGATACAGATGAAGCTAATGCTGCAGGAGCCCCGTCGGATGCCACTGTCCAGATAATTAAGTGAGAGGAATGGTAATGTGATCAGAGAGCAGTCTGGAATGGATGGTTCTAATGAATATCTGCTTCAAATGGAAGCAACTTCCGATAAAGAATTCATAGATTTAAAACAATTTGCGCTGCCTCTGAAAGTAGGCGTGGACTTGGGAACCTCAAATATCGTGGTGACGGTCTTAGACCAGCAAAACCGTCCGGTAGCATTTGAGTCGGAGTCGGCCAACGTGGTGAAGGACGGAATTGTAGTGCAATACTTAGATGCAGTCCGTATACTGGAGAGGCTGAAAGACAGACTGGAAAAACGGTTGAACACGAAATTGGAAGAGGCTGCGACCGCAATTCCACCCGGTATCATAGCCGGAAATACCAAAGTGATTAGTAATGTGGTGGAAAATGCCGGCTTTCATGTGACTCATGTAGTTGATGAACCGGAAGCTGCCGCCGTGATGATGGGAATCCGGGATGGAATTGTCGTTGACATAGGCGGCGGTACAACCGGTGTGTCAGCAGTAAAAGATGGTCAGGTATTATATTCCATGGATGAACCCACGGGTGGAACACACATGACCTTGGTGATTTCCGGTGCTATGGAACTGGAATTTTCAGAGGCGGAGCAGTACAAAAAGAGCCAGGATAACTATCAGCAGGTTTTTACCATGATTCAACCTGTTATGGAAAAAATGGCCCATATTACTTGTTCTTTTATGAAAGAACAGGAGGGCCCCATTTATTTAGCAGGAGGAACCAGCTGCTTAAAGGGAATTGAAATTGTTTTCCAAAAATATCTTGGAATTGCAGTTTATAAACCGGAAAATCCTCTGTTGGTGACACCCATAGGAATTGCTATGTCAATTCCATCTGTGAAAGGGAAGGCATAGTAATAAAAATGATGGAAAAAGAAGAAATAATAAGAAATATATTAAAAAGTCTTCTGCCGATGATGGATAAAAAGGCATTGGTACTGCTTACTGGGGGAACTGCAGATTATCAGGAATATCAGAAGATGGTTGATGAACTGTTGTTGACAGAAGCCAGGATAGCGGTAACTCCGGCTTTTCAGTGTCTGGCATCGAGTGAGATCAGAGATAGGCTGGGCCCGCGCTATATTATGGATGGGGGAATGTTATACCGGGAAATGAATGAAATCAATATAATCATTATTCCTGTGTTAACCAGAAACACTTTGGCAAAGGGAGCGATGGGAATTCAGGATAATCTGGTTTCCATGGCGATTGCAGCTGGCTTCATGAAGAAGATACCGATTCTTGCAGTAACGGAAAACTGCAGTCCGGACAGCGGCCATACAAGGGAAAAGGGAATGAACCTCAATGAGACCTATAACCGTATGATGATTGGCCATGAGGAAAGATGGAAAGAATTTGGAGCCATATTGATTGGGCGGGAGGAATTTTCTTCCCGATTGAAGAAGATGCTATATCCGGAAATAACTATTTATTCGGAGAACCGTTCACCAGAACAAATATCATCAGAGGTTTTTCAGGTGCTGACCATGAAAGATGTGCAATATTTTCATCAGGGACAGCGGGTCAGAGTATTTTCCCGAAGTGTCATTACCCCTTCGGCAAGAGAAGCATTAAACGAAAAGAACATTATTGTAGAAATTATTTGAAAAAAGGGGAATCAGCCGTGATGGAATATGATAAGGACCTCCAAAGCATACAGGAGGTCAGAAATAAGGTGGCAAAAGCAAAAGAAGCGCAGTCGTCTTATCAGGAGTTTTCCCAGGAAAGAATGGATCAGGTTGTAAAGGCCATGATGGAAGCGGCACATAAAAATGCTGAAATGCTTGCAAAAATGGCAAAAGAGGAAACTGGATATGGCAGATGGGAAGACAAGATCGTTAAAAACGTTTTTGCTGCCAAGTATGTTTATGAAGCAATGAAGGATCAGAAAGTAGTTGGAATCATCCGTGATGATAAAGAAATGAAAGTGATGGAAGTAGGAGTACCAATGGGAGTCATTGCCGGCCTAATTCCATCCACAAATCCTACTTCAACGGTTATTTTCAAGTCTCTGATTGCCTTGAAAGCAGGAAATGCAATTGTATTTTCTCCTCATCCTTCAGCTGTGAACTGCATCAAAGAAACTGTAAAAATCCTTCAGGATGCAAGTATATCAGCCGGAGCACCGGAGGGCTTAATCGAATGCATCAATGTCCCGACAGTAGATGGAACCAATGCTCTGATGAAGCATAAGGATATCGGTTTAATTTTAGCTACCGGCGGAGAAGCAATGGTAAAAGCTGCATACAGTTCAGGAACACCGGCTATAGGAGTAGGACCTGGAAACGGACCTGCATTTATTGAACGCAGTGCAGATGTGAAAAAGGCCGTAAGCCAGATATTAGAAAGCAAAACCTTTGACAATGGTGTGATCTGCGCATCTGAGCAGTCTGTCGTGGTAGAGGCTGATATGAAAGATGTGGTTGTAGAAGAAATGAAGCGTCAGGGCTTTTATTTCATGACAGAAGAACAGTCCGAAAAACTGGGAAGATTCCTCCTTCGCCCTAATATGACCATGAATCCGGTAATTGTCGGAAAAAGCGCTCAAGAGCTGGCAAGACTTTCCGGTATTGATATACCGGGAGATGTAAAAGTTCTGGTTTCTTTCCAGGACACGGTTTCTCACAAAAATCCATACAGCAGAGAAAAATTGACAACGGTTCTTGCGTTTTACACGGAGCCGACATGGGAAAGTGCCTGCCTGCGTTGTCTGGAAATCTTAAACAATGAAGGAAAAGGACATACCATGACGATTCATTCCCAGAATGAGGATATTATCCGTGAGTTCGCTTTGAAGAAGAAAGTATCCCGTTTGCTGGTCAATACCCCTGCTACTCTCGGCGGAATCGGAGCTTCCACCAATCTTGTTCCTGCGCTGACACTGGGCTGCGGTGCAGTGGGAGGCAGTTCCACGTCTGATAATATTGGACCGATGAACCTGATCAATATACGCCGTATCGCTTATGGAGTGCGTTCCTTAGAAGAAATTAAAAGGGATATCCCAGTCTGCGGATGTATGAAGACGGAGCAAAAGGCTGCAACTTCGATATCCAATACAGAAGTGGAAGATCTGGTACGCCGGATACTGAACGGAATCTGAGAGGATGTGATTATATGCATTTGGCAAAAGTGATAGCCAAAGTAGTTGCCACTCAGAAGACAGACAAACTGGTGGGAGGAAAGCTTTTAGTTATAAAATCGGTGGATGAAACAGGAAAACTGATAGAAAGTGAAACTCCCTTTGTGGCAATTGATGCGGTTGGCGCCGGCGTTGGTGACTGTGTTTTAGTTGACTGGGGCGGCAGCGTAGATAACGATATGAGCATGGTGGGCGATATGTCCATTGTGGGAATTGTTGATACCATTGAATTTGAATAAGATAAGGCGGGTATCAAAATGAAAAAATTTCAGATTAAGCCGGCAGTATATTTTGGCGCCGGTTCCATACAGGTATTGGGTGAATTGGCTTATAAAAGCGCTCTGGTCATCACCGACCCGTTTATGGTTAAAAGCGGAAACGTGAAGCCTGTTACCGAACAGTTAAGAACGGATGCCCAGGTAACTGTTTTTGACCATATTTATCCTGACCCGGATACCGCATTGATTGCAGAAGGTACGGAGGTTTTTATAAAGACGGATCCTGATCTGATTATTGCTTGCGGTGGCGGATCCACCATTGATGCAGCAAAAAGTATTCTTTACTGTAGTGAGAAAATTGCAGAAAAAGAAAAAAAACGGCTGTTTGTTGCAATACCTACAACAAGCGGAACCGGGTCAGAAGTTACTAATTTTTCCGTTATTACAATGGATCAGCGCAAAATTCCAGTGGTCGATGATGCTCTGCTCCCGGATATAGCAGTGTTGGATGGCGGCCTGACTAAAACAGTGCCCCCTGCCATTACTGCTGATACGGGGATGGATGTATTAACTCATGCTTTGGAAGCTTATGTTTCTAATGATGCAAGTAATTTCTCAGATGCCTTGGCAGAAAAAGCAGTGGAGCTTGTATTTGAATATCTTCCGACAGCAGTAAAGAGTGGAGATGATTTAGAGGCAAGAGGATTTCTACATGATGCGTCCTGTATGGCGGGAATGGCATTTACAAATGCTTCCCTGGGAATCAATCATTCTCTGGCGCATGCGATTGGCGGAGTATTGCACGTTCCACATGGAAGAGCCAATGCTATTTTACTTCCATGGGTTTTAGGTTACAATGCAGCCAATCAAAGAGCAAGGGAAAGATATGGGACTCTGGCGTGGAGGCTTGGACTTTCTCCTAAAAATGCTGAAAACGGAGCTGAAGTATTGGAGGCAGCAGTAAGAATGCTGTCTGATTCGATTAAAATTCCGGCTTCCTTCAGAGAAGCAGGTGTCAAAGAAACAGATTTTTATGATAATCTGGACCGGATGACAACGGCTGCATTAGGAGACAACTGCTCTAAGACAAATCCCCTTCAGCCATTAGCAGAGGATTTAAAGGATTTGTACAAAAAAAGCTATACAGGAGGAAAATAAAGGGATGAAGGGGAAAATACTTATTCCATGTTTGGCAGAGTTTTTTGGCACATTCATATTTGTTTCAATTGGATTTGCTTCTGTAGCAGTTATGGTGCTGAAAATGAGCGATGTTAGTTATCCTTTTATGGCAGTATGCTGGGGTGGGGCGATTACGATTGCGATTTATATTGTGGGAGGTGTGAGCGGCGCTCATTTAAATCCTGCAGTTACGGCGGCATTGGTTGTATGGGACGGATTTGACAAGAAAAAGGCTGTGTGTTACATAGCTGCTCAGATACTTGGTGCTTTCTGTGCGGCTGCAATTGTATACTATCTTTTTTCTTCCGGAATCAATGGAATGGAAGAAGTGAACGGATGGGTAAGAGGAACTGCAGAAGGAACCGGAGCTATGGGGATCTTTGTGACAGGAGCGGCAGCCGGGGTATCAATGCTGAAAGCATTTATAAATGAAACAATCATTACTGCAATGCTGGTGCTTACCATATATGCAGTTACAGACAAAGGAAATGTTTCTGCACCCGACACGGGAATCGGAGACATTGCCATTGGCGCCATCGTTATTTTCTGCGGGATTGCCTTTGGCCCACTGACCGGATTTGCCATGAATCCTGCCAGAGATTTTGGTCCAAGGTTGTTTGTGATGGCAGCAGGCTGGGGAAAATACGCATTAGGCAGTGACTTTTATGGATTGATTGTTCCGATTTTTGGACCTTTTCTCGGAGGTATTTTAGGTGGTGGAATTTATAAAAAAGTCATTAAACCTTTGAGAGAAAAAATGTAGTGGAGATGGAGGAAAAGACCATGAAGCAGATATTAAATATTGGGCCAGTGGAAACAAGCCCAAGGATTCAGAACCTTATCGATGGATTATATAAGGCATTACCGGCAGTGGAATCAGAGAGGGCTTTACTGATAACAAAGTCTTATAAAGAGACAGAAGCATTGCCGATGGTTCTTAGAAGAGCAAAAGCGCTTGAATATATTCTGGAAAATATGACGCTGGTGATCCGTGATGGCGAATTAATTGTAGGCAATCTCACGACTGCGCCGAGATCCACGCAGATTTTCCCGGAATTCTCTAACAAATGGCTTTTGGAAGAGTTTGATTTTCTTGCACAGCGTAAGGGTGATGTATTTACTATTACAGATGAAGTGAAAAATCAGCTGAAAGAGTGCTTTACATACTGGAATGGCCGTACTGTCAATGAATTGGCAACAGAATTAATGTATGACGATACAAAGACAGCTATGAATCACAATGTTTTTACTGTGGGAAATTATTATTTTAATGGTGTAGGCCATATCAGCGTTGATTATGGAATGGTTTTGAAGAATGGTTTTTCTGGCATCATCAAAGATGCAGAGAAGGCATTGGAGAACCTGGATAAAGGCTGCCCTGACTCTATTGAGAAGACCCACTTCTTAAATGCGGTGATCATCACGTCAAAAGCAGCTATTCGTTATTCTAAGCGTTTTGCAGACCTGGCTGAAAAGATGGCAACAGAAGAAAAAGATATGAAGCGGGCTCAGGAATTGAGCGTGATTGCAGCAAATTGTAGGAAAGTTCCTGCTAATCCGGCGGAGAATTTTTATGAGGCTTTACAATCCTTCTGGTTTGTTCAGGCAATCATACAGATTGAATCCAATGGTCACTCCATTTCTCCTATGCGCTTTGACCAGTATATGTATTCATATTATAAAGCAGATATCGATGGCTTGAATTTGTCAAAGGAAAGAGCACAGGAACTTTTAGATTGTCTATGGGTGAAGTTCAATGATGTTAACAAAGTCCGTGATACCGGATCCACCAAGGGCTTTGGCGGCTATCCTATGTTCCAGAACCTGATTGTAGGTGGACAGGATAAGGCAGGAATCGATGCAACCAACGAATTATCTATTGCATGCCTGGAAGCAACCCAGCATACCAAGCTTCCTCAGCCATCTATATCAATCCGTGTTTGGAACAGTTCTCCTCATGAGCTTTTAATCAAGGCTGCCGAAACTTCAAGACTGGGCCTTGGTATGCCTGCATATTACAATGATGAGGTAATTATTCCGGCACTGGTAAACCGGGGACTTACTCTGGAAGATGCGAGGAATTATGGAATCATCGGCTGCGTGGAGCCGCAGGTAGGCGGAAAAACGGAAGGCTGGCATGATGCTGCATTCTTTAATCTGGCAAAGGTTCTGGAATTGGTGGTTTACAATGGCTGCCTGGATGGAGTAAGAATTACGCCTGAAACTGGAGAATTTACTTCCTTTATGAGCTTTGAGCAGATTCTGGAGGCTTATCAGAAACAGATGCAATACTGTGTAAGATTCCTTACCAATGCAGATAATTCAGTTGATATGGCCCATGGTCAGAGAGCTCCCCTTCCATTTGTGTCATCTATGGTAGACGATTGCATTGGAAAAGGAAAGTCGATTCAGTGCGGTGGAGCCCATTACAACTTTACCGGACCTCAGGGCGTTGGTGTCGCAAATGTGGGCGATTCTCTGATGTGCATCAAGGAACTTGTATTTGATAAGAAAAAGTATACTCTTGCTCAGATCAAACAGGCCATGGAGAACAACTTCGGTGGAACATCTCTGGAAGCCGTGGATGCAGAGATATTAAAGGAAGTAGTACGCCGTCTTACAGAAGGAGGAAAGAGCCTGACTCCGGACCAGATTACCCGTCTTGCAGAGATTACAGCCCATGGAATAACAGGAAACGAAGCTTCTGGCGATTACAGCAGTATGCTGGAAGATATGGAAAATGTGCCTAAGTTCGGAAATGATATTGAAGCAGCGGATGACTTGGCAAGACTTTCTGCACTGGTATATTGCCGTGAAGTGGAAAAGTACAAAAACGTCAGAGGAGGACAATTCCAGCCAGGTTTATATCCGGTATCTGCCAATGTGCCAATGGGTGAACAGACTGGTGCAATGCCGGACGGAAGAAAGGCAGGAGAGCCTTTGGCTGACGGTGTATCACCGGTATCTGGAAGGGACACCAATGGGCCGACAGCAGCAGCTAATTCGGTTGCGCATTTAGACCATATGATTGTATCAAATGGTACATTGTTCAATCAGAAATTCCATCCTTCTGCACTTAGCGGAAGAGAAGGACTGGAAAAACTTTCTGCATTGGTACGAGGATTTTTTGATCAAAAAGGAATGCATGTACAGTATAATGTAGTTGGCCGTGAGACTTTGGTTGATGCACAAAAGAATCCGGATAAGTATAAGAATCTGGTTGTCCGTGTGGCCGGCTACAGTGCTCATTTCATTTACCTTGATAAGAGCCTTCAGGATGACATTATTAATCGTACAGAGCAGGTATTTTAGGAGAGTGAGAGGCGGAACATGCAGGGAATATATGAAGCGAAGGGAATTGTTTCAGAAATTCAGAGATTTTCCGTTCACGACGGACCGGGTATCAGAACCCTCGTTTTTCTAAAGGGATGCCCGCTGCGCTGTAAATGGTGCTGCAATCCGGAGAATCTGACCAGAGAACCGCAATATATGCTTGTTCAGGGAAAACAGAAGCTGATCGGAAGGGAAATGACGGTAGAGGAAGTCATGAGGGAGATCAGGAAAGACATGATTTACTATTACCGTTCCCATGGTGGCTTAACAATCTCCGGAGGGGAAGTTCTGATGCAGCCTCATTTTGCCAAGTTTTTGTTGGAGGCATGCAAGTCTGAGGGGATTTCTACTGCCATTGAAACATCAGCATTTGGAGGATATGAAGTAATTGAACAGCTTCTTCCCTGGTTGGATACGGCACTGTGTGATATGAAACACGTGGATGAGGAAAAGCATCTGAAATTAACGGGACAGTCAAACAGAGGAATACTGGAAAATATCAGGAGGATCGGCCTGTCAAAAACAGAACTGATCATTCGTGTACCGGTTATTCCTGGATTCAATAATACGGAAAAGGAGATTGAAATGATCTCCACCTATGCGGCCTCCATACAGGGCGTAAAGCGTCTTCATATTCTGCCGTACCACCGATTAGGCGAGGCAAAATATGAAGGACTCGGAGAAGACTATTCCTTAAAGGGAATAGAACCCATGAACAGTGAACAGATGGAAGTACTGTTGAAAGTTGCCAAAAGGTCAGGTCTGGATTGCCAGATCGGTGGATAAGGGAGATCAGATATGCTGTCTTATACAATCATCAATCGTCCGTCAAAGAGCGTAATGACGTTACTTAAAAACAGGATTCATGATAAGGGAATAAAGGATTGGCTGGCAGATGGAAATATTGAAGCAGTTGGGCTGATCCAGGGACCATTAGGCTCTATTATCGCAGCTATGGATGTTGCTGAAAAGTCTGCAGACGTAGAAGTAGCAGAGATAAATGGAACTTGTCCCCAGCATATTGTCCTTGTTGCAATCATGGGTGATACGGCATCCGTAAATGCGTCAATGGAGTCTGTAAAGCAGCTTTCATAAGCTAATAATACGAATAACTCTTGGGTAAGGCAAAAGAAATAAAATGGTTCTTAGAGTGATGCTCTGAGAACCATTTTTAATTTTAAAGTAAAGTTTTTCATGTTTAAAAATGATCAATAAAATGCAGAACAAAAATGATTTCTAGTCTAAAGGACGCAATGGGACCGATTTACCCTGATATCCCACGAATATATACGGCTGTTGCAGTTAGAAACGAATCAACGGTAAGAACATTTGTTTGCTATATCTATAATAATATGGTATATTATCTCTATAGGTCGCAATAAAAGCATCGTGATAAAGATGATGATGAATTAAGTTTGTTTACAGCTGTCAAAGATTGAAAGGAATAGACTTTTAAGAAAAGTTTATCAAAAAGGGAGGTAGCGGGTATTTCTCGTAATTAAAATGCGTATGAACGAAATTGACAAGAAATATAAATCTGTTAAAATACCGGGCCAAATCTCTTTTTTTGAAGAAAAGGAAAATCAATTAAAACAGTTTTTACAAAATGTCACTTCTGCTTCCTTTGAAGATGAGGTTTTTGCTGAGATAGAAATTGACGGAGGAACAAACAGCAATCAGGCATTTTCTACCCCACAGCCGCAAGTAGTAAATCCTATCGTTGATGAGAATCGTAAGATATTTAATGAAATGAGACAAATAGCAAGAGATATCCAGCTTCCTTCTAATTTCAATTCTCATTTTTATAACAAACAAACACGGATTAATAATTCCAAAGTATTCTATAAGCAAGCTGTTTTTATGAAGGATTACGAGGATGATTACAATGGTTATGTAGAGTTTTCAAACTACTATCCTTTTTACCAGCAAATGAGTTATGCACAGCTCAGGACATATTTTACATGGCGGACTGATGTAAGAAAAGGTAATGTCACAAACGTTTCATTATCATATGCCTTTGTTTATATATACGAGCTGATTCATAATATCGGAGTGGCTGACTCTCAGGAAGGACTTGATAAGCTTATGTCTTTCTGGAGAGCGTTCAGGCGTTTTGACTCTTCGATTGATAAATACGTGATTAAGTGGATAAAGGACTATCATATTTATTATGATCTCCCGAAGCCATTTAAGGAATTTGTCTGCGAAAATAATCTACAAGCACATTATGCCAAAGTATTCATGTACGAAACAGACATGAACGACAACTTTGATCTATTTTGCAATGTTTCAAAGTATGATATCAGAAAATCAATTTTCTTTACCGATGATACAAAAGAGCAGCTTAGTGATTGTTTTTGTACTGTAATCCATAAACTTAGAGTTATCTTTAATAAAGCTGGTATCATTTTTGACGATTTAATTTTTTATCCGACGAATAAGATGTCTGTATGGATGCCCTTCAAGGATGCATTGTTTTATTCATCAATTAAGATACCGGATAAGAAAGTTGTGTTTTCTGATAAAGAAATATATATATGTTCCAAAAACAATTGGTCTTTTAGTTCCACATTATCTATGAATAGCGGTCGGCAACTCATTGGCTATATTATGAAACAAGCAGAATCCGAGTTACGAAAAGTTACTAAATTCAAACACAAGCTGTCTGCTGATATTAATGTAGTTGACAGTGGGCTTATAAAAAAACTTGAATCTGCGGGCCTTTCCCTTGAAAATATAATTCACGAAGCAGTGAATGAGTATTACAAAGAAGCAACAAAAATTGTTGTGACCGTGGATGAAACTTCTCTTCATAAAATAAGACTTGAAGCTGATGACACTCAGGAAAAACTAATCGTGCCAGATACCGAACCTACGATGTATTTTGAATCAAGTACAGTAGAGACTAGTCCTACTTTATCTCAAACTGTATTTGTCGATTCCTCTGCAGCAATGCAAGACAATTGGACAAGTCTTTTTAATATACTCGAAGAAACAGAAGTGAATGCACTTAAATTAATACTTCAAGGGGATACAAATCTGAAACATTTTGCAGATGCCAGCGGAATTATGCTGGAAGTGTTGGCTGACAATATTAATGAAAAGGCGATTGACACAATTGGTGATAACATTCTTGAGCTTGACGACTGTTTGACTATATATGAAGAATATATAAATAATATTAAGGAAATGGTGTAATAAAATGGAAAATAAATTGCCGTTGAGGATAGCCAATATACTAATAAATGCATTAAAGGGTGGTGTCGTTCCCCGCGTGGGACTTGAATACATCACCGTAGGGCGAACACAGGAAATCGAAGCGATTTTACATGATATTGAAATGATTGAGGATGGAAGTGCCTCTTTTCGCTTTATAGTTGGTAAGTATGGCAGCGGTAAGAGCTTTTTACTTCAAACCATACGCAATTATGCTACAGCAAAAGGCTTTGCTGTGGTTGATGCTGACCTTTCACCTGAACGACGGTTTGCGGGAACCAAAGGGCAGGGACTTGCAACATACAAAGAACTGATCCAAAACCTTTCAACGAAATCAAAGCCGGATGGTGGTGCGCTGCCGTTGATTTTGGAAAAATGGATCTCAGGCATACAGGCGTCTATAAGAGCACAGTCCGAAGCAGAAGGGGAAGCGTTCAATCGATTAGTTGAAAAACAGATATATGCCGTAGCTGGTTCTCTTGAGGGTATGGTCAACGGTTTTGAGTTCGCTAAGGCAGTTGCTGCTTACTGGAGAGCCTACCAGCAAGATGATGCCGCAATGAAATCAAATGTACTGAAGTGGTTTCGCGGCGAATATGCATCCCGCAAAGAAGCAAAGGCAGATTTGGATATCAATTTCATTGTTACGGATGAAACATGGTATGATTTTTTGAAAATATTTGCTGTTTTCTTAGTAAACGCCGGCTATAAAGGGCTATTGGTTTTCATTGATGAACTTGTCAATATCTATAAGATTCCAAACTCCATCACAAGACAAAACAATTATGAGAAAATTCTGACTATGTATAATGACGTGTTACAGGGCAAAGCAAAGCATATTGGATTTTTAATCGGCGGTACACCTCAGTGCATTGAAGATAAATACAGAGGTATGTTCAGTTATGAAGCTCTTCGGTCTCGCCTTGCAGAAGGACATTTTGCCACTGACGAGATGAAGGACTTAACCGCTCCCATTATCAGGCTGCAAATGCTTACGCAAGAAGAGGTGTATGTTCTCGTTGAAAAACTGCGGGACATACATGCACAGCTATACAACTATACACCAACGATGAGTCATGAGGATTTACTGTATTTTCTGACCGTGGAATATAATCGTGTTGGTGCAGGCACACATATCACTCCGAGAGAAATCATCCGTGATTTCATCGAACTTGTTAATATTCTGCATCAGAACCCAAATAGAAGTGTGTCTGATATTTTAGGCAGCAATAGCTTTGAAATGGCCAAGGGTGGTCTGTCCGATGAAACCATACACAGTGATTTTTTAGATTTCGAGGTATAAACTAAGATGGATGTATTTAACAGACTTGCTCCTTTCATACAGGACTTCATATATCAGAACAAATGGGAGGAATTACGTGGAATTCAGGTTGCCTCTTGCGAGGTCATTTGGGGCAGTGATGACAATTTACTGCTTTCTTCCGGCACAGCTTCTGGAAAAACCGAAGCGGCTTTTTTGCCTGTGCTTACGGAACTGTATGAGAAACCTTCCCGTTCGGTAGGTGTAATGTATATTTCACCGCTGAAAGCTCTTATTAACGACCAGTTCAAACGCCTTGATCAGTTACTTGTTGATTCCCATATTCCTGTCTGCAAATGGCACGGTGACGCATCACAAACCAGGAAAAATGAGTTAATCAAGCACCCGGAAGGGATTATCCAAATTACCCCTGAATCACTTGAAAGCCTTCTGACCAATAAGCGTGGTGCTTGCCTCCAAATGTTCTCTGATTTGCAGTTTATCATCATTGATGAAGTACATCAGTTTATGCGCGATGCACGCGGTATTCAGCTGTTGTGCATCTTAGAACGACTTCAAAAGCTGACCGGCGTAAATCCAAGGCGTATCGGCCTTTCGGCAACGCTGGGTGATGTGTCATTCGCCCAGAACTGGCTAAATACAGGAACCGGCCGTAACTGTGCCGCTCCCATAACGGAAGATGGAAAGAAGCGTATCAAACTTCATGTGGAACGTTTTGTTAACCTGCACGATGAGCGTGATATCGCTGACAGCGACGCAAGCGATAACAAGGTTGTAACAGGCGGGAATATGGGGGATCGTGAGCATTACGAATATTTATTTAAGATGACACTTGATAAAAAGACGATCATCTTTACAAACAGCCGGGAAGAAACCGAACTTGTTATGGCGAATCTTCGTGAAATTGCGCTACAAAAAAAGGCGCCAGATGTTTACCGGGTTCATCACGGAAATGTTTCCGCGCTGCTTCGTGAAAACACGGAGGATGAGATGAAATCAAGTGATGATAAAATTGTCACCGGTGCAACCGTTACATTGGAGTTAGGTATTGACATTGGTTCGCTCGATCAGGCAGTACAGGTCGGCGCCCCGCTCAGTGTCTCCAGCTTTGCACAGCGGCTTGGCAGATGTGGACGCCGGGGTCAGGTTCCACAACTGCTTTTCACCTTTGTTGAAGATATCCGAATTAATCCAGCTGATACACTGGGGCCTATCAATTGGGAGTTTATCCGAACAATTGCTATTATTGAGCTTTATATAAAGGACCATTGGTTAGAACCAATATATCCGCATCATCATGCGTATAACCTTCTGTATCATCAATCGATGAGCCACTTAAAAAGCAGTGGTGAACTTTCTCCTGCAGCTCTTGCGCAGGCTATCCTTACTTTGGGTTGCTTTCGCCATATATCCCAGGAGGATTATAAACAGTTATTGACTCATCTTATTAACATTGAACAATTACAGCGAACAGAACATGGGGGCCTGATGATCGGAAGAGAAGGAGAAAAGATTGTAAACAGTCATCATTTTCTCACGGTTTTCCTTGCACCGGAATATTTGCTTGTTAAAGATGAAAACCGCACAATCGGCACTGTTGACAAGATTTACCCTGTTGGAACTCGCTTTGCATTGGCGGGCATGACATGGGAAACGGTTGATGTCAATACAAGATCAAAGGTTATTTTTGTTAAAAAAGTTCCAGGTATTTCAGTCGTTGACTGGGACGTGGATTTCGATGCGGAGCTGCATACTGTTTTAGTAAAAAAGGTCCGCAGCATTCTTCAAGGTGATTTGACGTATCCGTACTTGAGTGAAAGGTGCCGTGAACGATTAACGGAAATACAATACATTGCTCGAAATAGCGGTATTTTAGAAAATCTGGTTACCCCTCTTTCCGATATAAAATATGCGGTGTTCCCTTGGGTGGGGACACGACAGCTATTAACTCTTCATTATGCGTTGTTGAAAAGGAAAATAAGAAGTAAACACCCTTGGATTACTTGTGTCTATTTAGAGGTGAATTTTACTGGAACGAAAGAAGAATTGGAATATATTATTTCCGATATTATTAACTCCGAATTAGATTTATATGAGCTTCCTTTACCTGAGAAAGTGCAGATTAACGGTAAATATAACGAGTTTATTCCTTTTAACTTACTACGCAAACAATTTATTGAGGACTATTTGGATTTTGAAGGGTTAAAAGAGGCATTTTAGTACAGGAAGTTGTATTTATGGGGCACAATGTCGTAACTATTTGCCTGTTATCCTTGTAATTACGTTACATGTTAGAATAAAAAGAGTAAAGAAAGGAAGTTGTTAACGATCTATCACGGGATTTTTCAGTTGACAGCTTCCTCAAATATAGCTGCGCCCCAGTCTCGTCTGAACGTTTTTTGGGTCTGCCCCGTTCTCCATAATTCCCCTTTTGCAGAAAGAGATATGGTCTTATGTCTGCTACGTGATTTATTAAACCCAGTTTTTCTGCTGTAATAATATCCCGGCAACATGGTGCAATTGCGCAGCGGTATCAATGTATGAATGATTTTCGTGCAGTATTATCTGCAGCCATACAGGGAGTGTTATAAAGTAACGTCTGGTGCTGGTACTCTTAAAAA
This sequence comes from Hungatella sp. UBA3147, assembly GCA_002365025.1. Classification (GTDB taxonomy): domain Bacteria; phylum Bacillota; class Clostridia; order Lachnospirales; family Lachnospiraceae; genus Lacrimispora. The sequence goes on along the minus strand of DEYX01000020.1, from coordinate 21,128 downwards.
GTAATTTAGATAAATTGTTTTCCATCATATCACCTCAAAAATATGAAAGAAACCTAACTATGGTTCACGACAAGAAACTGATTGAAAAGGCCAAATGAACCCACTGTAAGATTTGTCAGGAATGCATAACAGGTGCTGGAAAGATGATGCAAAGAATAACAAGGGAGATTTAAACCTCCCTTGCGACACCGGATGATACCTAATTGGATGTAATTCTAGGTTTAGGGCCTTCACCCGGAGGAGTATAAAATGGATCAGTATAATCGCTATTTGATGCGGTTTTCGAACGATGATCTGTATGGGTAACATTTTTATTACTTACATTATTGTCTGTAATACTGTCCTGTTTTTTGGAAGATATATCTTTGCTATTCAAGATTGCTGCTCCTTTCGATTTTTAATAGTGTCTGTAGAACAAAAAATAATATACAAAATGTTAAGAATTTAGCTTAATGAAGCAGGAAGGAAAAAAATTAGGATTTCTCTTTCCGTCTAAAATGCTATTGCTAAAATAATCGCCAAGGTACAATAGAGTACTGTTCCATCAATATTTTTCTTTCTCCAACACCGCCAAGCCATTATGAAATCAAAAATCGTTATAATCACACGTGAAACAACAATAATAGTCATTGTATATGCCTCCTACCTGTCATGCTTCCATTTTTTGAAATCATGTATGAAAAATACAATCCTGTTTTTTCTAAAGCAATAATACCTAATACATAAATAAAAGTATGGATAATGTGATGATCTGTAGTTTTTTTGTTATAAACTACAGTAAGTCGGGATAGCAGAGATAAAAATTGATATGGCCCAGTACATATCAGGTTTTGTTTATTATGATTAAAGTAGAGCGGGTCCTTCTCTCATTGGAAAAAACATGAATATTATTATGCTTTTTGCTACTAAATCACAAGAAACAAAATGACGGCAATAGTATAATAGACTTATCAAAAAATATTTAGGAAGAATCAATATTGCGGCAAGTAGATCAATCGGTCAATATCCGGTAATCTGTATCCGGTCTGGCGGAGTTCTGAAAGGATCGGGAGCCCTTAGGGGAACCAGAGAGCGCTACCTGTGCAGACCAGTTTAAAAATTAGGAGTGGATATCACTCTTACCTAACACCTTGCCGTTTCCATGGTGTGTTAACCGTGGAGGTGGATCCCAAAATAACAGAATAGCAAAAAACCAAAGGCTTAAGAGGATTCGTCTGCTTAAGCCTTGTTTTTTTCTAGGCAAAAGAAGTACTGTGTATTATAATGAGAGTCAGAAATGGGGAAGGTTTATGTATCGTGTGATTCTAGTTGATGATGAATTTTTAGTCCGTGAGGCAGTAAAGGAAACCATGGACTGGGGCAGCAAAGGATTTGAACTGAAGGGGTGTTTTCAACATGGGGAGAATGCCATGGATTACATCCGTGACAATCCGGTAGAGGTAGTTCTGACAGATATCTGCATGCCTTATATGGATGGCCTGGAGCTAAGCCGTCTGATTTCCAGGGAATACCCTCATATCTGTGTGGTCATATTAAGCGGTTATGATAATTTTGAATATGCCAAACAGGCCTTAAAATACCGGGTAAGAGAGTATATTCTGAAGCCTTTTTCTCTTGAAGAGCTGGGACAGGCCCTTGACGGCATCCGCGAAAAGCTGGATCAGGAAAGCCGGGAAAGAAGAAGATTGCTTAAGAATAGAGAGGTTTTAAAGTCAAAGCTTCTGATGCGCCTGATCTGCGGGAACAGTTCTGCTGCCGAACTGGAGGCAGAGCTTAAATCCTATGGCATTGCCCTTCGTGGTTCTCAGTGTATGGTTGCTGTCGGGGATGCGGAAATCAGGGGAGAGGATAAGGAGTCAGCAGAACTTCTGTGCTTTGCTGTTTATAATATTGCAGCTGAGATCATTGGAAGATCAGGTATCGGGTATGTGATTCAGAAGCTGGATCACCAGCTGGTTTTTCTGCTGTTGGGGAACTTTCATGAACGTTGGGGGGTAAAGGCAGAAAAACTGTTTCAAGTGATCTCAGATAGCGTTAAAAATTGCATGGGTATCAGGCTTACCATTGGAATCGGAAGCCCCGTAAACCGTACGGCACAGCTTTATCTGTCTTATGAGGAGGCAGAGGATATGCTTGAATACCGCTACAGCCAGGAGGCAGGAGCCATTCTGTACAGGGAAAGAGCTGAGAAAGCGGCAGTTTTCGAAGAATGGGAAAAACTGCAGGAGGATTTACTTAACGCGGTCAGGGAAGGAGAAAAAAAGAAAGCAGGAGAGGCTCTTTTCATTCTCTGCCTGCGGATACAGGAATCCTTTTTAAAAAAGGACCGAGCCAAAAGCATCATCATTCATACGCTCTCTGAGGCCAGATCCATGCTGGAGGTAATGGGTATGGAAGGCTTTGAGGCGTATGAGCAGGTTAATAAATATATCTCGCAAATAGACGGAAAAAAGTCACTGGAGGAAGAACTGACGGCTTTGGAGGCAATTTTCGGAGGACTTGTAGATGCAGTGGCAGAGGTAAAGGATAGGAAGGGGAATGAGCGGGCGGTACTAGCCGTAGATTATATTAGAAGCCATTATGGCGATAGCTCTTTAAACCTTCAGTCCATATGCAGCTACCTGGCTATGAGTTCCAGCCGTTTTAGCGCCATGTTCCGGGAATGTATCGGAAAAAGCTTCGTAGAGGTATTAAGTGATACCCGCATGGAAAAGGCAAGAGAACTCCTGGAAACTACCAGCTTAAAAACTTATCAGGTAGCCGAGAAGACCGGGTTTGGAGATCCCCATTATTTTAGTCTTGCCTTTAAAAAGGCAACCGGAAAGACTCCTACAGAATATGCAAAGGAAAAGAGGAGATAAATGAGGTTCCGTTTTCAATTTAAAAGCATCCGCTCCGGCATGCTGATCTGCTTCCTTCCCATCATCCTTTCTGCCCTGCTTCTGATCTACGGCTTTTCCTTCCGGTATACCGAAAAAAATGTCCTAAACAATTCCGTAAACGGCACCATGCAGCTGATCGAGCAGGCTAACCATAACATAGATTCCTATCTTGATTATATGGAGAATATTTCCTATCTGATGTCAGGCGATAAGGACCTGATGCGGTATTTGTTTTCGGAAAGGGATCCGATCCGCAGGGAGGAGCTAAGAAGCAGCGTACTGGAACGGTTCCGGCTGGTAAGGGAAACACGGGATGATATTTACAATATCGGTGCCGTGGCCGGTCCAAGCAATATCCTGATAAATGACGGAACCCAGACTTTGAATCCTTATGCGGATATTCTTCACGAAGCCTGGTATCGGGACGCTTTGGATGCCGGTAAAGGGATGACGGTTCTTTCATCCTCCCGGGTGCAGAACATCATCACGGATGAATACCCCTGGGTAGTGACCTTGAGCAGTCCCTTAAGGTATCCGGGCAGCACGAGAAATCAGGGAGTTTTCTTTATTGATTTAAATTACAAGGCCATTGAGGAGCAGTGCGAACGAATTGATCTGGGGGCAAGAGGATATGTATTTATTCTGGACAAAAAGGGGAACATTCTCTACCACCCCAAGCAGCAGTTGATCTACAGCGGCTTAAAGGAAGAACAGATTGAAGAAGTGCTTAAGTGCAGGGAGGAATATTTCTTAAGCGGCAAGGGCATGCAGCAGAAGCTCTATACCATAACTGAGTCCCAAAAAACAGGCTGGACGGTAGTAGGAGTGGCCTATACTTCAGAGCTTTTAAAGAATCGTTCTCAGACCCAGCTGATCTATACTCTGGTTACCCTGCTGCTTTGCCTGGTTCTGACCGCAGCCGTGACAATTCTATCCCGCAGAATAACAAAGCCCATGATTCTTCTGCAGGATTCCATGAAAAGGGTGGAAAAAGGAAAATTTGAACAGGTGGATCTGACCCGAATTCCTGACCATGAAATCAGGACCCTGGGAAATGCCTTCAACATGATGGCAGATGAGATTCAGAAGCTGATGGCGGAAAACATCCGGGAGCAGGAAGAAAAACGCAGGAATGAAATGAAGGCCCTGCTGTCTCAGATTAATCCCCATTTTCTCTACAACACCCTGGATTCCATTGTGTGGATGGCCGAAGCCGGAAAGAACCGTGAAGTGGTCCATATGACCATGGCCTTAGCCAGGCTTTTAAGGCGGTCCATCAGCAGTGATCAGGAGCTTTTTACCATAAGGCAGGAAACCGATTATGTAAAAAACTACCTGGATATTCAGCAGATGCGCTATAAGGACAAGCTGGATTATGAAATGGTCATTGATAAAGCTATATTAGAGAAACCGGTGATCAGGCTGGTTTTGCAGCCTCTGGCTGAGAACGCCATCTACCACGGCATAAAATATAAGGGCGGCAGGGGGCTTATCCGGATTGAGGCCTACCCGGAGGGAAGGGATATTATACTGAAGGTAATGGATAATGGGAAAGGGATGACTGAAGAACAGATGAAATCCATTTTCCAAAAGCACAGGGTCAACTATGAGAGAAATGGAGTGGGAGTGTATAATGTGCAGACCCGGCTGAAACTGTATTATGGCAGGGAATACGGACTCTGTTATGAAAGCTGCCCCGGCGGGGGAACTGCAGCTATTGTCCGCATTCCGGACATGGAGGGAGGCGGTGAAGGTGAAAAAGAGCATGGCATTTAAGCTGGGAGCGTACCTGCTTTTTCTGGGAGCAGTCTTTGGAATCTGCTATCAGCTCTATGAAACAACCGGAGAGAATGCAGGGCCAAAGATAATTTTGATTCCCAAAAAGATTGACGAGAGCAACGAATTCTGGTCCTCCGTTATAGCGGGAGCCCAGGTTGCGTCAAAAGAGTATAACGTAGAATTAAGCCTGATGGCTCCGGAAACGGAAACGGATGTAGAAGGGCAGAACCGGCTGATCCTGGAGGCGGCGGGCAGAAGGCCGGATGCGATTTTAGTCAGTCCCTGCTCCTATGAGGGGACTACCTCCAGCATCAGGCAGGCAGTAAATCAGGGAGTCAAGGTTATTCTCATTGATTCCAATATCAATGAAAGTCTGTCGATTCCTCTAGTTGCCACAGACAATGTGGAAATTGGAAGAAGGCTGGGGGAGTATATGAAGGAACTCCTTCCGGAGAATCCCAAAATCGGTCTGGTAGGGCATGTAAAAGGCAGCTCTACTGCCATAGACCGGGAGAAGGGAATACGGGACGGCCTGGGAAAAGAGGCTGAATCCATTGAAGAAGTGGTATTCTGTGATTCTATCTATCAGGAGGCCTATGATGTAACCTTACAGCTTTTAAAAAGGCGTCCTGAAATCAATATTATCGCCGGGTTCAATGAATATTCATCCCTCGGTGCCGCCAGCGCAGTACGGGATCTGGGGCTTAAAGGTAAGGTGAAAACCTTTGGAATTGATAGCTCCGTATCTCAGCTTCAGCTTCTGGAATCCGGTGTATATCAGGCCCTGGCCATTCAGAATCCGTTTAATATGGGGTATCTGGGGATTGAAGAGGCAGTTAAACGTATAGAAGGAGGAAAAACCGATCTGTTTTTAAACTCCGGCTCCAAGCTGGTTACTGTGGGGGATATCTATACCGAAGAAAATGAAAAGCTGCTGTTTCCTTTTCTGGGAAGCAGGGCAACGAAAAAAGAAGAAATCAACAGCCAATAGAATGAAGAAGGAAAAAACCTTCCAAAAAGAGTTAAAATACTTGAAAAAGTAATATTTTAACCTATTTTGGGAGGTTTTTCAATTTTTTTAAAACCCTTATCTTGATATACTGATGCAAGATTAAAGAGACGGAGAGGAACGGAGGGAGATCAGTGGGAGAGGATATTTTGACCATGAAAGATATTGATAAATCCTTTGCAGGGATTTATGCGCTGAAAAAGGCCGGTCTGGAACTGAAGCGGGGAGAGGTCCATGCTCTTATGGGAGAGAACGGCGCAGGAAAATCCACATTGATGAAAATATTAACCGGCATTTACAGCAGGGATGAGGGAATCATTGTTTTTGAAGGACAGGAAGTTCAGTTTAAAAACCCGAAGGAGGCCCAGGACGCAGGAATTGTGATCGTTCATCAGGAGTTAAATATGATGAATCATCTGACCGTCGCCCAGAACATCTTTATCGGAAGAGAGAGGATGAACGGAAGGCTTGTAGATGACAAAAGGATGGCAGAGGATGCTGCAGAGCTCTTTCGTAAGCTTAATATAAAAATAGATCCAAAGGAAAATATGGGTCGCCTGACGGTAGGGCGGCAGCAGATGTGTGAAATAGCAAAGGCTATTTCCACAGAGGCCAAAGTAATTGTATTCGATGAACCGACGGCGGCCCTGACGGAGTCTGAAATCAGTGAGCTGTTTAAGATCATCCGGGGCCTGCGTGACAAAGGAATCGGAATTATATACATATCCCACCGGATGGATGAGATCAATCAGATCACGGACCGTGTTACCGTCATGCGTGACGGCGAATATGTGGGGACTCTGATTACTGAGGACTGTACAAAGGATGATATCATTCGCATGATGGTTGGACGGACCGTTTATGAGGCGCCTAAGACAATAAGCAGCGTGCCGGAGGATGCTCCGGTGGTTCTAAAGGTGGAGAACTTAAATGTAGGAAGAACCGTAAAGGATTTGAGCTTCGATCTTCATAAGGGGGAGATTCTGGGCTTTTCCGGGCTTATGGGAGCTGGACGCACGGAGGCTGCCAGGGCTATTTTCGGAGCGGATAAAAAGGATAGCGGAGATATTTTCGTCAATGGTAAAAAGGCGGATATCCGTTCTCCTAAAGATGCGGTAAAGGCAGGAATCGGCTACTTATCTGAGGACCGGAAACGGTATGGCGTTATCGTTGAAAAGTCGGTGGTGGTAAATACCACCATGTCTTCTGTAAAGCAGTTTACCAGAGGGCTGTTTCTTGATAACAAGGCGGAGGTAAGGACAGCGGAGAAGTACGTGAAAGCCTTAAAGACCAAGACTCCTTCTGTGCATCAGCAGGTGAGAAATTTATCCGGAGGGAACCAGCAGAAAGTGGTTATTGCCAAATGGCTTACCAGGGACTGTGAAATCCTGATCTTTGATGAGCCAACCAGAGGGATCGATGTAGGTGCGAAAAGTGAAATCTATACGCTGATGAATGAGCTGGTCAAACAGGGAAAATCAATAATCATGATTTCCTCGGAATTGACCGAGGTCCTTCGGATGAGCGACCGTATTTTGGTAATGTGTGAGGGGTGTAAGACGGGAGAAATAACCATTGATGAGGCGACCCAGGAAAAGATCATGCATGCTGCTACCATAAGAAATTAACTAGGAGGAATTATGAAAATGGAAGACAAAAACAATCAGGCAAAAAAAGAACATAGAAGCCTGCTTCAGGCAATCGGTACTCAAAAATTAGTCGCAATTATCGCATTAGTAGTGTTATTCCTGTTTTTCTGTTTTTTTGGGGAAAATTTCGCAAAATACAGCACCATTATCAGTATCCTGGATTCTTCTTATTATATCGGATTTATGGCAATCGGCGTGACCTTTGTCATCATCACCGGAGGTATTGATTTATCCATAGGAACATCCTGTATCTGCTGCTCCCTTATAACGGGAACCCTGTTTTCCAAGGCCGGATTGCCTATGCCAGTGTGCGTGGTTCTGGCTGTTCTTCTGGGAGGATTATTCGGACTGGCCAACGGAATTATGGTATCGGTTATGAAGCTCCCGGCTTTTATCGCCACATTGGGTACGATGATGATTACCAGAGGCTTAGGGTCTATTGTCACCAATACAGCTACCGTAACCTTCCCGCAGGCAACGGCTTCCGGAGGAGCCTTTCGAAGCATTTTTAAGCTGAAGGCGCCGGGGCTTCCCCAGGCAGGAATACCAACAGGCTTTATTTTGCTTATTATTCTGGCTGTGGCTATGGCTGTTTTTCTGAATAAAACACGACCGGGCCGCTACATTCTGTCTTTGGGAAGCAATAAAGAGGCCACACGGCTGTCCGGTGTGGATGTGATGAAATATGAAACTCTGGCCTTTGTCATCAGTGGGTTATTTGCCGGTCTGGCAGGGGTATCCTATGCGGCCGTATATTCCACTCTGATGCCTGGTACGGGTAACGGTTTTGAACTGGATGCCATTGCAGGAGTTGTTATCGGCGGAACCAGCCTGGCGGGCGGCGTAGGTTCCATTGCAGGAACCCTGATTGGCGTATTTATCATGGCTGTTTTAAAAACCGGTCTTCCTTTTATAGGGGTACAGCCTCATTATCAGCTTTTAATTACTGGATTTGTCCTTGTAATAGCAGTCTTTGTGGATGTGCTGAACCGGAGAAAGCAAGGAAAGGCTTAAAGAGATTCCATTTATTATTAAATAATCTTCCGTTTAAAGCGGGAAATTATAAAAAATTATTTAGGGAGGTTTTCAAATGAAACAAAATCGTTTACTTGGTGCATTCCTATGTGCGGCAATGACTTCTGCAGTTCTGATTGGCTGTTCCGGAGAGACAAAGGCTCCGGTACCTGCTTCTACAGAGGCTCCGGCCACGAAGGAAGAGACCTCAAAGTCCGAAAGTCCGAAGACAGCGGAGAGCGGTACAATTGACTACAGCAGTATTTCGGTGGAGATCGTGGCAAAGGGATTTCAACATGATTTTTGGAAGGCAGTTAAGATGGGTTCAGAGCAGGCGGCAAAGGAATTAGGTTTAAAATCTACCAATTTTGTAGGACCGGCCAATGAAAGCGCCGTAGCTGAACAGATTGAGCAGTTAAACAATGCGGTTAATAAACAACCCAGCGCCATCTGTCTGGCAGCTCTTGACACTCAGTCTTCTATGGATGCTATTTCCAATGCCCAGGCGGCAGGCATCCCTATCGTAGGCTTTGACTCCGGTGTTCCTGATGCGCCAAAAGGCTCTATTGTAGCAAATGCGGCAACGGATAATTATGTGGCTGGAGGTCTGGCTGCTGAAAAGATGTATGACATCATCAAGGAACAGGTAACAGATCCCTCCCAGGTAGTAAGAATCGGTGTGGTTTCTCAGGATGCCACCTCACAGTCTATTGGAGAGAGAACCGGAGGCTTTATCGACAAAATGCGCACGCTGATCGGAGAAAGCAACTGTGCTGTGGAAGGACATGATAAGTACAACGTAAAGGCTGACGGGGCAAAGGTGATTATTGACGTGGGAATTCCGGCAACCGTGGATGACGCAGCCTGCGTAATCGTGGCCAGCACGTTGTTAAATAAGAACGATCTGATTGCCATTTATGCTTCCAATGAGTTTACGGCAAAGAATTTGGTGACTGCCAATGAAAGCCTTCAGAAGCTGGGACCGGATAAAGTAACCGGTGTAGGTTTTGATTCCGGCTCCATTCAGCTTGACGCCGTAAAGAACGGGATCCTGGCAGGCTCCATTACCCAGAATCCGGTACAAATCGGCTATCAGGCGGTTATGCTGGCAGCAAAGGCCGCAACTGGACAAGCGGTTAGCGATATAGACACTGGCTGTTTATGGTACGACGCCTCGAATATGGACTCAGCAGAAGTAGCGCCATGTCTGTATAAATAAAACATAATTCAATAGAAAAGAAAGCTGTTTCCTTTTCCGGTTTTTAGGAAGTTGGGAAATGGCTTTCTTTTCATTTTACGCAGCGTTCTACACAATGGATATATAAAATCCTGGCTTAATCGCCTGTTCCCTCTATAAAAAAGTCCACCCGCCTGTTCTTTCTTTTGCCTTCACTGGTAGAGTTATCTTCGACAGGATAATATTCGCTGTAGCCTATGGCAGAAAATTTTTTCGCTTCAATTCCGGAGGTATCCAGAAGCCACCTAAGAACGTTAACGGCACGGCTTGTTGAAAGCTCCCAGTTGCTGGCATAGAGATAAGTATTGATTGGACGGTTATCCGTATGGCCTTCTATCCTGACCATTTTAAAGGAGTCCTGGTATGTTACCAAAATTTCGGAAATTTTCTGAAGTACAGGTTCTGCAGCGCCATCGATTTCGGCTCTTCCCGAATCAAAAAATACGGAAGCCGCAACACGTAACAAAATCCGGTCGTTCCCCAGCTTTGTAACGCTTAATTCATTGGTAAGCTGTTCTTCCTCTATATATGTTTTAATGTATTCATAGAGCTTGTTGAACTCTTCTACATTCGATACGAAATCGTTTTGCTGCTGGATTGCAGCCGCTTCTTTTTCTCTTTTGTTTTCCTGAATTGTAAGTGCCTGATTCATCATGGCAAATGCAAACAAAATTACGAAAATAGCAAGCAAATCAGTCATCAAATCACTGTAGCTGTCTTGCCAGCTTGCCTCTTCCTCCTCATATTCCTCTTCAATCCTATGGAATCTGCCCATAACTAATCAGTCACCTCCTTGATTTAAATTGAAATTTCGGTTTTTCAGCATCTTCCCCTTCCGTATCCAGGGCTATATTTGCAAACGCTTGCAATTCTTCTCTGATCAGCCTTGGATTTTTCCCCTGCTGTATTCCAGCCAGTCCCTCAATCAACAGCTCTCTTCTTGTTTCCTCTTCTTTATTCATAAATTTCAGCCTTTTAGCCAGAGGTGCAAAGATGACGTAGGCGACAAAAGCTCCATAAAAAGAAGAAACCAGTTCCAGAGCCATCATTGGGCCCAGCGTACTTGCATCATCCAGATTATTCAGCATGGGGATAAGGCCTACATAAGTTCCAAGAAGCCCCAGTGCAGGAGCCGTAGCTGCTATCATATCCAGCATTGCGGCACCCTTTTGATGCCGCTGTTTCATGAAATAGGTAGAACCTTCCAATAAATTTCTTAACTGATCTTCATCCGCACCATCAATGATATGTTGAATTCCCATCTTCAAGAATGCATCATCAGTCAAATCATCAATATGATTATCAAGAGCCAGAAGCCCATCCTTCCGTGATATTTCAGCGCATCTGACTAAAGAAGCAATATCCTTTTTTAAATCAAAATGTGAATTTGAAAATGCCTTTTTAGTTACAGTTCCTATGGTTTTAAGCCTTTGAGGAGGAAATGCCATTATAGTGGCTCCTATGGTTCCACCAAAAATAATAAATGCCGAGGGCACGTTCCAAAATAATTCTGCATGACCAGATACAAATACAGATCCGACTATCAGAGTTGCACCAAATATAAGTCCGATCAATGTTGAGTTTGTAAATTTAAACATTGAAAACCTCCTAACAGTAATTTTCAGAAGTATAAACCTCTTAGGTATTTTGCATGACAATCTTATATCGGTTGATTAAGCATAGGATTTAATGGCAGTTAAGGGATCAAATGTTTTCTTTATGCTATCTTTATATTACTACAGGAATTGATAGCTATTGTTAAGATAAAATGCTTTTTATGAAGACAAATTTTGTTATGAAATCTTCCCAGAGCTCTTGACACAAAGTAGTGTAAATGATATATTTACAGTTACAAACTGTAACTGATAAAGGTACAGAATCAAAAACCTTCGCATTGCAAAAGAGATACAGCACAGCTTTCCGAGGATATTATGAAAAGCATCAATGGGCAGACGATGAAAGGAGAGCGGAATTGAATCTATGGGTAAGTACAGGGAAAGAAGAAGAAAAATAAAAAGAAATAGAAATATAGCAGTTGGCGTGCTGCTCTTAGCAGCCCTGTCAGCTGGAGGTTATCTGTATTCCAGGGCCGGTTCCAACGGCCCGCAGTCAGTGGGAGAGACAGAAAAGGGAACTGCCGCGGACTTGAGGGATAAAATCCTTTCCGCAGCCAGGGTGGGACAGACAAACTTGACCGGGCTTACAGTAATGGAGGCAGAAGAAACGCTGTATGAGCGTTTTCAGTGGGAGCTGATTGTCAGTGACGGGAAGGATTCGGTTTTATTGGACAATCTCATAGAACCACAGCTTCAGACGATTATTAAACAATTGGAGGGAACGCCCCCGGATCAGACACAGCAGTATGAAATTGATTATGAGGCATTAAGAGAGCCATTTATCAGTCAGGCGGCTTCGCTTGCAGAACGTTGGAATAAAAGTGCAGTTAACTCCCAGCTGGAGTCTTTCAATAAGACAAGCGGAGCTTTCGTGTATACAAAAGAACAGAACGGCCGGGTTCTGGATCGGGAGAAGCTGGTGGAACAGCTGATGGAAGCGGTAAAATCAGAGAATTACCAGGCTGAAATCATGGCAGGTTTTAAGGAAACATCTCATGAAATGACTCAGGCCCAGGCAAAAGAGCAGTATGAGGTCGTTGGAACCTTTACAACGACGACGACGGATAATAAAAACAGAAATCAAAACATCCGTCTGGCAGTAGATTCTCTCAATGGACTAATACTTAAGCCGGGAGAAGAATTTTCCTTTAACAATACCACAGGGAACCGTACAAAGGAAAAAGGATATCAGCCCGCCGGCGCATACCGGAACGGAGTCCTGATTGAAGAACCGGGCGGAGGCGTGTGCCAGGTATCCACCACTCTGTATCATGCCATCATTGAAGTCGGCTTTAAAACCACGGAACGCAATGCCCACAGCTTTGCACCGTCCTATGTGGAAAAGGGACAGGATGCGATGGTCAGCTTTGATGGCTATGCAGGTCCGGACCTGAAATTTATAAATACCAGCGGTCATACCATGGCGGTCCGGGCTGCACTTGACGGGAAAAGCTTAAAGATCTCTCTGGTGGGGCTTCCTGTCCTGGAGGATGGGGTAAAAGTGACAATCCGCTCTGAGAAGGTTCGTGATTCGGAGCCGATGGAGCCTGTATACGAAGAAGATCCTTCATTGCCCTATGGAACGGAAAAGGTAGTGGATAAGGGCACCACCGGCGGCGTTTACAAAAGCTACCGGGTGTATGAAAAGGGAGATACGGTGATAAAGGAAGAGCCGCTTCATAATAGTACTTATAAAGGGAAACCTGCAGTCATTAATCGGAATACCACGGTGCCTCCTGCGGAAACCGAGTCCCAGACATCTCCGGAGACACAGCCGCAGACCACGGAAGTGCAAGAGAATTCTGAGATCGGACCTGGGGGTGAAGGTTCTGAGACTACTGTTCCTGAGACGGACATACCGGTGGTTCCGGCAGCAGAATAAGATATGGAAATGTGATCTATGGAACCGGCATAGGTGCAGCTCAATCCAGTTTACAGACAATGGCAATTATTAAAGTTCCTAAGGAAAGAACTGGTGCCGCAAATGCTACATTTTTTACGGGTTTTGATGGTGGAATCGGAGCCGCCTTTAAAAAAATCATTGCTCCCAGAGGCCATGGAGCCTATAGCATGAGTAGGTTTAGATAAAACTGAAAATTCAATGTTGATGATTTAATGATATTAAATCTTTATTTCTTTTTAAACTGAGAACACTTTATCAGTGACCATTAGCTTTCATTGCAAAGAAACCGTGTATTAAGGCCTGTTCTCTATGAATATTTATCGATAATAGAGCGATAATAAACCCCAAAGTATCTACAATGTTAAAAAATTGTAAAAGAAACTGAAGGTGGAGAAGGAATGGAAGTTAAAGAGAAAATTGTACAGGATAAAGGCTTAGATCACACTCTAAAAATATTGGAAGAAGGATATCTTTTTATAAAAAATAGAATGGATCTTTATAAATGCAATATATTCGAAACCCATATCATGGGAGAAAAAGCAATTTGTATAAGTGGGGAAGAAGCATGTAAGATTTTTTATAATGAAGAGTTATTTCAACGAAAAGGTGCAATGCCAAAGAGAATACAAAAAACACTGTTTGGAGTTAATGCCATTCAGGGGATGGATAATAAAGCACATATTCAGCGAAAACTATTATTTATGTCATTAATGACTGAGGTTCATCAAAAGGAACTTGCGGAGCTTTTTGAGAAAGAATTGGAAGCTTCCGTTCTTAAATGGGCGGATATGGAAGAAGTTGTACTATTTCACGAAGCTAAAAATGTTATATGCAAGATAGCGTGTTTCTGGACCGGAGTTCCATTGCCGGAATCTGATGTAGAAAGCAGGGCAGATGATTTTTGCGCAATGGTTGATGGACTGGGCGGAGTTGGACCAAGATACTGGAAAGGAAAGACAGCACGGAACAGAGCCGAGGAATGGATAAGGGGAATCATAGACGATGTGAGACAAGAGAAGCTGATAGTAAAAGATGATTCCGCACTTCATTTAATGGCTTTTCACAGAGAGCCTGATGGCAGCCAAATGGAATTGCAGATGGCTGCAAAAGAGCTTATTAACGTAATAAGACCAATTGTCGCTATTTCAACATATATTACTTTTACAGCTTTAGCAATGTATGAACATCCTGAGTGTCATGAAGAACTGATGCGAGGTGATAACAATTATTTTGAAATGTTTGTACAGGAAGTTCGCCGATATTATCCGTTTACCCCGTTTTTAGGAGCAAGGGTACACAAGGACTTTGTCTGGAATCATTATGAATTTAAAAAGGGAGTTCTTGTATTGCTTGATGTTTATGGGATGAATCATGATTCTAAAATATGGAGTAATCCTGATGAATTTCGGCCGGAGCGCTTTAAAGTACAAAAGGACCGGACATTTAGTTTTATCCCTCAAGGCGGTGGTGATCCAGGAAAGGGGCATCGCTGTCCTGGTGAAGGTATTACGATTGAAATGATGAAAGCAAGTTTAAACTTTCTTGTTAACAAAGTTGACTTTGAAGTTCCAGAACAAGACTTAAACTACAACCTTTCAAGAATTCCCACTTTGCCTGAAAGCGGATTTATCATGAAAAACATTAGAAAGAAATTGTAACAGACACATTGCAAGGGCGGATTAAGCGGATTGAAGACAAGGGAACTGATTAGTCAGTTATTGATTTGGGAAGTTCAATACGAACTAAAAGGTTCCCCTTAAAGGCAAGATCAGTTTTTGCTGCCGACTAACCCGCTCCCTGATCTGATTCAGAAACGAAGCTGGTCCAAGTACCCGTACCACTGGACCAAAGGCCAGTACCTGAATTAACAGCTCGGTTTCCCTGGTTTTATCATAATAGATGGAACAGCGATACTTACCTGTTTCATCTACTCTTTCAACCTTTTTCTGATAACAGGAAAAATGGAGCATGGTTCTTTCCAGAGCATTTCGCTCATCTGAAATTTCCATAACAATCGGTTCCTGACAAAGGGTGTCTTCTGTAAATCGGTCCATATCAACCGGCTCTTCGATATAATACCCTGTTTCATCAATCTTTAATATTCGTCCGATATGTAAAATATCCATGCGCCAGCTATTTCGCCGGCGATAAAGGGCGCAGAGCCGGAACTTGCCGTCTTTGGCGGAATATTCAATCCTGCAGGGTAGATAGGTAAACTCCATCAGTCGTCCCTTAACCGAGTAATAGGAGATTTTAAGTGTCTGGTGTTGTTCTATAGCTTTCAGAATCAGCTGAAAGTGCCGCCGAAAAGAGGAGTTAATCACATCCCGATCCTGATAGTGATCAAAGTATTGAAAAGCGGATGGAACATACAGTGGGGCGGTATCTGTCAATAGCCGCTGGAGCAGTTTCAACTGTTCGTCAGTGAAAAACAGGCTGAACCGTTCATCTTCAAGCAGTGTCTTCAGCCAGGATTTTTGAAGCGAGGTAAGTGGAAAGCGGACTGGCTGGGACAATCGGGAAGTAAAATTCTTACCACTGTCGACCGGTGTAAGCAAAGCCCAGTCGCCATCAATCAGATGAGGAATGATGGTAAGCACGCTTTCGTCGTAACCATATTTCTCGGCAATTCTTGTCATTTCGGCCGGACTGATTGGTGTCTGGAATGCTTCTTCCAATATTCGGGCAACAACCTGATAATAACAATTATATATTTCTGAAAAGAGTTCCATGTTACTGTCCTCCTAAAGACATGGTTTCGCTGGTTTCCTCAGCATACATCTTTTGCATTCGCTTCATATCATGCCAGAAACGTAGTTCTACCTGTTTATTTGAACAGGTGAAATTAAGAATGCGTCCGGTAAAAGTTCTAATCCAGGGAATCATCTCAGCACTGTCCCAACACTCAATCGTATATTCGTAGATATCTGGCTGGATTCGTTTCAGCTGGCCCTGGCGGCCTTCCCGATTAAGTCTGTCGATCAAATAGCCTTCCGTCATTTCATCCAGGCTTATCTGCATGCAAACTCGTTCTGGCTCCCGGCGGCAGCCAAAGGAAACACCCCAGGTATAGCGGCTGTTTTTCTCATAGCCGGTTAAGTATCGGTCATAATCCGGTTCTGATTTAATCGGTGAAACATTCTGAACGCTGTCCAGCCGGTAAGTTGATAGACGTCCGTTTGCCAGCCTGCGGACACACACGTATCTGCGGCCGGTCTGGGTACTGACCCGGATCTTTAGCGGAACACACTCAAACTCATTTATATGCCCGCTTCTGATATGCTTGATCTGTATTGAAATTTGCTGTTTTTCTTTAATGGCAGTTAGCAGTAGCAGCAGCACCTCATCCTCCAGGGTATGTGCCAGATAATCGTGGCGAAACCGAAAATGATCATTCTGGCATCGGAGTGAATCCAAAATGGTGCTTCCGACAAAACCAAATGGGGCGGCAGTCTGAAAATAAGAAACTGCTTCTTTCAGGCCATTATATAAATCCGGATGGCTGATCAGCCAATCCGGGTAAGCCGTATACACATGCTGCCGGCCTTCTTTTTTAACCATAAACAGCCCGTTCTGCTCATATTCCATTAGTTTCTTACGAACCGTCTGTATTTCAAACAGAACCTGATAACGTTCCATTAATTCATCATTTATGGTATCCACATTGCGGGATTCCCCATCCTGCATCAGATCCAGTAAAAAGAAGTGCAGCATAATATCATTATTCGTAAAGCTTTTGGTTTTCCATACATTAAATAACGGATTACTGTCGATCCGGTTGCTGTCCATAGTGATGGCAACCGATTTTTTATGGCTGGAATCATAGTCGTACTGAATATAATCAGCAAACCAGCTTTCAATCCGTCGCCGCTCATTGTCGTAAGTGCGCCGGCCGGATTCCGGATAATCCATCCGCGATTTGAAACCATAGACATAGAAATCCCGTACATAAGTACGTACTTTATTAAAATGTTTGATCAGCTCATTGAATTCCGCCATGGTTTTGTGCTCCTGCTTCATTAAAATATATTCATTGAGTCTATTATATAAGGACAATGGTTAAGTTCGCAACTTTTTTTAAATGATAAATATAAAATACGGTGTTATGATATAGCCATGGTAAAAAATGGAAGCGGAGGAATGAAAAAATGTTTGTTATTTATAATGAAAGAACTAGAAAGCCAATCAAGGTTTGGCTGGAAAATATAGATCAGATGGAAGAAAGCTGTTTGGAGCAGGCGTATCACCTGGCCGATCTGCCATTTGTACATAAGTGGGTATGCCTGATGCCGGATACACATACCGGCATGGGAATGCCCATAGGAGGCGTGATTGCCACCAGCGGTGTCATTATTCCCAACGCAGTTGGGGTGGATATTGGCTGCGGAATGAACTTTGTTTCTACCAATATTAAGGCTGCCACGCTTAAAGAAGTAATGACAGGTAACGGCACGTTGGTGCAGACTATCATCGCAGATATTATGCGAAATGTTCCTGTAGGTTTTAAATCCCATAAAGAGAAACAGCTATCCCAGGTTCTGGATCAAGCTCTTACACGCGCGGAACAATACCAAAGCAACACGGATCTGTTTCCTTTGATTGAATCTGCTTATTACCAGGTAGGCACCCTGGGCGGCGGAAATCATTTTATTGAACTGCAGGAAGATCAGGATGGCTACTTAGGAATTATGTTACATTCCGGCAGCCGCCATTTTGGCAAAAGCATCTGTGATTCTTACCATAAGAAAGCCAGAGCCTTGAATACGGCGTGGTATTCACAAGTGCCCGATGAATATCGGCTGGCGTTTCTGCCGGTTGATTCAAAGGAAGGGCAGGAATACATTACATGGATGAATCTGGCTATGGACTATGCCTTTGAAAATCGGGCCCGGATGATGGAACAAGTGAAAGATATTGTTTCCTCTAAAATTCAGAAGTATTTAAACCAGGAAGTCCTGTTTAGCCAGGAGATTAACTGCCATCATAACTATGCAGCTTTGGAAAATCACTATGATAAAAATGTCTGGGTTCACCGTAAAGGTGCCACCAGAGTCCGCAACGGGGAACTGGCAGTAATTCCTGGTGCAATGGGATCCTACAGCTATGTGGTCAAAGGAAAGGGAAATGAAGAGAGCTTTTGTACATCTTCCCACGGTGCTGGCCGGGCTTATTCCCGTAAGGGCGCAATGGCTGCCTTTCGCTGCGAAGAGGTCTTAAATGATTTAAAAGAACAGGGGATTGTTCTGGGTAAAACGAAAAAGGCAGATGTGGCAGAAGAAAGCCGATTTGCTTACAAAGATATTCAGACTGTGATGGAAAATCAGACCGATTTAGTAGAGATTGTCTCTCAGCTAAAGACCGTCGCAGTGGTAAAAGGGTAATTACCTGCTATATACCAGCATTTAGAGCTGGGTGGTGCCGGCTGTGATACAGTTCGGTATGCCGCAGGAATTATATAAATGCGAGGTGGAAGGAAAATCCACAAGATCGCTCAAATTGATTTGTTGCAGGTTCAAATCCTGCCGGTTATGGAACCGTATCTCAATGGTAGAGAAATCAAAAAGACACCTGCTAAGTGTCCTACTTTATGAAATGTAAACATGGTATCTGCCTGCCAGCGGAACCAGATAACCAACTAGCTCCGGTAATCCGGGGACGCCGGTATCGGTCCCGTTATGCGGCTATGGCAACAGAGAAGCAGCCTCGCACTGATCATTCGCTGCAGTACAGTTTTCGGCTCTCATGCCCGGCCAGAAGGAAAGTCAGATGATGGCTTTCCGGGCGGCCGGGAACCAGAACAGAAACCAGGCTGAAGCCGATCGGTCCGCAGCATCTCTGTGGCAGATATCAGGCTTACATTCCCAAACAACATCTATAACAAGCGTGAATAATAATAAGAGGTGAAAGCTATGAAATATATAATTAATCAGAACCAATGCGGTTTTTTAATGAAGGACGGTATTTTTATCAAAACCTTATACTGCGGGAAATACTGGTATCCGGGAATGCTCGGCTATCAAGTTGTAATAGAACAAATGGAAGGTTCCGTCGGTTTTGGCACATTGCCTGTAGAGGTATTATTGCAGGATCAAACATTTGCTGATAAAGTTTTACATATTAAGATCCCTGAAGGGCACATCGGCATTCTGCGATTAAATGGTGTGGTACAGCAGGTGCTGACCGAACCGGTATATCTGTATTGGAACAATTGGAATCGATATGATTATGAAATGTTGGATATGAGAGAGCCGAAAATGAAGGCGGAGATCACCAAATCCTACCTGGCTCATATTCCGCTAAAATATTATAAGAAAATTGAGATTAAAACCGGTGAAACAGGTGTTTTATATTTTGACAATCAGATGGTGGGCGAATTAGCGGCAGGTACCTACTTTTATTGGACTTATGCCAAAGACGTAGTATGCCAGGTGGTTGATTTAAGAGCAAGATCCATAGAGATCAATGGCCAGGAAATCCTGACAGCCGACCGAATCGGTATCAGAGTCAATCTGTTATGTACTTATCGGGTCACTCAGGTGAAAAGAATGCTTGAGACCATTAAGAATCAAGAAGCTCAGATATATGCCTGCGTGCAGTTGGTGGTCAGAGAATTTATCGGCAAATATCGGTTGGATGAGATTCTGGAGCAAAAAGAAGAAATCTCCGGTTTTATCTGCACACAGCTGAAAGAAATGCAGGCTGAATACTGCATCGAATTTTTGACTGTAGGGATTAAGGATATTATCTTACCGGGAGAGATCCGGGAGATTATGAATACTGTGCTGATCGCCGAGCGGAAAGCTCAGGCCAATGTTATCACCAGAAGAGAGGAAGTGGCTTCCACCCGGTCACTTCTGAATACGGCAAAGCTAATGGATGAGAATAAAACGCTGTATAAATTAAAGGAGTTAGAGTGTCTGGAACGAATCTGCATGCAGGTCGGCAATATCAACATAGCCGGCAGCGGCGCACTGCTGGAGCAGCTGCGGGAACTGATGGGCGGATATGCATAAGCATAAATAACAGATTTCACAAATGGGCTGCCTTTGGCACGGAAAATGTGCCAGAGGTGCCTGTTTGTGAAATTTACGCCTTAAGCCGATACCCCGCACCCCGCACCGTCTGGATATACCGGGGATTGCCCGGATCTTCCTCTATTTTGTCCCTCAGCCGGTTGATATGGACGGCGACAGTGGCATTATCGCCCATGGCCTCCATACCCCAGATACGCTCGTAAAGCGTTTCCCGGTTGAAGACCACATCTTCGTTGAGTGCCATAAACAGTAAAAGCTCATATTCCTTGTTTTTCAGTTCGATTTCAATGTCATTTACATAGACCCTGCGGGTATCGGTGTTGATGCTGATATTGCCGAAGGTAATCTGTATCAGCGCGGTTCTATTCGATTTCTTCAATCTGGCATATTGAGCCAGGTGCGCCTTAACCCGTGCTACCAGCACACTGGGAGAAAAAGGCTTCTCAATGTAATCATCTGCGCCAAGTCCGAGTCCGCGTATCTTATCAATATCCTCCCAACGGGCCGTTACTATCAGGATAGGTATGTCCAGTGTCTCCCGCAGCTTGCGGCAGATGGTAAAACCGTCAATACCGGGAAGCATAAGATCAAGCAGGATCAGATCGTAGCAGCCCTGTAATGCTTTTTCCAAACCGATATTTCCGCTCGTCGCAATTTCCACCTCAAAATTATGGATCTCAAGGTAATCTCGCTCAATTGCTGCGATTGCTGTATCATCTTCTATAATCAGTATTCTCTCCATATTATTCCTCCGCTTTTGGCAGCCAAATTACAATTTCCAAACCACCGTTTTTGCCAGCTTTTGCGTCAATTGTTCCATTCATGCGTTGTATCGCATTGGCGGCGATCGCAAGACCAAGACCGCTGCCGCGATGAGGATCCTGCCGGGAAGGATCGCTGCGATAAAACACTTCGAACAGGTGGGACAGTGCTTCATTTGGAACACCTGGTCCATCGTCACAAAGGGAAAGGCAGTATCCGCCGTTTTCTTCCCACAGAGAGATA
>DEYX01000263.1 GCA_002365025.1 Hungatella sp. UBA3147 | reverse complement strand
GTTAAAATAAGGGGAAGCAAAAACTTGGCGGGAGTGAAATGAAATGTGCTCCTATGGAGAATCATAAGAAAACAGGATGTAACGTTGCAGAGCAGGGTTGCCTGTGGCGGGAGAGGATATTATCATGAAAAAAAACAGGGCAATGGATTTTTTCTCGGCTCTTGGTCGTAGTTTGCTGATGCCGATTGCTGCTTTGGCCGCATGCGGTATCGTTTTGGGGTTGACCTCTGCGCTTATGAAAGCGCAGGTACAGGCGGCTGTTCCGTTTTTACAGCAGGGGCTTATCTATTTCATAATTTCTACTTTAAATAAAATATCAGGTGTTGTATTTACATTGATTCCGGTGCTGTTCTCCATCTCCATTTCTTTCGGCATGGCGAGGGAGGAAAAGGAAATTGCGGCATTTGCAGGATTTATCGGTTATTATACGTTTCTTGTGGCATCGGCATGTATGATTAATTCCGGTTTTATGAATTTCGATGCATTGAAGATATCCACGATTCTGGGCGTAGAAACCCTGGATATGGGTGCGGTCGCAGGTATTGCTGCAGGTATCATCACCGCCTCGCTCCATAACCGGTATCATAAGGTTACATTTCCGGTGGCAATCTCCTTTTATGGAGGAAAACGTTTTGTTGCCATCGTTGTTATTATGGCTATGGCAGTTGTTGGTCTTGCCGCGCCGATCCTATGGTCACCGGTTTCCATGGTCATTGACGGGCTGGGAGGTTTGATTTCTGCCACAGGACTGGTCGGAGTATTCGGCTATGGATTCCTGGAGCGGCTGCTGATTCCTACCGGTCTGCACCATGTATTAAACGGCATTTTCCGTACCACCTCTATCGGCGGAACCTATGAAGGAGTAGAAGGCTGCCTGAATATCTTCCTTCAATTTGTCGATAAAGTAGACATCTCAGAGCTGAGGCCGTTTACAGTATTTTTAGGACAGGGCAAAATGCCGATGATGATGTTTGGCCTTCCTGCAGCAGCACTGGCTATTTACAGAACCTCTCCTCCTGAGAAAAAGAATAAAGTAAAGGCTCTTATGATTGCAGGCGTCGCAGCCAGCATTGTGTCAGGCATTACGGAACCATTGGAATTCTCATTCATGTTTATTGCGCCGCCGCTGTTTTTGTTCCATGCGTTGATGGGCGGCCTGTCCTTCATGCTGATGTCGGCATTTAAGGTTGTTATCGGCAATACGGGCGGCGGTCTGATCGATTTCCTGATCTGGGGCGTATTTCAGCCAGGATCCCACTGGTACTGGGTAATCATTACCGGACCGTTCTTCTCTGTCATTTATTATTTTGTATTTAAAAGCTATCTGACGAGAAAACAGCTTTCCATTGATGTATCTGACGAAGAGCAGGAGGCGGATGCGCAGGAGAGCACCATGGAAGAAAAACAAAAAGCTCTCGCATCGAAAATCATAGAGGGACTTGGCGGATATCATAATATCACGGCAGTGAACAACTGCCTGACCAGACTTCGGGTGGATATTAAAGATATGGCAATGGTGAGTGATGAACTTTTAAAGAAAACAGGCTCCATGGGAATTGTCCGCACCAGTGATACACATATCCAGGTGATTTATGGGCCGAAGGTGGAAGGAATTGCATCAAATGTAAGGGAAGTATTAAAATATTAAAATAATAAAGAGGAAGCTGCCCGGCCATGGGAAACATGGAACCGGGCAGCTTCCTTATTTTTGTTAAGACAGGGAATCAAATGTATCACCGTATGTCTGGGAATTTTTGATCCTGGCGGCCAGTTCAATCAGAAGCTGGACAATCGTCAGGATTCCAAGTCTGGGATTGATATCTACATGACGGTATTCCTCATTCCGGTCATTGGTGCAGAGTGCGATGGTGCTGTAGGGGATCAGAGGGCTGTCCTTCTCACAGGTGAGCAGAATCGTGATGGTACCGCGGGCCTTGGCCTTCCGGAATACAGACAGATACCGCCTGGCATCTCCATGGGCCGTGATGATGAAAAGAACGGCATCACTGTTTATCTCATGCACAAGACCGTTTAACAGGCGCCGCCACTCAACCAGAATACAGGGATAGTCAAGTGTGTTTAAGACCGTCTGGAGATATTTGGCAGCAAGGGAGCTTAAATTGGAGCCATAGATATAGATGGGCCGGTCACTGGTTAAAAGCCCGGCGATCTCTTCCAGCTTCTCTTCATCGATCTGATCTAAATTATCCTTAAACAGGGCGAGAGAATGATGGACCAGATCATCAGTACGGAAGTTCTGGGGATGAAGCAGCTTTAATTCCTTTCGTACCTGATATTTGAATTCGTTATAGCCCTTCAGTCCCAGCTTTTGGCAGAAACGGACAATGGTAGCATTGGAGGTATAAAGGCTGGCACTTAAGTCATTTAAATTGGTATACACGGACGAGGGAAGATTGGATTCAAAATACTTAAGGATTTCTTCTTCCGTATCCGTAAGGTGCAGCTCATGAGCTTTTTCAAATAAAGGAATCATTATTTTCCCCCTGTTCCGTTTGTTCCCGGCCGGACAGCTTGTACTGAAGGTAACAGCGTATAATGGCGCTGATCATATAAAACACCGGAAGCCTGGAAGTGAACTCCGCTCCCCGGTTCTCGCGCTGGCTGGTGAAGAAGCGGAAGTTGACAGTGGCTAAATTGGCAACTTCATTGTTGGTATATGGGGTGATGGATAGAATCGGGACATTGTTCATACGGGCGATTTTGCCAAGACGTACGGTCGGGCCGAAATCCCCGGTGGTGCTGATTAAGATCAGCAGGGATTCCGAGTGGATATTTCTTAAAATGTGTTCTCCCATTTTACTGGATTCGATCTTGTATACATTCTGTCGTCCGATGGAGAAAAGAAGCTTCTCAAAGTAGTCGCTCAGAATAGAAGTGATCCCTCCCGGGGCCCATAAGTAGATGGGACAGTTGCTGTCAAAATACCGGAACGTATGGCTGAGCTGATCTTCCGATATCAGATTGGAGGTTCCTTCCACGTTGGAACACAGACTGTCAATCATGATCCGGGTATTAAAAGCCTGGGCTTTTGCAGCCGGGGGTCCGGAATTTTCTTTTCTTTCCTCGGCACGGAGGGCATATTTGAATTCCGCAAAGCCGGAATACCCAAGCTTCTTGCAGAAGCGCAGAATCGTGGCAGAGGAATAAGATGTTTTGGCGGCCAGAGTCTGTATGCTCATATCCAAAACCTCATCCGAGTGTTCATAGACATATTTCAGGACATTCAGTTCGTTGTTGCTCAGGCTTTTGATAACAGCGTCATCCAGATGAAGTGTGACCATAGAAAACCTCCTCGTAAATCTCTCAGTCCATTTTAACACGAATACATGATAAGTCAATGCGGCCGGGTGGAAATAGACGGACTGTTTCGTGAAAAAGGTATTATTATCAGGTTATAGTTTGTGTCAACAGATTGACAGGATGGCCTCTTTGTGCTACATTCAGGACATAAAAAAGGTGAAAGGAGATGATACCTGTGGCTGAGATCATGCCTCATATCAAGCTGTCAAAAGAAGAGGCCGTTCCTTATGCGCTGCTGCCGGGTGACCCAAAACGTCTGGACCGGATTGCAGCCTGTCTGACGGATACGGAGGAACTGGCGTTTAACAGGGAATTCAGAAGTATAAAGGGAAAATACAGAGGAGTACCTGTTATGGCGGTATCTACAGGGATTGGAGGTGCATCTGCGGCAATCACAGTGGAGGAACTGGCAAGAATTGGGGTTAAGGCCATGATCCGGATCGGAAGCTGCGGAGCGCTTCAAAAGGGGATCCGCCTTGGCGATTTAATTCTGGTGAATGGAGCTGTCCGGGATGATGGAGCCTCGTCCTCCTATGCAGATTCCATCTATCCGGCGATACCGGATACAAAGCTTTTGCTGGCCTGCATGGAAAGTGCAGGGGAATTGGGAGCTAGATCTCATGTGGGAATAGCCAGAAGCCATGACAGCTTTTACATTGATGAGGAAAAGGAGGTCTGCGCTTACTGGGCAGGTAAAGGTGTTATGGGTTCTGATATGGAAACTGCCGCGTTATTTGTGGTAGGCGGACTGCGGGGAGTAAAAACCGCCTCCATATTAAACGTGGTGGTGGAGTCTGAGGAGTCCATAGAGGAAAACATCAACAGCTATACTGGCGGAGAGTCCGCCATGATGAGGGGAGAGCATTTGGAGATCCTTACGGCATTGGAGGCCTTTGTCCGTATGGATAAAGGTTGAAAGAAAAAATAAATGGAGGAAATTGAGATGAAAAATTTATTTAAAACCAAATTGAATGCAGCCTGTTTTGTATTGATTCCGGCTTGTATTGGAATTAATTATTTAGGAAAGCTTTTTGCTTCTGTTTTAAAGCTTCCGCTTTGGCTGGATTCTATCGGTACCTGCATCGGCGGTATTCTTGGGGGACCCGTGATCGGGGGAATCTGCGGTGCGGCCAACAACTTAATTTACGGCTTTACCACCGGTGATTCGATCACTCTGGTATATGCCTTAACCAGCTTAGGAATCGGTGTCGCTGTAGGAATCATGGCAAGGCTTGGCCGTATGGAAAAGCTCTCAGGGGCCATTCTTACCGCATGTGTGGCAGGCCTTACGGCTGTTGTAATCTCCACTCCTTTAAATATCATTTTCTGGGGCGGAACAACAGGCAATATCTGGGGAGACGCTGTCTTTGCCTGGTCACAGGCTTCTGGGCTTCCCGTTGCTTTTGGCTCCTTCCTTGATGAGGTCCTCGTGGATGTGCCGGATAAATTAATCACCCTTTTGATCGTGTACGCCATCATCAAAGGTCTTCCAAAGAAACTGACTTCCCTTTACGAACTGGATGATGAAGTGGCAAGTCTGGATTAAAGCAGGAAAGGCAGAATTATATGAAAAGTATCAGTCTTTACGTGGATAAAGATACCTACTTAACCAGGCTGCATCCATTTGCCAAGATGTTTTATATTCTGGCAGCTGTCAGCGCACCCCTTATTGGGGGTGCGCTGTGGATATACGGCCTTTTTCTGGTCATTAGCCTAGGTCTTTTGATCAGCGGTAAGATCATCAGAAAGGTTTTCCCTCTGATTGCCTTTTCTTTTACCATCATAATCACTATTTTTCTGATCCATGGCCTTTTTAATCAGGAAAACCAGAAAATTCTCTTCCATATAGGGCCTCTTGCCTTTTATCAGGAAGGGCTTCTTTATGCCACCAGGATCGGGCTTAATATCTTAAATATGCTTTTGGCCTTTGCAACGTTTGTATTGACTACCAAGCCTGCGGACCTGGTGGAGACCATGGAGCAGGCAGGCTTTTCACCCAGGTTCGGATACATGATCAGTTCTGTTTTTCAGATTATTCCCCAGATGATGGGGACCATGAATACCATCATGGATGCACAGAGAAGCCGGGGAATGGAAACAGAAGGCAGCCTGCTTGTAAGAGCCAGGGCATTTATCCCATTGATTTCGCCTGTGGTCAGCAGCTCCCTGATTAACACCAGAGAAAGGGCCATTGCCCTGGAAGTGCGGGGATTTGATTCAAAAAATAAAAAGACATTTTTAAGGGAATACAGGCTGGCAGGAGGAGACAAGGCATTCATGTCGTTGATGGCTCTGCTCATTGCGGGTTCTATTGTATGGAGGGTGCTTACATGGCTTTGATCGAAGTGACAAACTTAAAATACCGGTATCCCCATACGGAAAGTCTGGCCCTTGACGGAATTGATTTTCAGGTGGAAAAGGGGCAGTTTATTGGGATCGCCGGTGAAAATAAGGCCGGAAAAAGCACGTTGTGCCAGGCCTTTGCCGGTCTGGTCCCTACCATGTTCCGCGGGGCATACGGTGGGAAGCTCCTCATAGACGGAGTGGAAGCGGCGAAAACTCCCATAGCCGAATTGTGCCAGAAGGTTGGCCTTGTGTTCCAGAATCCTTTTAACCAGCTTTCCGGAGCAAAGGATACGGTCTTTGAGGAAATCGCTTTTGGGCTTCAGAATCTGGGAATTCCCAGGGATGAAATTTTTAAGAGAGTGGAAGAAAATTTAAAGCTTCTGGATATTGAAGAATACAGGGACAGAAATCCCTTTGATTTATCAGGAGGGCAGACGCAGCGGGTGGCCATTGCCAGCATCCTTGCCATGGAGCCTAAAGTCATTGTGCTTGACGAGCCAACCTCCCAGCTGGACCCTCAGGGAAGTGAAGAAGTATTCCGGGTGGTTGATAAGCTGGCAAAAACAGGTATAACCATTATCATGGTGGAACAGAAGATGGAGAAACTGGCTTCTTACTGTGATAAGATCCTCCTTCTTCATAAAGGAAAGCAGATCGCTTATGATACTCCGGAACGGATTTTTTCCAGGGATGACTTAGAGGAACTGGGCGTCAAACCGCCGGTCTATACCCAGGTTTGCAGAGCGCTGGGAGTGAGCAGGAAAGAGGGAGAGGACAGGCTTTATCCGGTCACGTTAGGGCAGATGGAGCGTTTAAGGGACCAGTTTCCTTCAAAGCTTTCCGGCAGGACTTCTATAAAAGACCGGGAGGAGATAAATGGTCAGACAGTATTTAAGATCCAGGATTTAAAGTTTCATTACAATCCTGATATTCCGGTGATTGAACACCTGGATCTTTGCCTTGATGCAAGGCCTACCGCAATCATCGGCCAGAACGGCGCGGGAAAAACCACTCTGGTCAAGCTGTTAAAGGGACTTTTAAAGCCAAATGCAGGGAGTATTTCCTTTGAAGGCGAGGATATATCCAGAAGAACCGTAGCACAGCTTGCCGGAAAGGTGGGATATGTGTTCCAGAATCCGGATGACCAGATATTCAAAAACCGGGTGATGGAAGAGGTCATGGTAGGACCATTAAATTTAGGAAAGAGCCGGGAAGAGGCGGGGGAGCTGGCCGCTGAGGCTCTTGAGATGGTAGGGCTTATGAATGCGGCGGAAGAAAATCCCTATGACCTGGATTTGTCGGAACGGAAAATGGTAGCCATTGCTTCGGTGGTGGCGATGGATCCTAAGGTTCTTATCCTGGATGAACCGACCATTGCCCAGGATGCAAAAGGCCGGGCGGTGCTGGGGAGGATTGTCCAAACCTTAAGTGAAAAAGGGAAATTTGTGCTGGCGATTCTTCATGATATGGACTTTGTGGCAGAATACTTTGAACGTGTCATTATTATGGCTCACGGGAAAGTGCTTAAAGACGGGCCGGGGGAGACGGTCTTTTATGAGAAAGAAAGCCTGTTAAAGGCCCGGCTGGAACAGCCCCATACTGCCCGGCTGTGTGAACTCCTGGGGTATGAGGGGGCTTTTATGACAGCGGAAGATATGAAAGCTTAAGGATGATAGCCTCCTGAAGCAATTTTGCTCTGGCAAAGAGTCTGCGATGCAGACTCTTTGTTTTTTGCCGGAAACAGGGGTTTACTTAAGCTTTCTTCTCAGGAGCGCAGAAGACCACAATCGTCTGGGGAGTGGTAACTGCCGGAATGCTGCGGGTGGTGAATGCATAAAAGACAAGAAGAAAATGGCCGCCTGGGTGGTAAAAGAAGGTCTGACCGTTGGAAAGGATAATCGTTGTCTCGCTTTGGTCGGACAGGCTCAGCTGCAGAGTTTGTGATGAATTTAACAATTCGTCATCAAAATAATCAAAAACAGCCTCATACCCATCACTGTTATCCGCAAGGACGACTGCTGTGAATTGAGGCGGATAAATGAGGGGAACAGGCGCTTTTGTATCATAGAAGGCGACGATGGAATCACCTGGGTTAAAGGTGTGCTGGTTAAAAACGTAGGTTTGTGGAGTGACAATAAAGTTGGTCTGTCCGATGCTCTCACTCATTATGGAAATGATCATAGAACAGCTTTTGTCGTCAGAGGAGGTCCTTAAAGGGTTAACAGAAGTTACTGATCCGTAAACAGGGGTATAACGTGCCATGGAAGAATCCTTTTTCATCATTCTTAATCTTATATTTATGAAGGCGCCGGGGGGATTATGAAATATTTTGTCACCAGAGAGTGCCAGAAAATCGTAATAAAAATGTCAAGAAAAATACCGTAAAAATTTAGACAAATTTCGCGGTTTTCATGTATAATGAATACTGAATAAAAAGGCTGGTAAAGAGGTAGATAGTAAATGGAAAATGTAAAACCGCGCAGCAGAAAGAAAAAGCCATTTGGATTAAAGGGCTTGGCAGCAATTGGAAGCGGGACTGTAGCTGCAGCGGCGCTGATTGCGGCTCTTGTCTATCTTCAGACGGGCAAGCAGTATGAGAAGGTGTTTTTCCCCAACACCACGATCAATGGAATGGATGCATCAAAGAAATCTGTTGAAGAAGTAAAGAAGTCGATTGCTTCCGTCACACAGAACTATGTGTTGTCAATCGGGGAAAGAGGAGGAAGCACAAAAGAGATAAATGGACGGGATATTGGCCTTGAGTCAGTTTTTGACGGAAGCCTTGAAAAGCTTTTGGCAGACCAGAAGACTTATGAATGGCTGAAACATACGAAAACGCCCCAGGAATTTGATATAGGAACCATGATACAGTATGACCAGGACAAATTTGAAACGGCTGTTTCAGGCCTGGACTGTTTAAAGGATGAACTTGTGGAAAAGCCGGAAAACGCACACTTGTCCGATTATGTATCAGGACAGGGCTACCACATTATAGCTGCCAAGGAAGGAAACCAGCTTGACCCGGAGAAGGTGAAATCAGGAATTTCCGAAGCTGTGATGGGCTTAATCCCGGAAATTTCCTTAGAAGAGCTTGGGGCTTATGTAAGGCCTCAGATTCCTGCTGACGATCCCCAGTTGATCGAGCAGGTACAGACATTGAACAAATATGCCA
>DEYX01000019.1 GCA_002365025.1 Hungatella sp. UBA3147 | reverse complement strand
ACATGGACCTTTAAGCTGCGGGAAGCGAAATGGGTGGACAATACCGGAGCGGAAGTGGCCGATGTAACTGCCCAGGATTTTGTTGATGCCATGAAATATGAGCTGACTCCTGAGTATGAAAGTGCAAACGTTCAGAACCTTTTTGGAATTATAGCCAATGCGGAGAAATATTATAATGGTCTGGTATATAACGGCGGAGTGGATAAGGACGGAAAGGTCTGGGAGTCCATTGATTATTCAGAGGTAGGAGTAAAGGCGGTTGATGAACATACCCTTACTTATACTCTGGAAAAGGAAGTTCCATATTTTCTTTCTTCCCTGGCCTACGTAGTATATATGCCTGCTTATGGCCCGCAGCTTGAGGAATTGGGAAAGGATTTCGGTACGGGTGCGGATAAGATGTACTATAATGGTGCGTTTTATCTGGAGGAGTTTTCTCCCCAGGAGAAGCATGTATATAAAAAGAATGCTGTAAATTATGATGCGGATCTGGTTTACATAAATGAGATTCAAGAGATCTATAATGCGGAATACAATACCATCGGGCCAGAAATGGTAAAGCGTGGGGAAATTGATTATGCGGAGATTTCCGCTGACATTCTGGATAACATGATGAACAGCGAGGACACCAAGAATCTGATCAGCCGTGAAAGGCCCAAAACCAGTTACTCCTATTTCTACAGCTTTAATTTTAATCCGCAGTTCGATGCCCAGTATGAACCGGATAACTGGAGAAAAGCGGTGAATAATGAGAATTTCCGCAAGGCATTATTTGCAGGCTTAAATAAGACAAAAGAAGTGGCAGTTCTGGAGCCGGCAGCTCCTGACGATTTTATAATCAATTCCATTACACCGGCCAACTTTACCTTCAATGCGGACGGAACGGATTACACCACAGTGGGTGATATGGCATCTCTAGGGCAGTCCTTTAATGAGGCAAAGGCAAAGGAATACCGTGATCTGGCAAAGACAGAGCTCGCAGCGGAAGGTGTCACCTTCCCTGTAAAGGTGCTGATGCCCTATAACCCTTCCGAAGTCAACTGGGATAAGGAATGCCAGGTGGTGGAGCAGCAGATGGAAAGCCTGCTTGGCACGGATTTCATTGACATCATAGTAGAAGCAGGTCCTGCGGATGGATTCTTAACGGAAGTGCGCCGAAGCGGCAAGTTTGCACTGATGAAATGTAACTGGGGAGCTGATTACGCAGATCCGGAAACCTGGACCGATCCATTCTACCAGGCAAAGGGAGAAGATGGATATGACCTTGGATATAAGTACGGAAATATTGCAAAAGCAATAGAAGATGGTACCCCTTCCGCCGAAGCGGCAATGGAGTATTTTACTCTCATAGAGGCGGCTAAGGATATAAAGGTGGATATCAACGCCCGTTATGAGGCATTTGCCAAGGCGGAATCAAGTCTGATAAACCATGCATTTGTATTGCCTTTCAGCATTTCTGTCAGTAAATATGTAGCCAACAAGCTGGATGTTTTTGAAGGCCAGTATGCACCCTTTGGCGTATCAAATCTCAGGTATAAAGGCCAGCATCTTTTGGATCATTATGTTTCCATGGAGGAATTTAAGGCTAACAGGGAAGCAAACGCAAAATAAGACGGCAGGTATATACGCCGGACCATTGGTTGAGAACTTATGGTCCGGCGGAAAAATACCGTCTGAAAAGGATGTGCCGCAGCTACGTCTTCTTCCGAGGGTATTTTTAAAAGAAAACACAAAGGAGCCGAGAAACAGATGTTAAAGTATTTAGGTAAACGAATCGCACGTTCATTTCTTACACTGATCATCATTCTGACCGCGGTGTTCTGTCTGCTGCGCCTGATGCCCGTCGAGGGATATTTCCAGAACTTTGATAAAATGACGACTCAGCAGATCCAGGTAAGTTTAAAGGAGATGGGGCTTACAGATCCTCTGCCGGTCCAGGTGGTCCGATTCTTTAAAGACCTTCTTAACGGTGATCTTGGCGTATCCAGGATCTATCGTTCCAATGTCCCTGTGTCTGATATTTTAAAGGATAAGGTCCCGGTCTCTGTGAAACTTGGAATCTGGTCCATGGCATTCTCTCTTCTTGTAGGGCTTCCCATGGGGGCTTTGATGGCGCGGTATAAATACAGGTGGTTCGATAAGATCGGAACTCTTTTCATTGTCTGTATCCAGGCAGTTCCTGCTGCTGTTTATTTTCTGTATATCCAGCTCTACGGCACCAAGCTGATGGGGGTGGGATTGTTATTCCAGATCAATGATCCGAAATACTGGGTTCTTCCGGTTGTTTCCATGTCCCTTGGAAATATAGCCTTTTATGGCATGTGGCTGAGACGGTATATGGTGGATGAAAGCAATAAGGATTATGTGAAGTTAGCTAAGGCAAAGGGAATGTCAGAGGGCGGAGTCATGTTTAAGCATATTTTCCGAAACGCCTTTGTTCCTCTGGCTCAGTATATTCCTACTGCATTTTTAAATACAGTGATCGGATCCATTTATATTGAATCCCTGTACAGTATTCCGGGAATGGGAGGGCTTCTTGTAACGGTGATTAAAAAGCATGATAATACCATGGTTCAGGGCATTGTCCTGCTCTATGCCTGCGTAGGTGTTCTGGGACTTTTACTGGGCGACCTTCTTATGGTATTGCTGGATCCCAGAATTAGTCTGGCAAAGAAAGAAGGTGACAGATGATGAAGCAGTTTTCTTATCGTCATACAAAAGAATCGGAATTTATGGAAACGATAGAGGAAGGGTCGTTGTTTTCCTTTGCAGGCTTTAACGAAAGGGAAGCGGAGAAAACAGGATACAGTAATTATTCCTACTGGTACAGCACCTTCCATGCGTTTTTAAAGAACCGGGGAGCCTTTGTCCTTCTGGTGCTTTTGATTCTTCTCCTGGCGTTTACATTTATCCAGCCCTATTTGCCGGGGCAGTATGATCCTAATATGATCATCAATGATGCAAAGGGGATGCAGTTTCGTAACATTCCTCCGGGAAAAGACTTTATTTTGGGAACCAATTCCATTGGACAGGATTTATGGGCAAGGATCTGGGCGGGAACCAGAACTTCTTTGATCATCGGTCTGTCCGTGGCCCTGGCGGAAGCGGTCATCGGCATAACTGTGGGAGTGATCTGGGGCTATGTGAGAAAGGCGGATTTCATTCTTACGGAAATCTACAATATCATTGACAACATACCTAATACCATTGTTCTGATCCTGATCTCTTATATTTTAAAACCCAGTGTTAAGACTCTGGTGTTTGCCATGTGCCTGACCGGCTGGATTCAGATGGCCAGATTTATCAGGAATCAGATCCTTATTATCCGGGACAGGGATTATAATGTTGCCAGCCGCTGCCTGGGAACACCTGTCAGCAGGATTATTTTAAAAAACCTGCTTCCTTATCTGGTGTCTGTGATCATGCTGCGCATGGCCCTGACCATTCCGGCTGCTATCGGAAACGAAGTGTTTATTACATACATTGGCTTGGGACTTCCGGTGAATATTCCAAGTCTTGGCAATCTGATCAACGAAGGACGGGCTTTGATCACTACCCCTGCATTGCGCTATCAGCTGGTTTACCCGACAATCCTCCTTTCCTTTGTTACCATATCGTTTTATATTATCGGCAATGCCTTTTCGGATGCCGCTGATCCCAAGAATCACATGTAAGGAGAGACAGCATGAACCAGGAAAAGATTTTAGAGGTAAACGATCTGGACATCAAATTTGAATTAAGGGGAAAAACCCTCCATGCCATTCGGGGGATTTCTCTGGATTTATATAAGGGGGAGATTCTGG
The DNA here is from genome assembly GCA_002365025.1 of Hungatella sp. UBA3147. Taxonomy (GTDB): domain Bacteria; phylum Bacillota; class Clostridia; order Lachnospirales; family Lachnospiraceae; genus Lacrimispora. The sequence goes on along the minus strand of DEYX01000019.1, from coordinate 9,651 downwards.
CTATTGTAGGGGAATCGGGCAGCGGAAAGTCTGTTTTTACCAAATCCTTTATGGGTCTTTTGGAGAGAAATGGGTATGTGGATGGTGGAAGTGCTGTTTATTCCGGGGCAGACGACCGGGAGAACGTTGTTGAATTAACAGCCGTTAAGAGGGAGAAGGACTGGCTTAAGATACGGGGGCATGAGATTGCGATGATCATGCAGGATCCCATGACCAGCTTAAACCCTTTAAAACCCATTGGAGTTCAGATCATGGAAGCAGTGCTGCTTCATCAGAAGGTGGGGCATTCAGAAGCAAAGAAACGGACGCTTAAATATTTAATGGATGTGGGAATTCAGGACCCGGAGAAAAGGTTTGACCAGTATCCTCACGAGTTTTCCGGGGGGATGCGCCAACGGGTGGTGATCGCCATTGCGATTGCCTGTAATCCACAGATCCTTATTTGTGATGAGCCGACTACGGCTCTTGATGTGACCATACAGGCCCAGATCCTGGACTTAATTAAGGAACTGCGGCATAAATACAGGCTTTCAGTAATTCTGATCACTCATGACTTAGGAGTGGTGGCCAATATCGCAGACAGGGTGGCGGTTATGTATGCCGGGGATATTGTGGAGATCGGCACCTGTGAAGATATTTTTTATGATGCTAGGCATCCTTATACCTGGGCTTTGCTTTCTTCTCTGCCTCAGGTGGGGGTAAAGGGGACGGATCTGTTTTCCATTCCAGGCACGCCTCCCAACCTTTATGCGGAGATAAAAGGGGATGCCTTTGCTCCCCGTAATCCTCAGGCTCTTAAAATAGATTTTGTAAAAAGGCCGCCCTATTTTGAGGTATCGCCTACCCATAAGGCGAAGACCTGGCTGTTAGATCCCAGGGCACCAAAGGTGGACCCGCCGCCTGTGGTCAGCAAGATCAGGAATGGAGGGCTGCTTTGATGGAACGTGAAGTACTGTTAGATGTAAGGGATTTGGATGTTACCTTTGGAGAGCGCAGAAAGAAATATGAAGCGGTGAAGAAAGTAAACTTTAAAATTTACAAAGGGGAAACCTTTGGGCTGGTGGGGGAGTCCGGGTCAGGGAAAACCACCATTGGCCGTGCGATCATGAGGATCGTTCCAAGCTGCGGAGGAGATATCCTTTATAAAGGTGAAAAGATCAATGGGAGAATCCCTGCAGAGCTGGACCGGAAGGTCATTAAGGAAATACAGATGATCTTTCAGGATCCCCAGGCTTCCTTAAATGAAAGGGCCAAGGTGGATTATATCATCAGCGAAGGACTGATGAACATGGAAAAGGGACTGGGGGAAAAGGAACGGAAAAAACGGGTGGACCAGGCTCTTCTTGACGTGGGGCTTCTTCCGGAATTTGCAAGCCGTTTCCCTCATGAGTTTTCCGGAGGTCAGAGGCAGAGAATCGGGATTGCCAGATCCCTTATTATGAACCCGGATTTTATCATCGCCGATGAACCGATTTCTGCTCTTGATGTATCGGTCCGGGCCCAGGTTCTAAACCTTCTTGGAGATATGAAGAAAAAACGGCAGATCACTTATCTTTTTATTGCCCACGACTTATCTGTTATGAGATTTATCACGGACCGGATCGCAGTGATCCGTAAAGGTGAGATTGTGGAAATGGCGGAAACGGAGGAGCTGATCACCCATGCCCTTCATCCCTATACAAGGGCGCTGCTCTCCGCAATACCCATGCCGGATCCAAAGCATGAAAAGGAGAAAAAGCTTCTGGTTTATGATCCTTCGGTTCATGATTACTCATGGGAAAAGGCTTCCTGGAGGGAGATAAGGCCTGAGCATTTTGTACTGGCAAACCGGAAGGAAGCGGAAGAATATAAAAGATTGTATAAGGATTGAGTGAGTATAAGAATGAGTTTTTAATATATCGGATCATATATGGAATCTTAGGAAAATATAATATACTCCTCCTGTGACAGACAGCTTGGGTTTGCCTGTTACGGAAGGAGTTTTTTAAAACCGGAAAACCATTTGTACTGTCATGAAGCGGTATAAAAATTGCCGGAAGGAATATAGCAGAAAGAACAGGAGGAGATGACAGTGGAATCTTATGGAATTATAAAGATACCGGTTGCAACTATTTGGGAAGGCCGGTCGGAGATTAAAGAGAACAGCCTTGGAGAGACAGTGTCGGCCATTTCGGATGAAGGGCTTTATGGAATGGGGCTTACGATAACCGGGGCGGAAGAGCTGGGATTTTACCCGGTGCGGACATTTTATGGCTATTCCGGCTTTATCAGGAAAGAGGAAATGGAACTGGTGAGTCTTGATGAGCTGAAATGCTGGGAAGAGTGCGGACTTATGGTTACAGATGGAATCTACGTGGACATTCTATCTCTTCCTAAGGTTCAGGGAGTGCGCCTTTTAAGCCTGTTCCGTGGTTCTCTTATTAGGGTATTTTCCTTTGACTCAGAAACCGAAGGCTGGGCCAAGGTGGAGCTTTTTAATGGGCGAGTGGGCTATATGAGAAACCAGTTTTTAAGGAAAAAGGAATTTTCCCAGTCAGGTCTGTGGACGGGGGAGCTTCCGCAAAAGAAGATTGTGGATGAAGCATCATTCCGAAAGTCGGTGGTAGAGACGGCAAAGCAGTATCTGGGGACCCAGTATCGCTGGGGTGGAAGATCTACCGCGGGGATCGACTGTTCCGGGCTCACGTCCGAAAGCTATCTGTTAAACGGAATCCTTATCTACCGGGATGCCAGGATAAAACCAGGATTTCCGGTACATGAGATTCCAAAGGATGAGATGCTTCCCGGGGATCTTATGTATTTTCCGGGACATATCGCCATGTATATGGGAAATGGCTCTTATATCCATTCTACGGGAAAAATCGGCAGCGGCGGTGTGGTGATCAACAGCCTAAATCCTCAGGCAGAGGACTATCGGTCGGATCTTGCAGAAAGCTGGTATGCGTCAGGGAGTATTTTTGGCACAGCCCCATTGATGCAAACTCCATGCTAAGGAAGTATGGCTGCAAAAGCGGCTGCACGAAACGCAGGAGCCTGTCCTGCAGATTCCTTATTTAAATAAGTTAAGAGAAAGGTCGGATAAAATGGATTCCAGACTGACATTAGAGAAAAGAATTGAAGCGGAGATCATGAGCTATGACGGGAAGATGGGGATTTATCTGGATGATTTCCATGGTAATGTAATTGCCATTCACGCTGATGAGGCATTTGAGACAGCAAGCACCATAAAGACCTATATACTGGCATGTCTGTTTGATGAGGTGGAAAAGGGAAACAAAAGCCTTGAGGATATGATCGAGTATAAGGAAGAACATGTGGTGGACGGAAGCGGTGTGCTTCCGGATCTGGAGCCGGGAGCAATGCTCAGGGTAAAGGATGCGGCGACCCTTATGATCATTGTAAGTGATAATATTGCAACCAATATGATGATAGACTATCTGGGGCTGGAGAGGATTAACCAATGCATCAAAGCCCTTGGCTGTAAGGATACGGTGCTGCACAATCCCATTCACTTTGAGCAGTATGACAGGCTTGGAACCAGTACGCCGGAAGATTATGCAAGCATTTTTATCCGTCTGGCAAAGGGGGAGCTTATTAGTCCAGGAGCAGATGAAAAGATGCTGGATATTTTAAAAAAGCAGCATTATAACAGCATGATCACTAAGGACTTTCCTCCATTTTACATGGACAGTGACAATACGGATGATATCCTGATATCCGTTGCCTCTAAAAGCGGAAGCATGGATGCCTGCAGAAATGACGGCGGCCTGGTATTTACTCCCTATGGGCCTTACGCTATCGTCATGTTCCACAAGGAATTTTCTGATGCCATGTATTATCCGGCCCACCCGGCCACCGTGTTCGGGGCCAGGATCAGCCGGATGATCCTGGATCAGTTTTTAGCATTGGAGGGAAGATTTTTAAAATAAAGAATCAGTGTGTATTTTTACTAAAAAAGATTTGGATAAGTTCAAAAATCACGACATTATTACTGATTTTTCGGTATCTGCTTTTGGATTTTTTTGCTATTATAAGGTAACAGAAAAAAACGGAGGGATATCTATTATGAAAAAAAGAACGGCATTTTTGCTGGCGCTTACAGCGGCTCTCAGTCTGACCGCGTGCGGTTCCAAACAGGAGGCGGCAGCTACAAAGGCAGAGACAGCGGCGGAGACGCAGTCGACAGCGGAAGGAACAACGGCTGCTGCAGGGGAAGAGAAAAAAGATTCAGGGGAAGATGGAGATTTAACAGAACTGATCAAGGCAGCCCAGGCTGAAGGGGAATTAACTGTGTATGGCTCCTGCGAAGAGGAGCATTTGGCTGCGGTATGCCAGTATTTTGAAAAGACCTATGGCATTAAGACAAAGTTCCAGAGACTCTCAACCTCAGAGGTTTATACCAAGGTTTCTGAGGAGGGAGGAAAGCCTTCTGCTGATGTATGGTTCGGCGGAACGACTGACCCCTATAATGAAGCGGTTGCAGCGGGGATTTTAATGCCTTATGATGCGATGAATGCCAAGAATCTTATAGGAGACCAGTATAAGGATCCTACGAATAGCTGGTATGGTATTTATAAGGGGATTCTGGGCTTCATGGTGAACACGGAAGAATTAAACAGACTTGGGTTAGAGGCTCCCAAAACCTGGGATGATCTGACAAAAGAAGAGTATAAGGGACTTATCATGCTTTCCAATCCAAATACAGCAGGTACGGCTAAGCTGGTGATCAATACCATGGTACAGATGAAGGGCCATGATGCTGCTATGGAGTATTTTAAAAAGCTGGACAAGAACATTGCACAGTATACAAAATCTGGTTCCGGCCCATCTAAGATGGTTGGACCTGGGGAATGTGTCATTGGAGTCGGTTTCCTTCATGACGGAATTTATCAGATTCTTCAGGGATATGATAACATTCAGCTGATTGTTCCTGAGGACGGAACCTCTTTTGAGGTAGGAGCAACTGCGATCTTTGAGGGCGCTGCTCATCCAAATGCAGCGAAGCTGTGGATCGAGTATGCTCTGTCACCAGAGTGCGTGGATCTTGCAAAGGAAAACGGTGCTTATCAGTTCCTGGTTTTAAAGAACGCAACACAGCCGGAAGAGGCTGTACGCTTTGGCCTGGATATGAATAATACCATTGATTATGATTTTGAAGATGCAAAAGAAAACAGTGCGAAATATGTGGAAGATTTCTTTGAAGCCTTGGGAAGCTCTGCGGACAAGGCAGATGCTGACCGTTTCCTGACACAGTAAGGAGACTAAGGCAGGAAATAAACGTCCGGCTGTATGAAGGAACATGCTGCGTAATGCGTAAAGGGCCATTACGCAGCATTTTTACATCATTGGAATCAGGACTCCTGCCTGGAATGACGAAAGGGGGACTATTATGGCCAGCTTGCAGAGTAACCGGCTGGAGCGCAAAAAATTCTTTTCTGACCCGATTCTGGTCAGCATGATTACAGTTTTGCTTATTTTTCTTGCGCTGTTTATTCTTTATCCTCTGTTTATGCTGTTGATAGACAGCTTTTATGCTGAGGGCTCTGTTACACTTCAAGTGTTTCAGAGGGTTTTAAATCTGGAACGGTTCCAGAATGCATTTAAAAATACCCTTGTTCTTGGATTTATCACGGGGACCGCTTCTACGGCCATCGGATTGCTGTTTGCTTATGTAGAGGTGTATGTGAAGCTGAAAACTAAGGTTTTGGAAAAGCTCTTTGGGCTTGTTTCCATGCTTCCGGTGGTATCCCCGCCATTTGTTCTGTCTTTGTCCATGATCATGCTTTTTGGAAGGAGCGGCCTGATCAGCAGGTCCCTGCTTCACATATATGATTCTAATGTCTATGGGCTTAAGGGAATTGCCATTGTCCAGACTCTGACCTTTTTTCCGGTATGCTACTTAATGCTAAAGGGGCTTTTAAAAAATATTGATCCTTCTCTGGAGGAGGCCACCAGGGATATGGGGGCCACCAGGTGGAAGGTATTTTCCAGTGTTACGTTTCCCCTTTTGCTTCCGGGACTTGGCAATGCGTTTCTGGTGACTTTTATCGAGTCTGTGGCGGATTTTGCAAATCCCATGCTGATCGGCGGGTCTTATGATACTTTGGCTACCACCATTTACTTACAGGTGACAGGAGCTTATGACTCCACGGGCGCGGCAGCCATGTCAGTTGTTCTGCTGTCCCTGACAGTTGTGCTGTTCCTGATACAGAAGTATTATCTGGAAAAGAAAACAGCAGCTACTTTGACGGGAAAGGCTTCCCGCATGAGAATGCTTATTGAGGATAAGAGTGTGACTTTACCGCTTACCTGTTTCTGCGGCATTGTTGCGGCTTTTGTTCTGCTGATGTACATCATGGTTCCCTTTGGCGCCCTGTTTACTCTCTGGGGAAGGGACTACAGCTTAAGCCTTAAGTGGTTTCAATATATGTTTAAAACCAGCGGAATCAAGGCATTTAAGGACTCCTTTGTGCTGTCCTTAATCGCTGCACCTCTCACGGCATTTCTTTCCATGGTCATTTCTTATCTTGTGGTTAAGAAGCGGTTTAAGGCAAAGGGCTTTATTGAGTTTGTTTCCATGCTGGCCATGGCTGTTCCGGGAACGGTCCTTGGTATTGGATATATCAGGGGCTATGCAAACGGATTGTTCCGATCCGGAATTATGAGCGGCCTTTATGGGACAGGGCTTATTCTGATCATTGTATTTATCGTCCGGAGCCTTCCCACCGGTACCAGAAGCGGGATATCTGCCCTGCGCCAGATTGATAAATCCATAGAGGAATCTGCTTATGACATGGGGGCCAACTCTGCCAGGGTATTTATGTCCGTAACCCTCCCTCTTATTAAGGATTCTTTTTTCAGTGGTCTGGTAACGGCCTTTGTTCGCAGCATTACAGCCATTTCCGCCATTATCCTGCTGGTGACTCCAGATTTTCTTTTAATCACCTGCCAGATCAATGAACAGGCGGAAAAGGGGAATTACGGTGTGGCCTGTGCTTATGCAACCGTATTGATTCTCATTACTTATGGTGCGGTTCTCATTATGAATGCCATGATGAAGTTCTTCGGTGTCAGCAGAGCCGTAAAAGAGGTACAGGATTAAGTTTAACACCCTGAGGGTATATCTTTATGCCAAAAAACGCAGGCAGGAAAGAAGAAACAGGAGGAATAAAACATGGAAAAACAGAAAAAAGGCGTTCGGTTGGAACGCATTTCAAAAATATACATGGATCCAAAGACAGGTAAGGAGTTTTATGCAGTAAAGGATACCTCTCTGGATATTGAGCCGGGAACCTTTGTTACCCTGTTGGGACCGTCAGGCTGTGGCAAGACGACTACCCTTCGTATGATCGCAGGCTTTGAAAGCCCGGATGAAGGGGAAATTTATCTGGGAGGAGAGGCAATCAACCATTTGACTCCCAATAAAAGGGATACGGCCATGGTGTTTCAGAGCTATGCCCTTCTGCCTCATTACAACGTGTTTGACAACGTGGCCTACGGTCTAAAGATCCGGAAGGTTCCAAAGGAGGAGATCAGGGAACGGGTCATGAATATACTAAAGCTGGTGGAAATGGAAGGGATGGAGACCCGCATGACAAACCAGCTCTCCGGCGGGCAGCAGCAGCGGGTGGCTTTAGCCAGAGCCCTGGTCATAGAACCGGGAGTCCTGCTCTTTGATGAGCCTTTAAGCAACTTAGATGCAAAGCTGAGGGTAACCATGAGGACTGAGATCCGAAAGATACAGCAGAAGGTCGGGATTACGGCGATCTATGTGACCCACGACCAGTCCGAGGCCATGAGCATTTCCGATAAGATCATCATCATGAGCAAAGGCAAGGTAGAGCAGATTGGAAGCCCAAGGGAGATCTATTATCATCCCGCTTCCAGATTTGTGGCTGATTTTATCGGAGAAGCCAACTTCTTAAATGCAAAGGTTTTATCGGAAGAAGGAGAAAAAGCCATGATTTCGGTGGCGGGCAAAGAGTTCCAGGCAAACAATTTTGCAGGAGCACATTCCGGAGATGAGGCGACTTTGGTGATACGGCCGGAGGGAGCGATCCTGGCGGAGCAGGGCATTTTAGAGGGACTGGTCACCTTATCCACTTTCATGGGGTCTTATCAGTACTATCAGATCATGGTGGGGGATATGGAAATCCAGATTACGGATTATAACCCGGTCAACCGTAGAATCTATGAAGTGGGTGAAAAAGCTTATCTGGATTTTGATCCAAAGGGTGTTTACATCCTGTAGCACTGTGTTAGAATAATAATAATAAGTTTGAAGGGCAGGAAACAGGGACGATGAGAGGCTGGACCTTATGTGCTGCGGCCCTTCTGTGCATTGGCTGTCTGGCAGGCTGCGACCGCAGTACCCGGATGGTGCCCGCAGAGTTTCATAAGGATGAAGAATTGGTGGTGTACTGTCCTCATCCGCTGGAATTTATTAATCCCATTGTATCTGAATTTGAGGAACAGACAGGGATTAAGGTGGAGGTATGCACGGGAGGGACGGGAGAACTGTTAAACATGGTGGAGGACAGGAAGGAACCCAGATGTGATATCTTCTGGGGGGGCTCCCTGTCTACCACCATGGCTAAAAGTGAGCTGTTTGAGCCTTATATCAGCAAAAATGAATCCATGATCCAGGAAGATTACAGGAATAAGGAAGGAAACATGACCCGGTTTACTGATGTTCCAAGCCTTCTCATGGTGAATACCAATCTTGCTGGAGATATTGCTATAGAAGGGTATGGGGACCTTTTGAAACCTGAGCTTTTCGGAAAGATTGCCATGTGTGATCCTTCTACCTCGTCCTCGGCGTTTGAGCATCTGATCAATATGCTTTATGCCATGGGAGGAGGAGAACCGGAGGCTGGCTGGGATTATGTGGAAGCATTTTGTAAAAACCTCAATGGAAAGCTTCTTCAAAGCTCCTCTGAAGTATATCAGGGAGTGGCCGAGGGGCGCTATACGGTAGGACTTACCTTTGAAGAGGGGGCAGCTCACTACATTGCTTCCGGTTATCCGGTCAGTGTGGTGTATATGAAGGAGGGGGTTATATCCAAACCGGATGTCGTATGCATCATCAAAGGTTCCGGCCACATGGAGTCAGCAAAGCAGTTTGTGGATTTTGTAACGGGTAAGGATGCCCAGACGGTTATTTCTGAAAGTCTTAGAAGGCGTTCCGTAAGGACGGATGTTAATGAACCGGTGTATCTGCTGGATAAACAGGCGATCCACATCATTTATGACGAGGAAGGCGTGGTAAAGGAGAACAAAATGGAATGGCTTAGACGCTTTTCAGAGGTTTTTCAAAGCACCCTGAATTAGAATAGGGAGGGAGCATGAAAAAGGGACGATATTTCAAAGATGAGCTGCGCCGTCTGATCATGGGATATGCCATCATTCCGGCAGTAGGTTTTACCCTGATCTGTACCCTGGTTTTTCTTGCGGTCCTGCTCTATGGAAAAAAAAGCGGGAATGAGTCCCACAATGCTTTCGTGGCGGAGGAACTGGAGAAGGTTCTTACAGGATATGAGGAGAAGCTTGATGTGCTTTCGGATTCTGACCTGCTTTTTGACAGGGATTCCGGCGCAGCCGGACGGATGTCCGTATTTGAGCAATTTTACAGGATGTCTGAACAGTTGGGAT
>DEYX01000018.1 GCA_002365025.1 Hungatella sp. UBA3147 | reverse complement strand
CCTCTACAACCACACTTAAACCACCGTCAAGTACCTGCGCAACTTTTGCAATCAGTACCTCGTGGTTTTCAAATGCTTCTTCTAATCTCTTATTGCCTCTGTCTGCCGCCAATCTCTTGTAAGACAGGGCTACCTGGCCTTCGCCATCGTTTACCTTGATGACTTTGGCTTCCATCTCTTCACCAACCTGTACAACCGTTGTAAGATCTAAATTCTGGTCATCCGTGTACTCACTACGCGGAATGATGCCGTCGGACTTGTAACCTATATTCAAGACGATTTCATCTTCCTTTACGTCGATGACTTTCCCAGTGACGATCTCTCCTGTACGTATAGTTTTCAATGATTCTTCTAACATTTGTTCAAAACTTAACTCTGACATTAGTATGAACCTCCTCGATAATATAATTCGGGGTTGAAGCCCCGGCTGTAATACCTACGCTGCGCACAGAATTTCCACAATCAGGATCTAAATCACCTAGTGTCTGGATATAGTAAGTGTTCTTACATTCCCTTCGGCATATATCGTACAGCTTCTGGGTATTGGAACTACTTTTTCCGCCTATAACAATCATGGCATCCACTTCTGAAGCTATCCGCTTTGCTTCCACCTGTCTTTCCTGTGTTGCATTGCAAATCGTATTTAAAACAAGTATATCATACCGCGTTTCAGAAATTTTTTCAACTAAATCTTGAAATTTATTGTAATTAAATGTCGTCTGTGATACAATACACAGCTTTTCCCCTTCCGATAGAGGTAATCTTTCCACTTGCTCGGGTGTTTCCACCACTAAAGTATTGTCATTTCCCCAGCCTTTAATACCTTCCACCTCCGGATGGGATTCATTCCCGATGATAAGAAGCCGCCTTCCCGCCTGATTTTGTTCCTCAGCGATCCTGTGGATCTTCTTCACATAGGGACAGGTTGCGTCTACAACCTCGATCCCGTTTTGCTCCATGATCTCGTAAACCCGCTTCCCTACTCCGTGGGACCTTATGACAACGACTGCGTCCCTGACCTCCTCAAGCTCCTCTTCCGAATGAATGACCTTTACTCCCTTTTCTTCTAAATCACGTACCACTTCCTCGTTATGAATGATGGGGCCATAGGTATAGATGGGTTTGTCATCTCTTTTCAGCTGTTCATAAACCTGTTCCACCGCCCGCTTTACTCCAAAGCAGAACCCGGCGGATTTGGCAACAATCACTTCCATAGGCTTCCTCCTTCTGCTTTTCTTTCCTGAAAAAGTGTAAGAATCCGGTCCACTACCTGAGGAATGGTCATGGCGGAAGAATCTAAAAGGACTGCATCCTCTGCCTGCTTAAGGGGAGAATTCTCCCGGTTCATATCCCGGGAATCCCGTTCAATGATATCCTTTTCAATGTCATCAAGGCTGCATTCCTCTCCCTTTGCCTTAAGCTCCTCGTACCGCCTTTTTGCCCGGACCAGGCTGCTGGCTGTTAAATAAATCTTTAAGTCCGCCTCCGGAAGCACGCAGGTTCCGATATCCCGGCCATCCATGATGACATTTTCTTCTAAGGCCAGATTCTGCTGAAGCTCCACCAGTTTATTGCGCACCGGCATGTAAACGGAAACCGCAGAAGCCATGGCACTGACCTCCTCTGTGCGGATCAGTCCGGAAACATTTTCACCGTTTAAGATCACCTGCTGCATCCCGTTCTCATAGGAGATGGTGACGTTTACCTCTCCGGCCGACTTTGAAATCCCTTCCTCATCATCTGACGGGATCCCATTTCTTAAAAAATGCAGCGCCATAGCACGGTACATGGCACCCGTATCCACATAAACAAAATGTAGTTTTTCTGCAACAGACCTTGCAATGGTACTCTTTCCTGCCCCGGCCGGTCCGTCGATGGCTATATTATAAACCTTTTTCATCCTTTGAATTTCTCCTCTCCGGCAGCACTTCCGGCCGCCCAACCCGTAGACCAGGCGATTTGTAAATTAAAGCCTCCGGTCACTGCATCTAAATCCAGCACTTCTCCGGCAAGATAAAGGCCGGGAAGAAGCTTGGATTCCAGGGTGGAAGGGTTAACCTCCTTAACAGAAACACCGCCCTGGGTGATGATGGCTTCATTGTAGCCCCGAAGTCCTGTAAGCGTCAGAAGAAAGCCTTTGGTTGCGCGGACAAGACGCTGGCGTTCTTCCCTGGTAATTTCATTGACCTTCTTCTCCGGCGGGATATTGCTTCTATCCACCATGACCGGCACCAGTTTGGAAGGATACAAATGATCCAGTGAATTCTTAAACTGTTTGTTAGCGGCCTCTTCAAAATCCCGCAGAATCCTGGTGTCAAGCTGTTCTTCGGAAAGAGCCGGCTTTAAGTCAATGGAAAGAGTCAAAGGCCCTTTCTTCAGTTCCTTTACCGCATAGCTGCTGGCGCTTAAAAGTACCGGACCGCTGACCCCGTAATGGGTAAACAGCATTTCTCCGAATTCCTTATAAACCACCTTTTTCCCGTTTAATATGGATGCCTCCACATTGCGCAGGGATAAGCCCTGCAGCTCCTTTACCACCGGTTCCTCTGCCACAAAGGGAACCAGTGCAGGAGAAAGAGGGGTAACCTTATGGCCGGCTTCTTTTGCCATCTCATAACCGTCTCCTGTGGAGCCGGTGGCCTGATAGGACAATCCGCCGCAGGCTACGATCACGGAATCTCCGTACACCTTTGCTTTTTTCCCGGCCTCTTTTATCACCAGCCCCAAAAGGGTGCCGTTCTCTATCAAAAGATTCTCCACCTGAGTTCTGTAATGGATGGAGACTCCAAGATCTAAAAGCCTTTTTGTAAGAGCCTTTATTACATCGGAAGACTTATCAGAAGCCGGAAATACCCGGTTGCCCCGCTCTGTCTTTAAGGAACAGCCAAGATCTTCCAACAAGCCCATCATATCAAAATTGGTAAAGCCGTAAAAGCTGCTGTAAAGGAATTTGGCATTGGTCACTACGTTTCCGAACAGCTCCTCTGTATCACAGGCATTGGTCACATTGCAGCGTCCCTTTCCGGTGATAAAGACCTTCTTTCCAAGTTTTTCATTTTTCTCAAAAATGTGGACGGTACCGCCCTTCATGGCTGCTGCTATTCCAGCCAGCATCCCTGCAGCGCCACCGCCCACGATTAAAACCGTATTCATGCCTATTCCTCTTTCTAACCCTGGAAGGGATTCTTTCGTTTACTATTTTTCTACTTTACACGAAAAAGAGCGAAAAAACAAGCGGTCATGAATTTTTCTTATATTTTTTTATCTCTGACTCCATAGCCTCCACAACGGTTTTAAGCACCTTGATCCTTGCATAATACTTACAGTTCGCCTCCACGACCACCCAGGGAGCATAGGTGGTGGAAGTACGTACCAGCATCTCATTGACTGCGGATTCATACTGATCCCATTTTTCCCGGTTTCTCCAGTCTTCCTCCGTGATCTTCCACTGCTTGGTCGGATTTTCCTGACGCTCCTTAAAGCGTTTTTCCTGTTCATCCTTATCGATATGGAGCCAGAATTTAATGACAACTGCTCCGGCATTTGCCATGTGGTTCTCCATCTCATTGATTTCCTGATAAGCCTGCTTCCACTCAGCCTCACTGCAAAAGCCCTCGATCCGCTCCACCAGGACCCGGCCGTACCAGGTCCGGTCAAAGATGGCGATATGGCCTGCTTTTGGCACATGATTCCAGAAACGCCACAGGTAATGGTGGACCCGTTCCATATCGTTGGGAGCCGAAGTGGGATATACTTTATAGCCTCTGGGGTCCAGATGACTGGTCAGGCGCTTGATTGCTCCGCCCTTTCCTGCCGCATCCCAGCCCTCAAAGCCCAGCACTACAGGGATCCTTAACCGGTATATCTGGCTGTGAAGGGATTCCAGCTTTTCCTTTAGCTGTCTCATCTCCTTCTTATATTCTTCCTTTGTCACGGACTTTGATAAGTCCACGCCGGATAAGACTCCGCTCTGGTATTTCTCCGAACGGACCGGCACCTCTTTTTCTTTTCTCTCTCCCCTAAGTTTCCGCTGCCTTAGGGCATCCTCTAAGCAGTCTGCCACCTGTGTAATGATTTTTGCGGAGGCATACTCCTTGTCAGTGCCTTCAATGATGGTCCAAGGGGCGAAGCCCATATCCGTCCTTTGAAGCATTTCCTCGGAGATTTCCAGAAAACGTCCGTATTCCTTATTCCTGTGCCAGTCCTCTTCTGTCACCCGCCAGCTGGTTTCCTTGGAGGCTTCCAGCCGGTTAAACCGCTTCTTTTGCTCCTCCTTAGAAATATAGAGGAACAGCTTTATGATAACCATGCCGTCATCGGTCAGCTGACGCTCAAAGGACTGAATATCCTGAAAAGCCTCTGGCAGAGCCGTCTCCGGGGTCTTGCCTTCAAACCGTTCGATGGTCACCTGCCGGTACCAGCTTCTGTCAAAGAGGGCGATTCTTCCCTGGGCCGGAAGCTTGGTCCAAAAGCGCCATAAAAACGGGCGCATCCGTTCCTCTTCCGTTGATTTATCATTGGCATACACATCAAAACCTCTGGGATCCAGCGACTGAATCAGGCGGTTGATCTGGGTGCCCTTTCCTGATGCTCCCATGCCCTCGAACACGATCATGACAGGAATTCCTGCCTCTTTGCACTCCCGCTGTAAAAGGCCCAGCCTTTCGCCCTGCTTAGTTTTAGTGTCTTTATAGGTTTCTTTATCTATTTTTTTCGATAAATCAAGTTTCTCCAGCATAAACCGTCCCTCCTTTGTTTCAACAGTTAAGCTTAAAGCTTCGCAAACACGTGAGCTACCTCCGGCATAACTTCACTGATCTTAATCATCTGCGGACATTCCTTTTCACAGTGATGACATGCCTTACAGCCTTCCGCCTTAACAAGCATGGCCTCGTATCCGGCCTTTGCCTCGCTCTCTTTATGGGCGGCAGTCATGTTATAATAAGAGAAAATCTCCGGGATTTCCAGACCAAAGGGACAGGGGAGGCAATAACGGCATCCGGTGCAGCCTACTAGGGCCATGGAATCAAAGATTTTCTTTGCCTCTTTATAAACCTGTTTCTCATCCGGCTTTACCATTCCGATATGGCTGCGGTCTGCATAAACCAGGTTTTCCAGAAGCTGCCTTTCGTCGCTCATTCCGCTTAGAAGAAGGCTCACCTCCTGCTGGTCCCATAAAAAATCAAGGGCATATTCCACAGTGGATTTCCCCTCAGGAAATACTTTTATTACATGATCCGCAGGATCAGCCAGCTTTCCTCCAAGAAGCGGTTCCATGACAACTACCGCAAGTCCTTTGTCCGCCGCAGCCTTAAGTCCCTTTACTCCGGCCTGATGCTCTAAATCCACGTAGTTATACTGAATCTGGCAGAAATCCCATCCATCATAATAATCTAGGATATCCTGAAATACATCATATGAATCATGGAAGGAAAATCCAAGATATCTTATTTTGCCTTCTTCCCTGGCTTTTTCCATGCGCGATACAAGATCGAATTTTTTGACCTTATCTTCAAAGCGGTCCCTGCTTAATGCATGAAGCAAATAAAAATCAATGTGGTCTGTCTGAAGCTTTTTAAGCTGCTCATCTAAGACCTCATCAAAATCTTCGGGTTTTTCAAGCTTCCATACCGGACATTTGGTAGCCAGATATGTCTTCTCCCGGTAGCCATCCCTTAAAGCATTTCCTACGATCCTTTCGCTTTCTCCCAGATGGTAAGGGTATGCCGTATCAATGTAGTT
>DEYX01000023.1 GCA_002365025.1 Hungatella sp. UBA3147 | reverse complement strand
TTTTCCCTGCAGGATTCCCCCCGGGAGCCGACACACTGGATAAATACCATATCGTTTGGATGCCTGCGGCTTGACGGCTTCACCAGCTCTCCCTTTGTGGGGCCGGCGGCGTTCATCAGCCGTTCCAGTTCTAAGGAAGTGATGACGTCGGGACTTTTGGAATACTGGAATTCGTCAAACCGTTCCACGGATATGGGCTGAAATCCTGTGGCAGCCACAATGGCTCCGTATTTCCTGGTGATCCTCTCATCCTGCTGGTCAAAGTCAATGGCTCCCACGCCGCAGGCCTTTTGGCATATGCCGCATTTACCGGTTTTAAAATGAATGCAGGCTTCCCTGTCAATGGTCGGTATGTTGGGGATTGCCTGGGCAAAGGGAATATAAATGGCAGTCCGGTTATCCAGCCTTTCATTAAATTCATTTCCTGTTTTTCTGGAAGGGCATTTCTCCGTACACGCTCCGCAGCCCGTACACTTTTCTTCCAGTATGCTTCTGGCTTTTTTCCGGATATCGACGGTGAAATTCCCCACAAAGCCTTTTACCTTCTCCACTTCACTGTAGGTAAACAAACGGATTTTCTCGTGGGCTGCTGCGTCCACCATCTTAGGCGTGAGGATACAGGCCGCACAGTCCAAAGTAGGAAACGTTTTATCAAGCCGAGCCATTTTTCCGCCTATGGTCGGTGATTTCTCTACAATGTCAACTTCAAATCCTGCATCCGCAATATCAAGGGCCGTCTGGATTCCCGCAATTCCTCCTCCGATCACCAGAGCCCGCTTTGTCACCGGGGTTTCTCCCGCTGTCAGCGGTTCGTTAAATCGCACCTTGGCAATTGCCGCTTTTGCCAGGAGAATTGCTTTTTTCGTTCCTTCTTCTTTCTCTTTATGGATCCAGGAGCATTGCTCCCTGATATTGGCGATTTCCACCATGTAAGGATTCAGACCCGCTGCCTGTGCAGCTTTACGGAACGTGGCCTCATGCATACGCGGGGAGCAGGAGCACACCACGATTCCGGTCAGCCCTTTTTCCTTTATAGCGTTTTGGATCATAAGCTGGCCGGCTTCCGAGCACATGTAGGAATAATCAGATGCAAAAACAACGTCTGGTTCTTCCTTAGCAGCTTCTGCGACCTTACTTACATCAACAGTAGCCGCAATGTTGCTTCCGCACCAACAGACAAAAACTCCTATTTTCTGCAAATTCATCCCTTCCTTTCTTTTGTCACCTGCTGTACTTTCTGAATGCCGCCATAAGGGCCTGCTGGGGGAGCGAAGGATCCAGCCGTTTTGCCACATCCTGTGGTTTCAGCCGGTTGCCCTCTGACGCCCTTAACTTTAAAACCTGAACGGCTTCTATGAGTTTCTGAGGTTTTACCCCTCTGGGACACCGCTCCTCACAGACCAGACAGGACATACAGTAATACTGGGAATCCGATTCCAAAAGAGGGGATATATGATTGTTTTGAACCATTTCCACGAATTGATGAGGGTGATATTCCATCTTTTCAAATGCAGGGCAGGAAGCAGTACATTTTCCGCATTTCATGCATTTTAAGGGGTTTACACCGCTGATCCTTAAAATTACTTCCCTCACGTTTCTTCCTCCTGTTCTTTCACTCCCAGAGCCTCCGCAAAAAGTTCCGTAAAATAGTAGACCGGAATGCCATTTTTCAGACCGCCATTTTCCAGATTGTATTTACATAGGGGACAGGCCGTAATCATTCCTTGTGCTCCCTGATCCATAGCAGCTTTCATAATAGAGGAACTTTTCTTAGAAGCAAATTCATCATCTTCCATGGTCACATATCCGCCGCAGCACTCGTTTTTTAAAGCGTAGTGAACCGGTTTTGCACCGATTGCAAGGAGAAACTCTTCCATAACCGAAGGATTTTCCGGATCGTCAAAATTCATTACTTCAAAAGGCCTTAAAAGCAGGCAGCCATAATAGGGAGCTATCTTCTTTCCATTAAGAGGTTGTTTTACTTTTTCCCTGATCCGGTCAAAGCCTATCCGGTCACGAAGCAGTTCTAAGTAGTGGATCACCTTTGTCTCGCCTTCATAACCATTCTCAGGTTCCAGATAAGCGTTGATCTTCCTCCTTATTTCTCCGGAGGTCTTTACATCCTCATTCACCCTTTTTATCACGTGGTGACATGCAGAGCATACAGTCACCAGATCCTGCTTTTTATCCCCGGCCTCTCTTAATGCGCGCACAGGAGAAAGGCGTGTAGCCAGTTCGTCTGCCATCCCAGGGTAGACGCCTCCGCAGCATTGCCAGTCTTCTATCTCTTCCAGCTCAATCTCAAATATTTGGGCACAATCCCTGGCATAGCGGTCCAGCTTCTTCGCCTTTGCCTTCAATGTGCAGCCCGGATAATAGCTGTAAACCATTGTATAAAACCTCCCAACCTCTCACATTGATAATAATTTATCATATATCAGAAGCGAGCGGAATCATTGGAAAGTATTGAACACATTATGTAAGTAAAATAAATGGACTTGCGTTTCTTACTTACGTAAATCATTCTTTACTTTCTTATTCTTCTTTTTTCGCCAGGGTTCTCCTATAATGATTAAAAATTAAAGGAAAAGGAGATTTTTTATGGCAAAGTATGTAATGGCATTGGATGCGGGCACAACAAGTAACCGGTGTATTCTGTTCAATGAAAAAGGGGAAATATGCAGCGTTGCTCAAAAGGAATTTACACAGTATTTTCCAAAACCCGGCTGGGTAGAGCACGATGCAAATGAGATTTGGTCCACGCAATTGGGGGTTGCAGTGGAGGCTATGTCTAAAATAGGTGCTTCTGCAGAAGACATTTCTGCGATCGGAATCACCAACCAGAGAGAAACTACTATCGTATGGGATAAGGTAACCGGCGATCCCGTTTATCACGCAATCGTATGGCAATGCCGCAGAACTTCTGAATACTGCGATTCCTTAAAGGCAAAAGGATTGGTCGACACCTTCCGCTCCAAAACCGGACTGGTCATTGACGCCTATTTTTCCGGAACCAAATTAAAATGGATTCTGGACAACGTAGAGGGAGCAAGAGAAAGGGCGGAAAGAGGAGAACTCTTATTCGGAACCGTAGAAACATGGCTGATTTGGAAACTGACGAAGGGACGGGTTCACGTAACCGATTACTCCAACGCGTCCCGGACCATGATGTTTAATATCAATACCTTAGAATGGGACGATGACATTCTTACAGAACTTAACATTCCAAAGTCCCTGCTGCCCCAGGCAAAGCCCTCAAGCTGCATATACGGTGAATCGGACTCTCAGTTCTTTGGCGGTCCTATTCCGGTCAGCGGTGCGGCAGGGGATCAGCAGGCAGCACTTTTCGGGCAGACCTGCTTTACCGCAGGTGAGGCTAAAAATACATACGGAACCGGGTGCTTCTTACTGATGAACACCGGAGAAAAGCCTGTATTCTCCAGCAACGGCCTGGTAACTACCATTGCCTGGGGACTGGATGGAAAAGTGAATTATGCCCTGGAGGGTTCCATTTTCGTGGCAGGAGCCGCCGTCCAGTGGCTTCGTGACGAACTGAAATTCATTGATTCCGCTCAGGATTCCGAATATATGGCACGCAAGGTAAAAGGTACCAACGGCTGTTACGTCGTTCCTGCATTTACAGGACTGGGGGCTCCCCACTGGGATCAGTACGCCAGAGGCACTGTGGTAGGAATTACGCGGGGCGTGAACAAGTGCCACATTATCCGCGCCACCCTGGATTCCCTGGCCTATCAGGTCAATGACGTGCTGCAGGCAATGAGATCGGATTCTGGAATCGAACTGGCCTCCTTAAAGGTTGACGGAGGAGCCAGTGCCAACAATTACCTCATGCAGACACAGGCAGATATCATAAATGCACCCGTAAACCGTCCTCAATGTGTGGAAACTACTGCTATGGGCGCCGCTTATCTGGCAGGCCTGGCAGTGGGATATTGGGAAAACAAGGAAGATGTTATAAAGAACTGGGCTATTGACAGGACCTTTGAACCTGTTATCAGTGGGGAAGAACGAACCAATAGGATCAATGGCTGGAACAGAGCTGTGAAATATTCCTTTGATTGGGCAAAAGAAGATTAGAAAACTAAATAAAAGTTTCAGGGAGGAAACGTATGTTAATGTATATAGCAGAATTTTTAGGAACTATGATTTTGATTTTGCTTGGAGATGGCGTGGTCGCCAATGTTAACCTGGATAAGTCCGGCATGAAGGGTGGAGGTTCCGTCCAGGTCTCCTTTGCATGGGGGTTAGCGGTTATGATACCTGCTTTCATCTTCGGCGCAGCTTCGGGAGCCCATTTTAATCCGGCTCTTACTATTGCCCTGGCGGCAGACGGAAGCCTGCCATGGGACCTTGTTCCGGGATATGTGACCGCACAGTTTGCAGGGGCATTTACCGGTGCCGTCCTGGTTTACTTATTGTTTAAGGATCAGCTTGATGCAACGGAGAACCAGGCCACGAAACGAGGTGTTTTCTGCACTTCACCTGCGATTCCCAACACCGGCCGCAACCTGTTAAGTGAAATTATCGGAACATTCGTTCTTGTATTTGCCATTAAAGGCATCGGACAGACAGGAGCGGTTCCGGGACTAGGTAACTTCTTTGTGTTTGGAATTATCGTTTCCATCGGTATGTCCCTTGGAGGTTTGACCGGATATGCCATCAATCCTGCCAGAGATTTAGGCCCCCGCCTTGCTCACGCCGTCCTTCCCATCAAGGATAAAGGCAGCTCCAACTGGAAATATGCTCCCATCGTGTTATTCGGGCCCCTGATCGGTGCCTTAGCTGCAGTACTTCTCTACAGCGCGATCCCCTGGGCATAAATATACCTTTATTATCCTGTTGATGTGACCAATAAGAAAAGAAAAAGGCCGGAACACCTGCCCAGTGTTTCCGGCACTTTTCTCATTCTGCCAGGCACTCCTCTTCGATTATGTAACGGTAAACAACACTGGGCCTTCCTCCGGTGTTATAATCAATATCACTGATAACCCTCTGTTTATCCAACAGATAGTTCATGTACCTTCTGACCGTCACACTTGACAACCGGACCTCCTTGGCTATCATATCGCTTGTCATTGGATCCAGCTGGTGCACTTTCATATAATCCAATATACTGCTTAAGGTGGCTTCC
This sequence comes from Hungatella sp. UBA3147, assembly GCA_002365025.1. Taxonomy (GTDB): domain Bacteria; phylum Bacillota; class Clostridia; order Lachnospirales; family Lachnospiraceae; genus Lacrimispora. The sequence goes on along the minus strand of DEYX01000023.1, from coordinate 10,001 downwards.
TGGATTCCCTTGCTGTTTTCTTCTGCCTGGGGCAGAGAAGAAATGTAAAAAAGCTTATCTAATTGGGACTGTGAGAAATTACGAGGTTTCAGCAGTTCCTGACTTTTCGTAAACTTCTCCAAAGCATGGTTAAACCTGGTATATTCAAATGGTTTTATCAGATAGTCGATAATTCCAAGCGAAAGAAACTTCTTAACATGCTTTACATCATTGGCGGAACTTACTACTATGACATCCAGATCCTTCTCCTGTCTCCGGATCTCCCGCAGAAGCTCCATTCCATCCATTTTCGGCATATACAGTTCCGTGATGGCCAAATCTACGGAATGCTCCTCTAAGTAGTTTAAAGCATCCTGTCCGTTGTTAAAACAACCGCATACTTCCATATCTTTATTTAATTCTACAAAATGTCGGTTAATGGAAGCAACGATAGGGTCATCTTCAATGATGATTGTCTGATACATATTTTTCAACCCCTCCTGTAAATAATGGCTTCAAATAAGATACCTTTATTCATCCAACAAAAAAAGCGCACACAAAAGACAACCTTTCAGTTGTCCTGCTGCGCTCTCTTTCTCTCTGGACCGATATAAATTATTATAACATACCATAATCAGTATTTCAATAACGAATCCGGCTGAAATCCTTATATTCCGGCCCTGACTGCCTGAAGCTGCCTGGTCAGTTCCGGAACGATTTTCTTCCAGTCACCGGTAATCCCGTAATCTGCGACCTCAAAAATAGGGGCGCTTTCATCCTTATTGATTGCAATGATCAAATCAGACTCTTCCATACCTGCCACATGCTGGATTGCCCCGGAAATTCCTACGGCAAAATACACATTGGGACGAACGGTCTTTCCGGTCTGCCCCACCTGTAAATCCTTGGGCTTCCAGCCTGCGTCCACAACGGCCCTTGAGCAGCTTACCTCACCGCCCAGTGCACTTGCCAGCTCTTCCAGCAGGCGGAAGTTTTCCGGACAGCCTATTCCGCGCCCTCCTGACACCAGTATGTTAGCGTCCATAATGTCAGCTGTTTCATTTACGGCTTTCACAATCTCCAGAATCTCTGTATCGTACATGCTATGATGATAGCCAGGATTAAATTCCTCGATCACAGCCTTTCTACCCTGAATCTTCCCGGCGGTACGCATCACTCCCGGACGGACCGTAGCCATCTGAGGCCGATGATTGGGGCAGGCGATGGTCGCTATGGTATTGCCGCCGAAAGCGGGGCGCGTCATCAGAAGCTGATCATGCTTCTGCTCCTTACCCGAAACTGGATGTAACGGAAAATCTCCGATTTCCAGCTTTGTACAATCCGCAGTCAGCCCTGTTGCAATTCTGGCCGACACTTTGGGCCCTAACTCTCTTCCCACAGCAGTTGCGCCTATGAGAACGATTTCCGGCTTGTATTTCCTGATTGCAGAAGCAAGTGCATGGGTATAAGGCTCTGCACGGTACTCATTAAACTCCGGTCCGTCCACAACAATCACCTTGTCGGCACCATATGCGGCAAGTTCATCCGCCAGTTCCATAATACCATAACCAATGAGCACTGCAGTCACATCTGTATTTAAAGCCTTCGCAAGTTCCTTACCTTTTCCAAGCAATTCAAATGCAATGCTGTTTAACCGGTTATCTGTCTGCTGTGCAAAAACGCAGATCCCTTTGTATTCTTCCAAATTCATATTGCCTGCCTCCCCTCTCTTCCGCTAAATAACATGTCTTTCCTTTAACTTTTCTACAATAAATGCTGCAGATTCCCCAGGGGTCCCGTTTATCATCTCTCCCGTTCCTTTTTTCACCTTGTCGGAAGCCTTTGCGATCTGGGTGGGAGAGCCTTTTAATCCAATGTCCGTATCCGCTACGTCTTTTAAATCCCCTCTTCCCCATACCGTAATCTCCGCATCATACGCATCAAAGATCCCCCCCGGTGTCATGTAACGGGGCTCGTTAAGCTCTGAAAGCGCCGTGATCAGGCAGGGAAGCTTTGCCTTTAAAACGTGATACCGGTCCTCAAACTGACGCCCTGCAATCACACAATCTCCCTCTACCCGGATCTTCTGGGCATAGGAAATCACCGGAATGCCTAAATGTTCGGAAAGCTGGGGCCCAACCTGGGCGGTATCCCCGTCTATGGCCTGACGTCCTGTTATAATCAGATCATATTCTAAGTTTCTGACTGCTCCGGCCAATGTGGAGGAAGTAGCCCAGGTATCGGCCCCTCCCAGCACCCGGTCCGTTATTAAGATTCCCTTATCCGCTCCCATGGCCAGAGCCTCCCTCAATACCTCTTCTGCTTTTGGAAGTCCCATGGTGACAGCAGTCACTTCCCCGCCATGAAGGTCCTTTAGGCGAAGGGCTGCTTCCAACCCGGCTTTGTCGTCCGGGTTCATGACACTTGCCATGGCTCCCCGGTCCAAAGTGCCGTCCGGCTTGAATTTCACCCCGTTTTTTGTATCAGGTACCTGTTTGATACAGACTACTATTTTCACAACAAGTCCTCCTTATTTTAAAATGTTCCCGGATATAACCATGCGCTGCACCTCCGAGGTTCCCTCGTATATCTCCGTGATTTTAGCATCCCGCATCATGCGTTCTACCTCGTATTCCCTGATATATCCGTAACCGCCATGGAGCTGTACCGCCTTTGTGGTCACATCCATGGCAGCCTCTGCTGCATACAGCTTCGCCATGGCTGCTTCCACGCTGTAGGACTTTTGCGTGGCTTTTGCCATAGCAGCCTTATATACCAGAAGCCTGGCTGCTTCGATCCTGGCTGCCATATCTGCTAACTGAAACTGGGTATTCTGGAACTGGCCGATGCTGCGGCCAAACTGTTTTCTTTCCTTAACATATTTCACCGTGGAATCAAATGCTCCTTCTGCAATGCCCAGGGCCTGGGCAGCAATACCGATCCTTCCGCCGTCTAAGGTATGCATGGCGATCTGAAATCCCTTTCCCTGGCTTCCAAGTAAGTTTTCCTTAGGGATGCGGCAGTCTGTGAAAATCAATTCATAGGTAGAAGAACCTCTGATCCCCATTTTCTTTTCCTTTGTACCGAAAGAAAAGCCCGGAGTCCCCTTTTCCACCAGAAAGGCGGAGATTTCCTTAATCTTTTTCCCACGCTTTTCCACCGTACCGGTCACAGCGATAATCACATAAACATCGGCTTCTTTTCCATTGGTGATAAAGCATTTGGAGCCATTTATTACCCAGTGGTCTCCAGCCGGTACTGCTTTTGTCTGCTGTCCCTGGGCATCGGTTCCTGCCCCGGCCTCCGTCAGTCCAAAGGCACCAATCTTCTTACCGGAAGCCAGGTCTGGGATGTACTTTTGTTTCTGGGCTTCGCTCCCATAGGTAAGTATGGGATCAATACAAAGAGAAGTGTGGGCGGATACAATGACGGCAGTTGCCGCACATACCTTGGCAAGTTCCTCCACGCACATAACGTATGTAAGAGGATCACAGCCCTGGCCGCCGTATTCCTTTGGGACCGGGATACCAAGGAATCCGCATTTTGCCATTTGTTCAACGGTTGATTTTGGAAATTTTTCCGTCTCGTCGGTCTCCTGTGCCAGGGGCTTTGCTTCATTTTCGGCAAACTGCCGGAACAGGCTTCTTGCGAGAAGGTGTTTTTTCGATAAATTAAAATCCATGCTGGTGCTCCTCCATTTTTTTATACCATAAGTCCGCACTGCTCATTGCTTTTGTGGACATTGGCCTTCTAACATCTGCTGAAGCTGCTTTGCAGCCGAGCTTAAGGGCCGGCGGCTGTCGCTGACAATGCAGATACTTCGTTCCGGTATTTGTTCATGCAGCTTTATTTCTACGATCTCTCCCTTTTCAAGGGCCGGCCGGGCCAGCTCTTCGGGAACAAATCCAATGCCTAAGTTCTGCACGATTACCGGAAGAATTAAGTCAATTCCTGCCACTTCAATGGCCGGCTGCATAACCAGGCCGCAGGAATGGTAAAATTCCTGAAAAAAGGCAAAGGTGGTTGTGACGTTTGACATGGTTATCAGGGGAAGGGTCGAAAGTTCCGAAAGGTAGCTTGTTTTTCCGCCGTATTCCTCATACTTCTTTCCTCCCGCCAGCAGGCTGCGGAAGGTCTTTACCTTGACTGCCTTTATGTTCTCATCACAGTAAAACGGCGTTGTAATAATTCCTAAATCTATTTTCCCTGCCTTCAGTTCGCTTAACGTCTGGGGCGTGTTATAAGTGAAGATGTTTAACCTGACCTGGGGAAATTGTTCTTTAAACTGATGAAGCCCAGTCAGCAGATAGGAATGCATAGCCATCTGTGTGGCTCCCACGTTGATCTGTTCACTCTGTTTGCCCAGCCTCTCCTTTAAGGCTTCCTCTCCCTGCATAAACTGCATACAGGCAGGTGCCACATAGCTGTAAAGCAGTTCCCCTTCACTGGTCAGAACAACGCCTTTTTTCGACCGTATAAACAGCTTACAGCCCAGCACGTTTTCAAGGTTCTGTATATAGCAGGTCACAGAAGGCTGACTGGTTAAAAGAGCATTGGCAGCCCTTGTGAAGTTCTTATACTTAGCCACATAATAAAAAACTTTGTAATGTTCAAAATTAGCCGACATACCGATTCCCTCTTTTCTTTTATTGTTTTTTCCTATCTGTATTCATCAGATATTCGTATCAGTATCCGGATTGACAAAGGCTCCTTCCTGCTGTTACACTGTTTCAAAAGGAGGGTTTGCCATGATAGGAACAAGAGAGCAGATTGAAATGATTCTCAATAAGAAGGTGCGCCCGGCTTTGGCCAAACACGAAGGCAACGTCACGGTACTGAGCCTGGAAAACAACATTTTAAAAGTCCGGTTAACCGGCAAATGTTCCGGATGTCCCGCAGCCGGCCGCACCAGCGAAGAACTGATTGCGGCTGAAATCAAAGCCGCTTTTCCCTCTGTCACAGATGTAGTTCTGGTAGAGGAAACCAGCCAGGAATTACTGGATGCGGCAAGGAGACTGCTGGGGCTCTCTTCTTAAAGACTAGTGATACCTTCCAGGTCCGGATGATATCTATCCGGACCTGGAACCGGGCATCTCTGCAGGACCCGGTATTTCTTACATACCATATATCCCGTGATAATACAAGGCTTTTCCGTATTAATACGGCTCCGAAAAACGCCTTTCAAATTCTTCTTTAAGTCCTTCCTGAAAATCCGGATGGGAAATCTTAACCAACGCTCTGGCCCGTTCCCTTAACGTCTTTCCTTTCATACGGGCGATCCCTTGTTCCGTCACAATATAATCCACATCATTTCTGCTGGTCGTCACGGCTGCTCCTTCCGAAAGGAAAGGAACGATTTTCGATACACTTCCACCTTTTGTGACAGAAGGGAATGCAATAATGGAGCGGCCACCCTTAGAAGCAGCTGCACCTCTCACAAAATCCACCTGTCCTCCCACTGCGGAATATTGCTTCAATCCAATGGCCTCTGCACATACCTGCCCCATCAAGTCGATCTGCAGCGCAGAATTGATGGATACCACGTTATCATTCTGGCTTATGACAAAGGGATCATTTACATAGCTCACAGGCATTAAGGACACGGCCGGATTGTCATTTACAAAGTCATACAGCCTTCTTGTTCCAAGCATAAAAGTAACGACCATTTTCCCTTTGTCAATGTTCTTCTTTTTTCCTGTAATGACTCCTTTTTCATACAAATCCACCACTCCGTCAGATACCATCTCGGAATGGATTCCCAAATCCTTTTTATCGTCCAGACACCTTAAAACCGCATCCGGTATGGCGCCGATTCCAAGCTGGAGGCAGTCTCCATCCCGTACAAGGGAAGCAATGTGCTTTCCGATGGAAGCCTCTGTTTCGCCTATCATGGAATTTCCATGTTCAAGAACCGGCTCGTTACTTTCCACAATGGCCGCCAGTCTGCTGACATGGATAAAATTGTCCCCCATGACCCTGGGCATATTGGGATTCACAGACCCGATCACCCTGGTCTTTGGGTTTTGTCCTGCTTCCTTTGCAAAATCACAGGAAATGCCATAGCTGCAAAAACCATGCTCATCCGGCGGAGATAAGGTGACTAAAAATACATCCGCAGGCTCCACATTTACCACATAATCTGGTATCTGATAAAAGAAGCAGGGCGTATAATCCCCTTTTCCCGCCGCGATGTGGTTTCTGCTGGCAGGGCCTACAAATAAGTTGTTAAAGCTGAAATGCCGCTCCATTCCAGGTCCTAAGTACTTACAGGGCCCAAGATCGTGCTGCTGGACAATGCGTATGGTCCTCAAGTCCTGCTCAACCGCATAATCCACCATGGCATTTACAAGAATCCCGGGCTCTGAAGCCGCATGAGCGATCAGAACCGTATCACCGGAATGGATCTCCTTCACAGCCTCTTCCGGCGTTCTTAACTTTGAGGCATATATTTCTCTCCAGTCCATATTCCTACACCTCCAGGTATCTTTCAGCAAAACGTTTTTCAAATTCCACCGCAAGCTCCTCCCGGAACTGAGGAGCAGCAATCCGGATCAATTGACGGGCCCTGTCTCTTAGGGTATGCCCTTTCATTCTGGCAATCCCATATTCCGTCACAACATAGTCCACGTCATTTCTGCACGTGGTTACAGTCGCCCCATAAGTCAAATAGGGGACAATCCTGGAAATGGTACCCTTTTTGGCAGTGGATGAAAATGCAAGGATGGAACGCCCGCCTTTTGAGAACGCGGCTCCACGGATAAAGTCCACCTGCCCGCCAATACCGGAAAACTGCTTTAGGCCCATAGCCTCCGAACATGCCTCTCCCATAAGATTCACTTGCAGGGATGAATTGATGGATACCATGTTATCATTGCGTCCAATGATCCCGGGGTTATTGACATAATCCACCGGAGCCATGTAAATGCAGGGATTGTTATCTGTAAAATCATACAACCGCCTGGTTCCCATAAGGAAGGACACCACCATTTTATCCGGATTAAAATTCTTGGCACTGCAATTAACAACGCCTTTCTCATATAAATCCACAATGCCGTCAGAAAGCATCTCCGAATGGATCCCCAGATTTTTCTTGCCTCCCAGGAATTTTAAAACAGCATCAGGAATCCCCCCAATTCCAAGCTGTAAGCAGTCCCCATCCTTTATTAAAGAAGCAATATGCTCTCCAATGGCCAGCTCCACGTCACCGCTCTCGGGGATTAACAGCTCCGTCACCGGCGTATCGTCTTCCACGATCACGTCAATGTCCCTGATATGGATAAAGCAGTCTCCGTGTGTCCTTGGCATGGTGGGATTTAGTACCCCTATCACCTTTACTCCCTCGATCTCCGCAGCCGGCTTGGTATAATCACAGGCCACACCAAAGCTGCAGTAGCCGTGCTCATCCGGCAGGGAGAAGGTTGCTAAAAGCACATCCGGCTTTAAGAAAGAACGGAACAAATCCGGTATCTGGTAAAAGAAACAGGGTGTAAAATCTCCCCGGCCGCTGTTGACACAGTCTCTGGTATTGGCCCCCAGAAAAAAGCTGTTCTGCCTGAAATGTTTTTCCATTCCCGGCCGGGCATAAAGAGAGTGCCCCATATCGATCTGCTGATTGATCTCAATGTCTCTCAAATCCATTTTTACAACATAGTCCACCATGGCATCCACAAGTTTCACCGGCTCTCCCACCGCATGGCTGATGACCACCCGGTCGCCGGACTTAATGATTTTTACTGCCTCTTCCATCGTTTTAAGCTTTGACGCATATAGTTCTTTCCAGTTCACACTCCCAAACCTCCCTGTTGACATCTATTTAGGCCCTGCCTTAATCCCGGATCTTTGCAATTTCTTTTGCAAGCTCTTTCTTCTTTCCAATGTTGCCCTGACGGGATATCATGATCCTCTGGGCCTGGGGAGAACCGGCTCCATGCATGGATTCTGTCCGGTAACCCACAGCTGCGGTTCCAAGGGTCAGATTCTCGATCAGGCGCAGAATCTTAAGGCGGTTTTCCGTAGAAACTCCAGCCGTTCCCTTTAAGTATTTCTCCACCATGGGGCCGACGACCGGGCTTCTTAAATCCTTTTCAGAAGGTGCTGTCACCATAAATCCCCCAGCAATATCTTCCGCCAGACGTGCAATCTCATAGGGGTACCTGGTAACATTCTGCTTACAGACATTGGCAAGTAAAAGATCAATCAGATAATTTCCGGATTCTGTAGGTGTGCCTTCCGCGGAACAGGCAATTCCGCAGCAATAGAGGGTCTCATTTAAATGAACCATTTCGATGAGTTTATCCTTAATATGGGAAGCTTTCGGCACTCCGTTATAATCTGCAGCCAGTGCGGCGGCACCGATTAAAACATCTCCCACTCCCACCTTGCAGCCGCCATAGGACTGTCTGTGGTAGCCTGCAAAGCGTTCCACCAGCATGCCTGCAAACTCATGTTCCCCGTTTAAGAAGATCCTGTCATTGGGGACAAACACATCGTCAAATACAACCAGGGCTTCCACGCCTCCGAATTCACTGTTTCCCACATCCATGGAAGAACCTTCCAGCTTTCTGGTATCGCAGGACTGCCTGCCGATTATCATGGTAATTCCTTCTGCGTCCGTGGGCACAGCAAATGATACGGCAAAATCCTTATCTTCCGGCCCCATGGCTACAGTAGGCATGACAATTACTTCCTGGGAATTGATGATACCCGTCTGATGCGCCTTTGCCCCTCTGACTACGATCCCATCCTCACGCTGCTCCACCACCCGAAGATATAAATCTAAATCCGGCTGGGCATGTGGAGCCAGACTTCTGTCACCCTTTGGGTCGGTCATTGCACCATCCACCGTAAAGTCGCGGTCCTGGACCATGCGGAGGTAACTTTTGAAATTTTCATGGTAATGGGTGGAATACTTCTTATCTATCTCATAGGTGGTGGACCATACTGCATTAAATGCGTCCATTCCCACACACCGCTGGAAACAGGATGCTGTCTTCTGGCCGCAGAGCCTCTGCATCTTTACCTTTTTTATCAAATCATCCGTATTCCTGTGTATGTTGGCAAAACGGTTGATCTTCCGGCCATCCTCCAAGGTCACGGTCATCAGATCCTCATATTCCGGCAACTGTGCCAGACCATAGGTCGCTTTTACCGAATTAAGGGATGGACGCAAAACCGGGTTGTCAACCACATTGTCAATTTTCTCCCCGAACATATAAACATTCAGTTTCATATTGCGCATGCTTTCCACATATTCTTCCCCTGTCATCAATGCCATTGCTTTTTCCTCCTTTAAGATCCGAAATTAATATAATTCCCTATAAATTTTTAAAACCCGCGCTTCGTCCAGAGGTACAAAATTGTTGGCCATAAGCCTCCCCTGACGCTCCATAACGCTCTTTGCAAACATCGGAAGTTCCTCCGGCTTTACTCCGTATTCATGCAGGAATTTCTTAGGAAGGACCGTTCCCAGCAGTTCGTCAAGCTTTTCATAGACCTCTTCCTCCCCACAACCCAAAAGTCCTGAAATGCACTGATTTAAGACTGCGATTTCCCCATCCCTGCGTATTTCCATATAGTTTTTCAGCACTCCGGTGAACATGGCATAATTGCTTTCCCCATGAGCCACATGATAACTACCTCCCAGAGGATAACTGGTGGCATGAACTGCCGCACATCCGGCAGTCCCAAAAGCAATTCCCGCATAATTACTGGCGATCAGGAAATCTTTCATCAGAGGTTTTAACGCTTCTCTTCCGTCAGCCGCTATTTTCTGATACCCCTTAATGATCATTTCAATGGCTTTGTATCCAAACAGCTTCGAATAAGGCGTGGCTTTAGGAGATAAACTGGATTCCACGGCGTGAACCAGAGCATCAATGGAGCTGGCTGCAAATACGCCAAAGGGAAGTCCGTGTAAAAGCTCCGGGACCAGCACCGCATCATCCGCGTACATAGCGGGAGATACAAGGCCCATTTTCGTTCCCAGCCTGGTCCTGTTGATAATGGAAATATTAGTCACCTCG
>DEYX01000342.1:10460-10797 GCA_002365025.1 Hungatella sp. UBA3147 | reverse complement strand
CTTTGATAATGACCGGATCGGTACCCTTGACGCACCCAGAACGCTCATACTTTTCGGCGTTCACCAATTCATCTGCTTCTTTAGCGAGCAGAGCATTAAGAGTTTCCTCCACACTGGAGCAAACTAAATATTATTTATGTTCTCAGGATTATGTTTTGCCGGTCACAGGTTATCTACGTAAGAAACTCATGGAAAGGGATATCATTCACTGCGATGATACTCCAATACAGGTATGGAAGGAAGAATGTAAGAAGCCGCAAACGAAATCTTACATTTGGCTTAGTCGAACAGGTTATAATGAAAAGGAACCAATCCTCTTTACGATTACCAGCCTTCC
>DEYX01000342.1:0-10267 GCA_002365025.1 Hungatella sp. UBA3147 | reverse complement strand
TTACATGGAGAATTATCTTCTTGTCGGAAGATGTTACATTTCTAATAATGCAGCTGAGAATGCCATCCGCCCAGTTGGTAGATAAAAGCTGGCTATTTGCAGATATGCCAAAAGGAGCCGGTACTCGGACTGCTAAAGCGGATAATTTCAACGTTTATACCTATATGCAATATATGTCGCTTTAGGCAGATACTGACTGGCGTAATCAACCAGAAGAAAAAGAGCTTATAAAAATAATTAAATACCCTCTTGCATTTTATCTCTACATAGAGTAATATATAACTACATAGAGATAATATAGGAGAAGCAATGGCAAAGACAGAGTTAAAAATCCTAATAGGCCTCCATCGGGCCGTAAACTACATTGACCGCCAATCAACCAAGATTTTTTCAGAATACAATCTTACCATGGGCCAATTTGCCGTATTAGAGGCACTATACCACAAAGGTGACATGACCATCGGCAAAGTACAGGAAAAGATCCTAAGTTCCAGCGGAACCATTCCTCTTATTATAAATAACCTTGAGAAAAGAGGGTATCTTATAAGGAAAGCAGACAGCAAGGATAAGAGGCGATGCATTCTCCATATCACAGCTCAGGGACAGGAGTTGATTGGTCAGGTTTACCCAAGAAATGAAGCCAGGATTATAGAGTTAATGGCTCATTGGACAGATGAAGAAAAAGAACAATTGGCAATGTTATTAAAAAAATATGGAGATGAGATTAATGGAGAGAAAGATTAAAAGACAGGTTAGAGGCTTTAGAACCCAGGATGGTGCCGGAGTAAACCTGGTCAGGGTATTAGGACATGAAACAATGGAAGAATACGATCCCATTTTGATGCTGGATTCCTTTGACAGCACAAATCCCGATGATTACACAGCCGGATTCCCCATGCACCCGCATAGGGGCATTGAAACAATCAGTTATGTATACCGTGGGCAGATGGTTCATAGGGACAGTTTAGGAAATGAAGATTCTATTTCCGACGGAGAAGTCCAGTGGATGACAGCAGGTTCCGGAATCCTGCATGAAGAGAAACTACCTGCATCAGAACGAATGCTTGGAGTGCAGCTGTGGCTGAATTTGCCGTCAAAGGATAAGATGACCGCCCCTTCCTACCACAGCATAAAAAATAATGAGATTGAAGAGATCACTCTTGAAAATGGAAAACTGAGACTGCTTGCCGGGCAATACAAGTCCAGTAACGGATACATGGGCAGATATCTTCCTCTGGATTACTACGATATTCATCTTGATCCTAACGCTTCCATTTCCATAGATACGGATCCAAACCGCTCGGTTATGATCTTTACCCTGTCCGGAGAGGTTTCTGTCGGAGGGGAACTGGTGAGAGAGAAGACTGCAGCAAAGCTTACCTCTGGAGACACGGTCGAGTTAAAAAGCACTGAGATGAATGCCCAGGTGTTATTTATAAGCTCAGAGCCATTAGGAGAGCCTATCGCCTGGGGAGGTCCCATTGTAATGAATACGAAAGCTGAATTGCAAAAAGCTTTTACAGATCTGGATCAGGGAACGTTCTTACAAAAGAAAATGTCTTATGATAACTAATAAAATATTATAATTAGCCTGCAAAGAAAAAGTCAATAGTAAATTGATGATTTCAGGTAAAAAGTTTTATGTGGATTTTTGGACATTGGAAATAGACCACCGATTATTGCTGGTCTAAAAAAGATAGGTAGGTAATGGTTATTGCGGAAGTGAAGATAAATACTCTTTTACACGTCCGTAATAAATTCGAAGGAACTTGTTCGCACCGGCAGTCATGTAAACGTAGTAAGGCTTACCCTGTGCACGTTTCTTATCCATGAACAGATATACAGGGTCGTTCTGTGGCTTTGTTTTGATAAGAACATCCATGACCTGAAATAGGGTTTTACGCAGCGTGGGTGAGCCTCGCTTGGAAGCGTGAACGCTCTTTTGCTCATAATCACCGGATTGATTTACGCCGGGATCAACACCCGCAAATGCTGTAATGGCGGCTTTATGGGTAAAGCGTGTAACATCTCCAATCTCAGCCATAAGCTGGGGGCCAAGAGAAGATCCAACACCTTTCATAGCCATAACAACAGGATATTCGGGTAGTTTGGCAGCGGTCTCATTCATAAGAGAGCGAAGCCGTTCAACTGTCTGAGAAGCCGTATTTAACTGGTCAATCGCCTGTTTGATGATAAGTTTGGTTGTTTCGTCCTTAGGAAGTACAGGAACAAGTTCCTTTGCTGTTCCGTAGATTTCTTCAGCTTTTGATCTACTGAAGTTGTACTTCATACGGCTGCACCATTTCCGGTAGTGCTCGACAAAAGCATTGAGGGACATCTTACAAACACAGTTTACATGCCAGTAAGTAGTGGAGAAATCGACCCACTTCTGGCTGCCGTCCTCACGGGCAGGGCTGTCAAAGTAGGCATTTACCCCGGGATAGGTCAGGTCGAGGATACCAATAAGATTGTTCTTCATAGCAGTCTTGTGTTTCATGTAGAAAGCAAACTGACGGTTCATAGTTTTTAACTGATTGCGTATTTCATCCATAGAACCATATTGTTTTAATTTCTGCCATCTGTCAAGAGCATAGCGAGCTATTTTAACAGCATCCGCTTTATCAGACTTGACTTTACGAAGCGGATTATCTTCATCTTGAAAGTCACAAATGAGTTTGGGATTAATGGCACTTACAAAGAGACCTGCCTCTGAAAGCTCACGTGCGATTGGCTCATAATAGCGCCCCGTGTGTTCCATGACAATACGAGTCTCATCTTCCAGAGATTTAATCTGTTGAATAAAGGACTGTAATTCTCCGGATAAATGGCGAACCACAAAGGGCTTGGAGACAATTGATCCACCCGGACGGAGGATGGCAACCATGCTTTTCCCTTTGGAAACATCAATACCGACTGCGTTCATATATATGTCACTTCTTTAGAATAATAATTGCAATGGGTCAGTACCAGTTTTACTCATTGCCTATTCTATCTACTGTGGTGTGACACGAACGCACCTTAGAGGCAGTTCAACCTGCATAAAACGAACACTGCGAACGAGGAGCTGGCTATCAGTCTAATTAACGGACGCGAAGTCCAGAAAAGGAAGCCGATATACCGATTGCTTCATACATTCTAACAGTTTAAGCAACAAGATGGATAATAACCTAACTGGCTGTTAGGTATATCAACCATAAAAACATTGTAGTAGATCAGGAGGAATAAAATGGGCATTATTGAATCATTAGAAAAGAGAAGAAGCTATTACAGCATTAATAAAGAACTTCCCGTTGATACCGGCGAAGTCATCAAACGGATTGAACAATTAACAGAATTGGTACCTGATGCTTTTAACATGAAAAGCTCCCGCGTTGTTGTGGCGTTAGGAGAAAAGCAGGAGTTATTATGGGACGCTATCTATGACGCCTTCGGAGGCCAGGTCCCAAGAGAAAAAATCGACAGCTTTAAAGCTGGGGCAGGAACAATACTTTATTACTACGATCAGGAGGTCGTAAAAGGATTACAGGAACAGTTTCCGCTGTATGCGGACAATTTTCCAGCCTGGGCGATGCAGTCCAGTGCAATGCTTCAAATAAGCATCTGGAGCGGGCTGCGGGAATTAGGGATCGGCGCCTCCTTACAGCACTATAATCCGGTTATAGATCAGAAGGTCCGCGAACTGTTTGATTTGCCGGAAAGCTATCTGCTGATTGCCCAAATGCCTTTCGGAGGAATTGTAAAAGAGCCTGATTTTAAAGAGAAGGAAGACATTTCCAAAAGGGTTCAAATTGAAAAATAATAATTAATTTCCATTTCTAATTTAAAAATAGGGATAAACGGTACCCAGATAGCAGTACACAAAAAAGACTCTCTCTTTTAGTGTACTTGGCTAGGGGGACCGTTTATCTCTTTTTCTTCCACCTTTTCCGGCTAACGTTTAAATTTCATCATAGCGGCACGTCACATTATTGTCTAAAATATTCTCAAAAAATATCTTCTATATCATAACTATCTTCTCCCTCATCCTTAATAGCAGAGTACTTTCGGGCTCATTCCGTCAGACTGAAATGTTGAAAGACAAAGCTGCTATGGTTTTTGCACCACAGAAGAAGGCAGCAGTATAACCGCATGGCATATCTTATTGGCTATGTTGATTTGTATTCCATTTAGGCTCTGATAAACTATATAGCATTATGCTCACCGTAATAAGAACTGCCTGCCAGATGGGCCGATGGGGAAACGGAAAGGTCTGGAAGACAGACATGATTTTATGATGTCTGAAGCCTCCTAAGAACCTCATATGAGAATAAAGAGCTGTTAAAAGTAATTATAATGAAAGTTAAGTTGATTGTATGTACTGCATAAGTATTACAATTAAAATCAGAATATTTTGTACAAAAATATTAATATAAGTTGACAAGTATAATCATAATTGCTATAATTAGAGTAAGTTAATTAATAAAGTTTATAAAGTAAGTACAAGGCGGACTAAATTATGGGTGAGATGGTCGGAAAACCAGGTGTAATAAAATTATTAAATAAAGATGTGGTAGAAGGAATTATACGAAGCAATGGTCCAATCACAAAACCGGAGATAGCCAAACGGTCACAGTTAAGTCTGGTTACTGTAAATAAAACAGTTGCTATACTGATTCAGGAGGAAAAAGTAAGAGTCAGTGGAGCCAGCGAATCCACCGGTGGCAGGAGAGCAATGTTCTTTGAAATTAATAATGAAGCAAATTATTATATCGGTCTTTATTATTATAAGAATCATTATATTGGAGCCATTTCTGATTCCATAGGTGAATTAATTTATATGCAGGAATTTCCTACCAGAGTGGATGTCTATGAAGAAGTCATGGAAGATACATATGCAGCACTGGACAGTCTCATTGAAAAGTGCGGTAATCATAAGATAAAAGCAATAGGAATCGGTGTTCCTGGAGTTGTAAAGGAAGGTACCATTACCAATATTCCCAATATCCCTTCCTGGGAAGGGAAAGATATTTCTGGTATTTTATCAGATAAATATCTGCTTCCGGTTCTGCTTGAGAATGATATTAATCTGACTACATTAGGAATTTATAATACAGAGTATCAGAATAATAAAGTCAGAAACATGGCTTTGATTTATTTGGATCAGGGAATCGGATCAGGATTTATCATTAACCAGTCGCTTTTTAAAGGTTCCAGTAACTTTGCTGGTGAGTTAAGCTACATACCGGTAAAGCAGCATTTTCCAATAAAAGGAAAGGTTACAAGATATACAGGTAACTTTGAAACACAAATATCATTAATCACTGAGGCAATTGAACAATCCTCCGGATTGTCTGAGCAGGGGCGGTATAAAGATATGCTGATTCGTACAATTGTTGAAGGCCTATTAAGTGTTATCTGCGTTTTGAACCCTGAAATCATTGTGATGAAGCATAGCTGTCTGACAGAACATGATTGTCAAAAGATAGAGCGGGAGTTGGCAGAATGGGTGGATGAAAGCAATGTTCCCTCCATTATAAATGCGGCAGATTTAAGCAAAAGCAGTATTCAGGGAGTAATTCGTATGTGCATTAGGGAAAGTACTTCTTCCTATTCATTATCTAATAAAAAGCGAGGTTAATAAGATGAAATATTTATTATCAGTAGATGGGGGAGGAACTAAAACAGAATTTTATATCAGTGATCTGCAAGGGAATATGATAGATATCTTTACAACTGGATCCACAAGCATCAAGTCAGTAGGAGGGGATAAAGCCTATGACCAGCTAAAGGCAGGGATCGAACGGCTAAAAGAGACATATAAAATTACGCCTGATGATATTTTGATGGGAGTATTTGGAATGTCAGGATGTGATTCGGATAATGATTATCAGATGATTCTTGATCGGATTTTAAGTCTGGGATTTACAAAAGACAATGTTCATTTATGCAACGACGGGGTACTGGCTTTTTATGCACAGACGCAGGGACCGGGAATTGTATTGATTGCAGGAACTGGTTCAATCGTAATTGGAATAGATAAACAGGGAGAGGTCAGACGTTCAGGAGGCTGGGGTTACCATTTCAGTGATATTGGATCCGGCTATTGGATCGGATGTGAGTTATTAAAGAGAACGCTTCTTTATTGTGATAACTGTTATCCATATGTACCTGTATTTGAACAGGTCAAAGGCTATTTCCAGGCGGAGAGTTATACAGATCTTCCATATGCTGTGACAGAAATTAAGGATATTAATCAAATTGCAGGTCTGGCCTATGAAGTTGTAAAAGCAGCCGAAGAGCAGGATGAATTATCCATTAACATATTAAAAGACGGAGCAAAACAATTGGCTGATCAGGTTGCGGGTATGGTAAAACAAATGGATTTATCAGAGGCCTCAAAGATTGTTTTTTCAGGCGGAGTATTAAAAAGCAAGATCTATCAAGACATGCTTGCGTCAGAAATCAGACAATTAATTCCTAATCATGATATTCAGTTTTATATCCAGAAGAATAAACCATCCTTTGGAGGGATAAAGTTAGCACAGCGGCTGGTGGAAAAGAAAAAAGAAATTGTCCTGCAGGTATTTACCGGCGGATATTTGAATAAAGAGACTACATATGAAGAAGTGGAAAGCAAATTAAAACCATTACTGGATAAAATAAGGGTGACAAAGGTAATTATCGGTTGGTCTGTTGATGAGGAACTATATAAAAAGATAAAACTACTGGTACATAAGTATCAGGCGGAATTATATCTATGGATGCCAGTTTTTTCAGAGACAGGATTGCTGGAACCGGTAAGTTTCCTGCAGGATTTTCGGGGTAAGGAGGTAAAAAGTTATCGGCTGAAAGCAGGAGAAAATTTCGAGTTTTATTGTCCTAATATAAAACAAAACAGAGAGAGCGTCAAACGTATTTATGAAAAATATTTTAGTGAAATAGGCTTTGATGGAATATTTTTAGATAAAATCAGATATTCTTCCTTTTCCAATAAAATCACCGGTGTGTTTAGCTGCTTCTGCCCTGAGTGTATGAAAAAGTATCAGGAAAGACAACTGGACGTTGATGAATTACATATGGAGATGGACAAAGTTACTGATGGACTGGAGGGTTATGACAGACATCCGTTAAAATGCTTAGCTTATGAAGATGGAAGCTATCGGTTTGATAATCCGATCTGGGAAAAATTTTTCGACTGTAAAGCAGACTTTATCTATGATTCGCTAAAAGAGATTACCGGTTATTTCAGGGAACAGGGCCTAAAGATCGGCATGGATGTATTATCGCCTTTTTTGACCCATTTTACCGGACAGGATCTGTCTAGGCTTAACGAATTAACAGATTTTATGAAACCTATGATGTATCGGATTACCTGCGCTCCGGCAGGACTTCCTTTTGAATATGGCAGCTTCCTGTCAGGAACTACAAGCATTAATATCGATACGGTCAGGAGAGAGTTTAATCAACTGCTTGGAATTAAGTCAGACGAGGATAACCGGTTTGATCTCGATTTTGTAAAATCTGAACTTGATGTCATGGAGCGAATGAATATACCGGTATATTGCGGGATTGAAGTCAACAGAATTAAGGATGTTGTACCGGCAGATCCGGAATATATAATAGATACTATTAATAGTCTGTCTCAAACCAATATAAAAGGTTTTGTATTATCCTGGGATATTCTATCGGCACCTGAAGAAAATATTGAGGCAGTCTACCATTGCTTTGGAGGCAGGGGTGAAATGTAAATGAATCGGATATTAGAGATGAAGCATATATATAAAGATTTTGGGGCTGTAAAAGTGTTGAATGATATTGACTTCTCACTGGGAAAAGGTGAGGTCAGAGCTCTTTTAGGTGCCAATGGCGCAGGAAAATCTACATTGATTAAAATATTGGGCGGTGTTCATGCACCAACCAAAGGTGAAATTTACTTAAGAGGAGATAAGATAAATTTTAAGGACAGCTATCATTCAAAGCAATCAGGCATTAGTGTGATCTATCAAGAACTAAGCCTGGTGCCAACACTATCGGTAATTGACAATATCTTTCTTGGCAGAGAAGTGGTTTCCGGCATCTTTTTAAAAAAAGAGGAGATGAAAAAAGAGTATGAAGATATTTGCCGGCGGTTTTCATTTGATATTCCTGCAAATGTGATTGTGTCTAAGCTGAGCATTGCCAAGCAGCAGATGGTAGAGATTATGAAAGCAGTTTCCTGTGATACTGAGATCATTATCATGGATGAGCCTACCACTTCGCTTACTAATAATGAGAAAACAAGTCTTTTTGAAATTATAGCAAAGCTAAAAGCAGTTGGTAAAAGCATAATTTATATATCACATATTTTAGATGAGATCTTTCTGAATTGTGACAGCGCCAGCATTATGAGAAATGGCATTATGGTTGGAAGCTATGATGTAGAGGACCTTACAAAAGAAAAGATCACTCAGTTAATGACAGGTGTTGACAGCAGCAATATTGCAGAAAAAAAACAGACCTTTCATGCAGATTATACCAGCGAACCTGTTTTGGAAGTCAGAAATCTTGGCCGGGGAAATGTGGTTAAAGATGTATCCTTTAAAGTTCATAGAGGTGAAGTGGTAGGATTTGCCGGCCTGGTCGGTTCTAAACGAACGGAGATCATTAATCTGATTTATGGGGTGGACCATTGTGACCGCGGTGAAGTTTTAATGAATGGAACAACTGTAAAGGTAAAATCGCCTAAACAGGCGATCCACCATAAGATCGGTTTTGTTCCGGAAGACAGAAAACATCTTGGTCTGATACTGGGACAGGAAATATATAAAAATTCTACGGCCGTTCAGATTGATAAGTTTAAGACATCAGGATTCTTAAATAAAGCAAAAGAAATGGAATTCGCTGAATTTGCAGAAAAGAAACTGGGTATAAAAATCAGCAATGTGAAACAAAAGGTAAAAGAACTTAGCGGCGGCAATCAACAGAAGGTTGTGGTATCCAAATGGCTGAATCAGGATATGGATTTGATTATTTATGACGAACCTACCAAAGGAATTGATATTGCGGCGAAGGAAGACATTTTTCATTCGATAGAGGAATTCTCAGGACAGGGAATAGGGGTCATATTTATATCGTCCGATTTAGAGGAAGTGATCCGTGTTGCAGACCGGATACTGGTAGTCAGAGATGGAATGATTGTTAGTGAGTTGAAAAATGACAATCTTACAGTTCAGGAAATTATGGATAAGATATTTGATGTATAGAGGAGAAGGGTGATATGAAGAATAAAATGGGTGTACTGAAAAAGATGAATTTTCGGGAATATGGTGTTGTAATAGGTTTTATTCTGCTGTGTGTGGTCATCTCATTTGCAACTCCGGCATTTGCAACTCAAAAGAATATCTTAAACCTGTTACGGCAGTCTTCCATCATCGGCATTATAGCAACAGGAATGACATTTGTAATTATATCAGGTAGCTTCGATATCTCGGTTGGCGCGGTAGCTGCTTTGTCAGGTGCGGTAACGATGAAACTGATAACAATGGGGAATGGGGTTCCGGTAGCAATCGCTGTTTTGGCAGCTCTCGGGATTGGTGCAGTGGTAGGACTTATTAATGGTATTGCAGTTGCCAAAATTAATGTTCCCTCCCTGATTGCAACCATGGCAATGGTAAGTGTGGTGAAAGGTTCCATGCTGATGTTTACCGGAGGGTATCCCATTACAAGAACAATTCCGGTACTGGATACCATCGGAAATGGATATGTGGCTGGGATTCCGATTCCTGTCATCATATTTGCAGCAACAGTTGCCATAGCTTTTATCATTCTTACAAAAACACGATTTGGAAGATATGTCTATTCTGTTGGCGGCAATGAAGAAGCCAGTAAATTAAATGGAATCAATGTAGACTCTTATAAAATAAAGGTATTTGTAATTAACGCAGTTTTAGCGGCATTGGCCGGGATAGTACTGGTAGGCAGAATGGGTACAGCCAGTCCGGCAGCAGGCGATGGCTATGATATGGATGCAATTGCATCGGTAGTAATTGGGGGTACTTCTGTTGCAGGCGGATCAGGATCAGTATTGAAAACAGTCATCGGAGTGCTGCTCATGAGCGTAATCAATAATAGTTTTAACTTACTCGGTGTAGATATGTATTTTCAATATATATTTAAAGGATTAATTATATTAATCGCAGTGGGAGCAGATTCATTTAGTAAAAAACGGCTGGCTTCAAGTTAAGCCACAAAAAGAGAAGGAGAGAATATTATGAAGAAGCAAATGAAAAAAGTATTGGCACTTGGATTA
>DEYX01000163.1 GCA_002365025.1 Hungatella sp. UBA3147 | reverse complement strand
AACGGATATTTCTATCCGGGACACAATGAATATGTGGATTATTTCTATCCTGTCACGGTACGCAGCATTGACCCTTACAAATCAGGGGAGCGGGCCTGGTGGTGGAACCACTCCATTGATGCATTTACAAAGGGGATCGTGGGCTGGTGGAATGATGAAACAGATAAGGTTTCCTCCAATGGGGCTGAGTACTGGTTCGGAAACTATAACACCTTGCATCTTGCCCAGTCTATTTATGAAGGACAGCGGGACTATTCCAAGAATAATACCCGTGTGTGGCAGACAGGCAGAAACTACTATCCAGGTACCCAGCGCTTTGCCACCAGCATATGGTCAGGAGACGTTGCCACTCAGTTTTACAAGGGGGAGCGGGTTTCCTGGGCCGCTGGTTTAAATGAACAGAAGGCCGCTCTGCTTTCTACTGTAAACAACGGACAGCCGAAATGGGGTTCGGACGGAGGAGGCTTTAATCAAAATTCCGGAACCATTGAAAATCCCAGTCCGGAGCTTTACACCCGCTGGCTCCAGTTTGAATCCGTTGTGCCTGTGTTCCGGGTACACGGCAACCTAAACCAACAGCGCCAGCCCTGGTATTACGGCTATACGGCAGAGGAAAATGTAAAAGCAGCCATTCACTTGCGCTACTCCCTGATGCCTTATTTCTATGCCTATGAAAGAGAGGCTTATGAAAGCGGCTTGGGCCTGGTGCGCCCTCTGCTGTTTGATTATCCTCAGGACGACAAGGTAAAGGATTACTCGGACGCATGGATGTTGGGGGACTGGCTCCTTGCGGCTCCGGTTACAGAGCGGGGGCAGTCCTGCAAATGGATTTACCTCCCAGAGGGAAACTGGATTGACTACAACAGGGGAACCGCATATAAAGGAGGACAATATATTCCTTACAGCCTTGACACCCAGTCCTGGTCCGACCTGCCTCTGTTTGTGAAGGAAGGGGCAATTATTCCCTCACAGGATGTAGAGGACTATGTGGGGCTGAAGGAAACGGAACGGGTTTTTGTAGACATATTCCCTTCAGCCCAGAAGACGGAGTTCCGGTATTATGATGACGACGGACTTACTTATGACTATGAGAACGGAAAATATTTCTCCCAGACCATATCCGGCCAGAAAAACTCCGGACAGGTTCAGATCGGCATATCCGCCAAATCCGGAAGCTACACAAACGGCATGGATTACTACTACTTAGCTGTTCATGGCAGCGCCGCCGGACAGGTGTCAAAAAACGCCGCCCAATTACAGGAATACGCTGATCTAAATGCCCTTTTTGCGGTAAACGGGGCGGGATATGCAAAATCCAGGGACATTTACGGAGAAGTCACTTATATAAAAACCCAGGCAGGTCTGTCAAATGCGGACGCTCTGGTTTTATCCGGCAACCCGGCAGTCACATTGTCCGATCAGAAGTACGAGGCGGAATATGCTTCTCTTTCCGGTAAGACGGAAGCCGGCCAGCCCCAGGTGGGAAGCGACCACAAGGGATTTTCCGGCACTGGCTTTGTGAATGGTATGGAAGCGGAGCAGGCAGCAGTGACCTTCTATGCCAAAACCGCAAATCCGGGAGATTATGAGGTGACCCTGCGCTGTTCCAACGGCGCAAAGGCCGCAAAAACTTTATCTGCATACGTCAACGGCACATACTACGGCCAGGCTGACATAGCTCCAACCGGAAGCTGGGATTCCTGGGAAGATGTGAAAATACTCCTGCCTCTCACCGCGGGCAATAACAGCATCACATTCAAATACGATCCTAACGCAGGGGATACTGGCTTTGTAAATATTGACTATCTGGCGGTCCCCTTTGAGCCGGAACGTATCGTAATAGAAGCAGAAAACTCACCCCTTTACGGGGCTGCAAAGTCAAACCAGGATCATTGGTTCTACAGCGGAAGCGGTTTTGTGGATTCCATGGTTTCCCAGAATGCGGAAGTTGCCTTTGACGTCGATATGGTGCAAAGCGGAACCTATACCGCAGATTTCCGTTACAGCAACGGGAACCAGAGCACGAAGGATTTAAACCTTTATGTAAATGGAAGCAATGCAGGTAGCGTGCAATTTTCCAGTGCAGGCGGAAACTGGAACGTCTGGCAGACCGTGAGCACAAATCTGGCCCTTTCAAAGGGAAGAAACCGGATTTCCCTTCGCTATGATGCGGGCAATTCCGGCAGCGTCAACCTTGACAAATTGACACTGTCCGCCGCTGATTCCGGTGCTTATCCGGAAAACCTATTGGACAATGGGGATTTCGAGCGCCCCACTTCCTTTGATTCCAACTGGACGGAGTGGCATCCCAGCGGCCAGGCTCTAGCTTACGGCATTGATTCCGGTTCCGGCACGAATAAGCCGGAATCTCCGGTGGAAGGCGACAAACGGGCGTATTTCTACCATGCAGCCGCTTATGAGCAAAGCATTCATCAGGGGCTTAACGTGGAAAACGGAAGCTATCGGGTGGAAGCCTTTGTAAAGGTGGTAAATACCTCTCCGGGAATTGGCCGTATGGAGATCTCAAACTACGGCGGTAATGCGGTCTACGTGGATATGCCAAAGGCGGGAAGCGGATGGCACAAAATAGAGGCCGGCAATGTTTTAGTTACAAATGGTACCATTGATATTGGGTTCTATTGCTCTTCCGGCGGTGGGACCACGGTACATATTGATGATGTGAGATTGTATAGGAATTAACAATTTACCTGCGGCGGCACATGGAGAAGGTCTTGTGAAAATTCTTCCGATGTGCCGTTGCATTTTGGACAACCGTTCCAAACCCGACCCGGAATGTATCTGCTGGCGGCAAAGCGTCTGGGGATTCTTCCGGAGCAATATATAGTAGTGGAAGATTCGGCGGAGATAGTTTGCGTTGATTGGAACTTTGACAAATTGTCGGAACTTGTGTTGAAAGTAGTGTGAGTAAAAGAGTGAAAGAGACTTAATAAATGTTAGGTCTCTTTTTTTTAGGTGTATGTTTTAACAGCCTCCATCACTGTATACAAGGCTGTCAAAGAACACATTCAAGGTGGCTGCCATGATGAAACAAAAGAGGAGTGGTGAGAAGCAGAGGTTGATTGGCATATAGATATACAGATTTTGTAACCTTACAGTAAAAATCATGTTTTAAAATGAAGAAAAAAGAAGGAAAAATTTACTAAAATATAATTTAAAAACTATCTAAAAAATACAAATTTATATTTAAATTAAAAAAATAATTGACATATCATACAAAAATATGTTAAGTTACAATTAGTTAAAGTTAGCTAAAGTAAATGTTTTGGAGAAAAAGATGATGAAAAAACGTAAGGTTTCCATGCAAAGTATAGCAGATGAACTGAAAATCAGTAAGGTAACGGTGTCCAAAGCTCTGAATGATAAAGAAGGAGTAGGTGATGAATTAAAGAATAAGATTAAAGAGGCTGCTGCCAGACAGGGATATATTATGCCGGTCCAAGAGGAAACTGAACGAAAGAAGATTGGCATCATCATGAATGGCCGCTTCATCTCAGAAGGTGGCGGCGGGGCTATTTATATGCGCATGTATGAGAAAATTGTCAGAGAGCTCGGCCGCTATAACTATTCCACCATGATGCTCACACCCAGCCCTGCGACTATTTACGATGATATTTCTATGATGAAGAAGGAGAATCTTTTTAAGGGGATTCTCGTTTTGGGTCTTTTAGATCAAGAGGTACGTGAACAGGTTAAGGAAATTGATATTCCCAAGGTTTACGTGGATATCTATGACCGGACGCACCGTTCCGATTCGGTGGTGTCCGAGAACATTTACAGTATGTACGACATGACCCGGTATCTTATCCGGATGGGTCACAGAAAGATTGGATTTGTAGGAACCGTTAATTCCACTACAAGTATTACCGACCGTTACCTTGGCTTTTTGAGGGCTATGCTGGAAAAAAACATGCAGTTAAGAGACGATTGGGTAATTCCTGACCGGAGTCTGGAGGGAAAAGCTGTTGATATAGAGCTGCCAAAAGAGATGCCCACTGCTTTTATCTGTAACTGTGATGAAACTGCCTTCCGGCTGACACGAACTCTGAATAATCATGGGTATACAGTGCCGGATGATATTTCCATAGGCAGTTTTGATGATGATATTTATGCCAAGCTGACGGATCCCCAGCTTACTACCGTAGCAGTGAATGCTTCATTAATTGGAAAAGTATCTGTCAGGCAGATCATCGAAAACATTGAAAAACCTGATAAGAAACCCGAGACAAGGCGGATTGAAGGCGAAATCATCTATCGGAATTCAGTGAAAAATCTGAATTTGGACGATGAGGAACGAATTGAAAAGAGGGATAAGGTTGAAAACATTAAATAGTAACACAAAGGCAAAAAAGAGAAAGGCTACAAAAGGTGACTGGGAACTTACCCTGATGGCGGTGCCCACAACCATTTGGTATATTTTATTTTGCTTTATGCCCATGTTTGGACTTATTATCGCTTTTAAGGATTATAAAATTCAGCCTGGGAAAGGTTTCATCTACAATGTTATCCATAGCGAATGGGCGGGTTTTAAGAATTTTGAATTTCTGATTAAATCCAATGATTTGTATGTGATATTAAGAAACACGATTGTTTACAATCTGATTTTTATTGTTATGGGCACTGCACTTGCAGTCATACTCGCCATTATGATGAATATGCTCCATAGCAGAAAAAGATCCAAAGTCTATCAGACGCTGATGTTTTTCCCTTATTTTATGTCCTGGGTTGTTGCAGCATATTTTCTGGATGCATTTTTAAATTATGACAACGGTCTGATGAATAATATGATGCGGGATGTAGGAAAGACGGCAAATCAGTGGTACATGAATAAAAATGTATGGCCATTTATTCTGGTTATTATGTATTTGTGGAAGAGTACAGGATATAACATGGTTATTTATTTGTCCAGTATTTCGGGAATTGACCAGACGCTCTATGAAGCGGCGGTGATTGATGGCGCGGGCAAATGGCAGCAGACCAGATATATTACACTTCCCAGCCTGAAAAATGTAATTATTATGATGTTCATTTTGAATGTCGGCAAGATTTTCTATTCTGATTTCGGACTTTTTTACCAGTTGTCACAGGGGGCTAAGGGCTCGATTTTCAATTCGGTTGCCACTATTGACACCTATGTGTTTAATGCATTGAAGTCAGCGACTCCAATCGGGATGACATCGGCGGCATCCTTCTTCCAGTCGGTGGCATGTTGTATTACCATTCTGGCGGCAAATGCGATTGTGAAAAAGATTGATAACGAAAGTTCAATCATTTAGAAAGGAAAACTGAAATGAGAAAACGAGCAGTAAAAGATATGGATATGGCCGACAGCTCAACACTTAACCGTATATCACCCGCAATCAACATCAGCTTTAACGTTCTGTTCATTCTGTTTGCGTTGATTTGTATTATCCCGGTTGTTTTTGTGTTTATTATTTCTATCTCATCTGAGCAGTCTATAAAATTAAATGGATACCGCTTCTGGCCTCAAGAGTTTTCGTTGGAATCCTACCTCTTTTTGTGGAAGGAAGGAATGATGATCATAAGGGCACTGGGCATATCGGCAGCAGTAACGGTGGCAGGAACAGCTTTTGGGGTTATTCTGACCACTCTTATGGGTTATGTGCTGTCAATCCGAAAATTTAAATTTAAATCATTTTTTACCATGGTGGTATTCATTCCAATGATTTTTAATGGTGGTATGATTTCCTCTTATGTAATCAACACCCAGTTTTTACATCTGAAAA
This sequence comes from Hungatella sp. UBA3147, assembly GCA_002365025.1. Taxonomy (GTDB): domain Bacteria; phylum Bacillota; class Clostridia; order Lachnospirales; family Lachnospiraceae; genus Lacrimispora. Next base: position 5,619 of record DEYX01000163.1, on the reverse strand, counting down.
ATACACTGTGGGCGCTAATACTGCCCCTGTGTGTCAGTTCGTTTCATGTAATTATCTGTAAAACATTTTTTAAGCTGAATATTCCGGAATCCATTGTAGAATCCGCCCAGATAGACGGAGCCAGTCATTTCACCATCTTTTCACGGATTGCATTCCCGCTGTCCAAGCCCATTGTTGCCACCATTGCATTGTTTTTGTCTTTCGCCTATTGGAATGACTGGTTTCAGTCTTCCCTGTACATAACAGATACCAAATTATTTTCCATCCAATCTTTACTGGATCATATTCAGAGAAATATGGAGATGATGGCAAAGAACCCTTCGTTAGGTGTGACTTTACAGCAGTATATGAATAACATGCCTAAAGAAGGGGCGAGAATGGCGATGGCGATTATAATTATTGTACCAATTGCCTGCACCTATCCGTTCTTCCAGAGATATTTTATTTCAGGACTTACGGTTGGTGCAGTGAAAGAATAGAACTTATTCAAAAAAAGAAGGGAGAGGTATTATGAATAAGAAAAAAATATTGGGGCTTTTTACAGTATCGGTTTTGGGGATATCCATGCTGGCCGGATGCGGAGGAAACAGTGAGGTAATGAGTGGCAAAGAGACAAAAGTAACGGAAGCGAAAGAAGAAACTGCTGATGGCGAAGTAGTAACGATTAAATGGATTCAGGTTGGAAATGGAATGCCGGAAAATTATGACTCTTGGCTTCAACAGTTGAATCCTTACCTGGAAGAAAAAATCGGTGTAAATGTTGAGATGGAGATTGTTCCTTGGGGTGACTGGGATAAACGGCGAAGCGTAATCGTCAACTCGGGCGAGAAGTTTGATATTCTTTTTACGGATATGAACCGTTATAATTCAGAGGTAAATACCGGAGCATTTCTGGATATTACGGATTTGCTGAAGGAAAAGACTCCTGACCTGTATCAAATGGTGCCGGAGGATTACTGGAAAGCGACCTCCATCGGCGGCAGGGTTTATGCAGTGCCAACCTACAAAGACAGCTCATCTTCCCAGTATTTTATCTGGGATAAAGCCATTGCAGATAAATATAAGATTGATTTTGAACATGTAACAGATTATGAGAAACTGTATGAAGCCTTAAAGGCGGTCAAGGCAGGTGAGGGTTCTGCCCCCTATTATATGTCCAAGAACGGAGCAGAATTCCTTGCTACCAACTTCTTCGATCAGATAGGTGCAGGCCTTGTTCCTTTGGGTGTAAAGTACAATGATGAGACCAGGACTGTGGTAAATCCGCTGGAAGATGAAGAGGTGCTGAAAGACCTGGATATTATCCACAAGATGTACATAGAAGGCATCATCAATGGTGATGCGCCAAATGCGGATGATGCAAACAAATACAGAACATTTTTTACTGCTCAGGGCTGGAGCGGCGCTGCAAAGAACATATGGGGTCCTCAGAATGGTATTGATGACTGTGTGGCAGTCAAATTTGGCGAAACCGTTGTGTCCAACACCACTGTTAGAGGTTCATTAAACGGCATTTCTGCAGGTTGTGAACATCCGGAGAAAGCGCTGCAGCTTCTTAATCTTGTGAACACGGATCCAAAGGTAAGAAACTGGTTCTTCTATGGTGTGGAAGGTGAAAACTTTGTCTATGAAGGTGAAAAGATAAACAAACTGAATTCAAATTGGGGCATGGCCGGGTATACTCAGGGAACCTTCTTTATTGTGGGTCAGCTGGTTAGCGATGAATTTAACCAGTGGGATGAGGTAAAGGAATTAAATGCTGACGCGGCTCCTTCGGTTATGCTTGGATTTGATATGGATACCAGTGAGGTGAAAACAGAAATTGCAAATTGTACGGCAGTATATGAGAAGTATAAGGCTGAACTCTGGACGGGTGCCAGAGAACCCCGTGAATTGGTAAAGACCATGAGGGAGGAGCTGAATAAAGCTGGATATGAAAAGATTCTTGCTGCAGCTCAGGCACAGGTTAATGCCGCAAAATAAAGAGAAGAAAGGGGCATGTGGATATGCCCCTTTTGTAAAATAATAAAGCTGAGAGTGAGCGAAGACGCAGGGAGACATTATGTGGTTTATTGATAAACGGATTGAGGTTATTTGCAATCAGCTGAAAGAGCTGGCAATTGTAAAAAAAGAGCCTGTCAAAGAGATTGAATATAAGAAAGGGAGATTTTTCTACCCGGAGGATGCGGATACAAATGTGCAGCCATGGAAGAAATTTGACCAGCAGAAAATGAAATGGTATGGCCCCGACTCCCATTGCTGGTTCAGGGCGAATTATCAGGTGGAAGATGAACAGGAAGGAAAGACTCTTCGGCTGGGGGTAAAAACCCAGGTTGACGAGTGGGATGACGGGAAAAACCCACAGTTTTTGTTGTTTCTGAATAAAACAGCGATACAGGGGCTGGATATGAATCACCGGGTCGTTCATCTTATCGATCATGCCATTCGTGGGGGGAACTACATCTTTGATTTACAGGCGTATACAGGTACACTTCATTCGGAATTTAACCTGATTCTTGAGGTGCAGCAGGTTGATTTGTTAATTGAACAGTTGTATTTTGATCTTTTAGTTCCGCTGCAGGCGTTTACCCGGATGGACAAGGATGACAAAATACGGCTTGACCTTGAGACGGTTTTAAACAACACCATCAACCTGCTGGATTTAAGGACGCCTTATTCGGCGGAATTTTATACTTCTGTACACAAGGCAGTCAATTATATTGAACAGGCTCTGTATGTCAAGATGTCCGGTTATCATGATGTGATTGCAAGTTGCATCGGACATACCCACATTGACGTTGCCTGGTGGTGGACGGTGGAGCAGACCAGAGAAAAGGTGGCAAGAAGTTTTTCTACGGTACTTAAATTAATGGACGAATATCCAAACTATAAATTTATGTCCAGCCAGCCTCAGCTTTATGTGTTTTTAAAAGAGCGGTATCCTGATTTGTATGAAAAGGTGAAAGCCAAAGTAAAGGAGGGGCGCTGGGAAGTGGAGGGCGGCATGTGGGTGGAAGCCGACACAAATCTGACCTCCGGCGAATCTCTGGTCCGTCAGTTTCTGTATGGGAAGCGTTTCTTTCGGGAAGAGTTCGGCATAGAATGCCGGGAACTGTGGCTGCCGGATGTGTTTGGGTACTCCGGTTCCCTGCCTCAGATTATGAAGAAGAGCGGTATTGATTATTTTATGACCACGAAGCTTTCCTGGAATCAGGTGGATAAGGTTCCAAATGATACCTTTATGTGGAGAGGAATTGACGGAAGCGAGGTATTCACCCACCTCATTACAACCCTAGGTGTGGGTCAGAGTGAAGACGATTTTTTTACTACCTACAATGGGATTTTGCATCCTGATGCCATTATGGGTGGGTGGAAACGTTATCAAAATAAGGAATTCAATCATGATATTCTAATATCTTATGGCTACGGAGACGGAGGAGGAGGCCCCACAAGGGAGATGTTAGAAACCTCTAAGCGCATGGAAAAAGGAATCAGAGGAATTCCCAAAGTGGAACAGAAATTTACCAGACAGTACTTTGATGAGCTGTATGAGCGGGTAAAAGATAACTGCCGTCTGGAGACCTGGGAAGGAGAACTTTATTTTGAGTACCACCGGGGAACCTACACCTCCATGGCACGAAATAAGCGGGCTAACCGCAAAAGCGAAGTGATGATGATGGATGCTGAATTTTTCCTGACGTTATGCGCTCTGAAGGGGTGTAACTATCCGTTTGAAGAGCTGGATCAGTTGTGGAAGACAATACTCTTAAATCAGTTCCATGATATTTTACCGGGAACTTCCATTAAGGAAGTGTACGAAGTAACCCGGAAAGAGTATGAGGAAATCAAGCAAATTGGTGATCAGTTGATTCAGCAAAGCCTTGATTCGTTGTGCAGGCAAAAAGATAAAATAACCGTGTTTAATACGCTGTCCTTTGACCGCAGTGATATAGTAAGACTGCCCAAAGAGGTGACAGGAAGCCTTAAGGATGCAGGGGGACATACTTACCCCATTCAGGAAGGAGAAAGTACCAACTTAGTATACCTGGAGCATCTTAGCTCCAAAGGGTATAACACCTATACGAATGATCCGGAAAAAAGCGGGGACGTTACCGCTCGGATTTTCTGTGATGGTTCCCGTTTTGAAACGCCATTTTACCGGGTGGAAATGGATCAGGCGGGAATGTTTACCTCCATTTATGACAAAGCTGCCGGGCGTGAGCTGGTCCGGGAGGGAAGGTGCGTAAATCAGTTCCGGATGTATGAAGATAAGCCTATCTATTATGATAACTGGGATATTGACATATTCCATACGGAAAAGAGCTGGATTGCTGATGAGGCGGTTAAATTTGAATGGATGACCAACGGTCCGGTAAGCGCGGTGCTTAAGATAAAGAGAAGAATAAGCAATTCAATGATTGTACAAAAAATAAGCTTTTACAGACATGCAAAGCGTATAGACTTTGATACTTATGTGGACTGGAAGGACAGTCAGTGTCTGCTGAAGGCTGAGTTCTCTCTGGATATTCATTCGGATGAAGCGGCATTTGACATTCAGTTTGGAAATCTGAAGCGCAAGGTGCATCAAAACACCAGCTGGGATAAGGCTCGATTTGAAAGCTGCGGACATAAGTGGGTGGATTTATCAGAAGGCCATTATGGCATCAGCTTATTAAATGACTGTAAATATGGACATTCGGTAAAGAATGGCTGTGTATCCCTGACGCTGATTAAATCCGGTATTGAGCCGAATAAGACCACCGATCAGGAAGAGCATTTCTTTACCTACTCGCTCTATCCCCATGAGGGAAGCCTTTACGACGGAGATACCATTAGGGAGGGCTATAAACTGAATTATCCTTCTCACGTTGTACTTGCAGGAGCACCAAAGGGACAGGACAGCTTTTTATGGACAGACCGGAAAAATGTGATTGTGGAGACGGTGAAGATGGCGGAAGATAAAAATGGAATCATCATCCGGCTGTACGAAAGCGAAAACACAAAGACTACGGCAACGCTTACCTTTGGCATGGATAACAGGTTGCTGACGGTGAGGGAGTGCAATCTCATGGAGGAACCGGTTGAAGGTGAAGCGGAGAAAACAGAGAATGGCTTTACCTTTACCATCAAGCCCTTTGAGGTTAAGACATACAGAGTGAAACTGGATAAGTGAGGAAAAAAATATGAACGGGTCCTTTCAAAATCAAAGCCTGGTGCCTGTAAGGATGGGGAGGCAGTTTAGATGAATAAAATATTATTAAATCAGGGGTGGAGACTGGATTATGAAGGAGAGACATTAAATACGCAGATTCCTTTTTCCCTCTATTACGATTTGCTGAACCATAAGCGTATTGATGATCCCTTTTACCGGGATAACGCAACCCTTTTGACAAGCTTGTCGGAAAAGGATTATACCTATCGGAATGACTTTGCATTTATAGAAGAAATCGACGGTAGAAAGCAGTACTTTTTGCATTTCGACCGGGTAGACACCATTTCTAACGTTTACTTAAATGATATCCATGTAGGATATACCAACAATATGTTCTGTACCTTTGAGTTTCCTGTGAATCACGCACTGAAAAAGGGAACGAACCATCTGCGGGTGGAAGATCGGAA
>DEYX01000178.1 GCA_002365025.1 Hungatella sp. UBA3147 | reverse complement strand
CGGAGAGAAGGAGTGGATTTCATTCTGGCTGCCGGTGGAGGAAGTGTTATTGATTCCGCAAAGGCCATTGCGGCAGGAGTACCCTACAAGGGAGATGTGTGGGATTTCTATACCACAGACAGGAAGCCGGAAACCGTCCTGCCCATAGGTGTGGTTTTAACGATCCCTGCGGCTGGAAGTGAAAGCAGCGACGGCAGTGTAATTACCAGGGAAGAGGGGCCGGATAAGCGTTCTTTTATTTCCAGTCTTCTCTATCCACGGTTTGCGATCTTAAATCCTGAGCTTTGCTATACACTTCCTAAGGATCAGATCGGAGCCGGAGGTGCAGATATCCTGGCTCATGTCATGGAGCGGTATTTCTCTCCCAATGAGGAGACAGACCTTTCTGACCGCTTGTGCGAGGCCGCTATGAGGTCCCTGATACATAATCTTCCCAGAGTTCTTGAAAATCCAAAGGATTATGATGCCTGGGCCGAGGTGATGTGGACTGGGAATGTAGCTCATAATGGTCTTTTGGGAAAAGGGAGAATGGAAGACTGGGCCAGCCACGGCATAGAACATGAGCTGAGCGCTGTCTACGATATCGCCCATGGCGCCGGGCTAGCCATTGTATTTCCTGCATGGATGAAATATGTGGGCAAATCCCATCCTGGGAAGATGGTCCGCTTTGCCTTCCAGGTGTTTGGAATCAGCCCGGAGGATAAAACGGAAGAAGAGGTAATCCGCCTGGGAATCTGCTGCCTGGAAAACTTCTTTAAGAGTCTGGGACTTTCCGTGACCTTAAAGGATGCGGGCATTGGCAGGGAGGCCTTTGATGTGATGGCACAAAAGGCGGTTATGAATGGGGAACTGGGAAGTTTTCGGCCCCTTGATGAAACGGATGTAAAGGCTATTTATGAACTGGCAGAATAAGGAGGCAAAGGAATGAACAGAGAATTGTTAAGAAGCATGACACCGGAGAAGCTGGCAGTATATTTTGACCATACCCAGCTTCGGGCCTATGCGGTGAAAAAGGATTTTGAAAAACTGTGTGAAGAAAGCAGAAGCTATGGATTTAAAATGGTAGCCATCAATCCGGCTCCGGTAGCCCTGTGCAAGGAACTGTTAAAGGGGACCAGCGTCCATGTGGGAGCTGCCATTGGATTTCCCTTAGGCCAGACTACGATAGAAGACAAGGCAAATGAAACAGCCAATGCCATAAATAACGGGGCAGACGAGATTGACTATGTGGTAAATTTAACAGAGCTTAAAGAAAGAAATTACAGCTATGTGGAGAGGGAAATGGCTTCCATTGTGGAGGAGTGCAGAAGAAATAAGGTAACCTCCAAGGTTATTTTTGAAAACTGTTACTTGACGGAAGAAGAAAAGGAGGCATTATGCCGGATCGCTCTGGAGGTGAAGCCGGATTTTATCAAGACCTCCACCGGTTTTGGAACAGGAGGAGCCACCTTTGAGGATATTCAGCTAATGAAACGAATGGTTGGCGATGAAATTCAAATAAAGGCAGCAGGCGGAGTCCGTAACCTGGAGACGGCTCTTGCCATGATAGAACTTGGAGTTTCAAGGATCGGATCCACGGCAAGTGTGGGAATCGTAGAAGAACTGAAAAAGGAGCTGTAAAGCAGATGAAAGATTTTTTCCGAATCATGGTTTTTGATAAACAGGGAAGAATCAGGCAGCAGCAGGAAGGAGAGGGACGGGCAGAGCTTCGGCCTTATTCTCCCTATGAGCCTGGCGATGTAATCCGGATTGAAAGCCGGCGCCTTCCCTGTCCCCTAAAGGTATCCCTTTCCCCAGCCCTTCCTGAGGCAGAGGTGTGGCTGGAGGATCATGCCATGGAATTTCCGGTTCCTTTTGGAGAAGAAACCCAGGCTTATCCGGCAGAGGCCTTTGGAGAGGAACGAGGGATCCGGGTGGAGGCGGTGAGCAGCCAGCGTTGGGAAGCTTACCGCAATTTAAGTGAAAACCCTCTGGACCGCAGGGGAGAAACCTCCGTTTATCCCCATTGCACTGCCTCTGTAGAAACCCGGGGGGAATCTGTGTTTGCTGCAAGAAATACCATTGACGGACGATGTGAGAATACGTTTCATGGAGAATGGCCTTATACCAGCTGGGGAGATAATGAGGATCCGGAGGCAGAAATAAGAATAGATTTCGGCCGCAGAGTGCTGGCAGACCGGGCGGAAATTTTAATACGTGCTGATTTTCCTCATGATAATTACTGGAAGGAGGCGACCTTAGAATTCTCCGACGGAACTGCGGTACGCCTTTTCATGGAAAGGACCGGGAGCTGGCAAAGCTTTCCCTTTATTCCCAGAACCATTTCCTGGGTAACATTGAAGGAACTAAAAAAGTCAGAGGATAAATCCCCCTTTCCAGCCCTTACCCAGTGGAGAATTTTTGGAAGGGATTGTAAAAAATAATAAAAAATAGTCCACTATTTTGAAAGATTATGTGTTAAATAACTATATTGGAACTGCTATACTAATGATAACAAATAAAAAAGATGCTTTTGTACACTTTTTCGACAGAATAATTATGAGAAGTGAACAAAAGGAGAGTGGAGGAGGCTTATATGAGAAAAAGATTTTTATCAGCCGCAATGGCAGTTGCGATGGCTTGTGCCTTAACGGCCTGCGGAGGAAGCAGTGGCACCAAGATGGAGACAACCGCACCGGCAGCAGAAACAAAGGCAGCAGAAACCAAGAGCCAGAGTGGAGAAACCAAGGGAGAAAAAGCAGGAAATACGGCTGCCGGAGATGTTACCTTAAAGGTATTTACCAACCTTCCGGACAGAACTTCGGGTCAAGGGCTGGTGGAGCAGACACTTTTTGATGCTTATATGGCTGAAAATCCAAATGTAAAAATTGATGTGGAAGCCCTGGATGATGAGGTTTATAAAACCAAGTTCAAGGCCTACGCAGCAGGAAGCCAGATGCCGGATCTGGTAAGTGTTTGGGGACAACCGGGATTTATCGATGAGGTGATGGACGCCGGACTTCTGGCAGAATTAAATAAAGATGACTATAAGGACTATGGCTTTATCAATGGCTCCCTGGATGGATTTTCACGGAATGGAAAGCTTTATGGCCTGGCCCGGAATACGGATGTTATGTCTTTCTACTATAATAAAGCCATATTTGATGAAAACGGCTGGTCCGTGCCAAAGACCTATGATGAGCTTCTTACTTTGGGAGAGAAGATTAAGGCCAAGGGAATCATTCCTGTTTCCATGGATGGGGGAGACAAATGGCCTCTTTATATCTATGTGACGGATTTGATGCAGAAGCTGGATGGCAAAGGTGTTATGCAGAAAACACATGATGCCATTGCTTCTAAGGATTTTTCCGATCCCACCTTTAAAAAGGCAACGGAGATTTTAGTGGATACTGCTAAAAAGGGATTATTCCAAACCGGTTTTGAAACAACAGACTATGGCACCGCCAAGAACCTGTTTGCCAATGGCCAGGCGGCTATGTTCTACATGGGAAGCTGGGAAATGAGCATGGCTACCAATGAGGACATTCCGGCAGAAATCCGCGACAATATCCGGGTGTTCACCATGCCCGTAATAGCCGGCGGCCAGGGCAGCGAAACTGATATTGCAGCATGGAACGGAGGCGGATACTCCGTAACGGCCGGGGCTGTAAATAAAGCAGAAGCCATTAAGCTATTAAATTATATGTTCCGTCCGGAGGGCTGGACCAAGGTCGCATGGGAAAACGGAGTATGTATGTCCGCTCAGGATTTTGCCCAGTTTGCAACTGGTAAAGAAACAGAGCCTCAGAAGCAGTTCATCGACATTGTCAGTCATGCTTCCAACTTATCTGGAACTCCGATAGGTGATATGGGAACTTCTGAATTCAAGACAATCAGTGAGGATCTGGTACAGGAGGTAGCCATTGGAAAGATCACTGCTGAGGAGTATTTAAAGGGCCTGGAAGCTGCATGTAAGTAAGTGAGTCATTCATCATGGCCGCCTGCCGGTAATCGGAGGCGGCCATAGGTTTCAGTGAAAAAATCTCGAAGGAGGAAATATATGCAGAAGGCGTACAGCAATAAAGGGATTATTTTCACCCTGGTCTTTCCGGGGGTGGCTATGTTCGTATTTGCAATACTTGCCCCCATACTTTTAAGTGTTCACTATGGTTTTACGGACTTCAGCGGTCTGGGGGCCTATCATTTCATTGGATTTTCCAATTATAAAGAGATGTTTCAGGAGAAGGCGTTCTGGTACTCCTTGCGTAATTCCCTTCTGCTGGCGGCTGGCTTTGTAGTGATCCAGCATCCCCTTGCCATCATGACGGCAGCGCTTTTAGACCGGCTGGGCCACAGGGCGGAAGGCTTTTTCCGGTGTGTTTATTTCCTCCCCAATGTCATCTCGGTAGCGGTGATAGCCTATTTATGGAAGTTTATATACAATCCTAATTTCGGTCTGTTGAACAACATCTCAAAGGCTCTGGGTTTGGGAGGCGATACCAACTGGCTGGGAAGCGGAAATGCCATTTGGTCGGTTCTGGTGGTTTTAATATGGCATGGCTTTGGCTGGGGAATGCTCATCTACTATACGGGAATTAAGAACATTGATCCCGGACTTTATGAGGCTGCGGCCATTGACGGAGCAAACAGCCGTCAGACCTTTTTAAGAATTACCCTGCCTCTTATGAAGCCGGTCATCCAGGTCAATGTGACCCTGGCGATTATCTCCGCATTAAAACAGATGGAAACCGTGTATCTTCTGACCAATGGTGGTCCGGGCAATGAGACTCAGTTTATGGCAAACTATTTATATAAGCAGGCCTTCAGTGCTTTCCGCTATGGCTACGGCAATTCCATCAGTGTGGTATTTGTGATCATCTGCATACTGGCAACCCAGATTTTAAATTTGCTTTTCCGGGAAGAGAAGGGGGGATAAAAAATGAAGATAAAGAACATAACGGTGGGAGGCCTCTTGTTATGGATCATTCTGGCAGCTGTGGCTGTAATCCAGATATTCCCGTTGGTCTGGCTTTTAGACTTTTCCCTTGCCAGCAGCAATGAGATGTTTACCAACGGACTGCTGATTATTCCCAAAGTAATAAAATGGGACAATTACATAAAGGCGTTTGTAGACGGCCATTTCCTGCTGTATTTTAAGAACAGCCTGCTAATAAACGTGCTGGCAGTCCTTTTGGTTCTGGTAATTTCCGTAATGATGGCCTTTGCCTGTACCAGGATGCACTGGAAGCTGTCCGGCCTGGTAAGGAACTTAATACTACTTGGCATGATGATCCCCATTCATGCCACACTGCTTCCTAATTATGTGATTTATGACAAACTCCGCTTAACCGATACCATGTGGGCCCTGCTGATACCCTATATTGCATTTTCCCTGCCCCAGGGCCTGTTTCTCACCTGCAGCTTTATGGAGAGCATCCCAAGGGAAATCGAAGAGGCGGCACTGATGGATGGCTGCGGCATCTACCGGATCATTGTAGTAGTCATTACGCCAATGCTGAAATCCTCCCTGGTCACGGTTTCCATTATGACTTTTTTAAACAACTGGAATGAATTTATGATGGCCAGCACCTATTTGAGCAGTCCCAAATGGAAGACCCTTCCCTTTTCCGTGCTGGAATTTACAGGGCTTTACTCCTCCAATTATGCAGTTCAGTTTGCAGTTATGGCTTTAACCGCAGCGCCAATGGTCATTATCTATGTAATTTTAAATAAGTACATTACAAAAGGCGTTGCCATGGGAGCTGTAAAAGGTTAAACTAGAGGAAAAAAATCGGGGGTGGCCCATGGATGGAAAGATGAATTCCCTTTCTAAAAGGTTTACAAATAAGCTGATGATACGCCATAAGATGATGTTAGCCATCTACATGGTTCTGGTTCCCGTGGTAATAGCCGGGGCCATATTCCTCTATGGCCGCACCTACCGGACCACAATGGAGGAAAATATCTCTCTTTACCAGCGGTTTACCCAGACCATCTGCGATGATATTGTTTACTTACAGCAGGATGTGCAGGATGTTGCCACCTATTTTGCTGTAAATACAGACATTCATAAAGTACTGACCACTCCGGCCATTGAGCTGAAACGGGATCCTTTATTCTGGTCAAAGCAGACTCCGGTTACCTTTCTACAGGATATGCTGGCCATCAAAAGCCAGATTAAAACAGTGATTCTCTATCCTGAAAGCGGGGCGCAGCCTTTTTACATAAGCCGGGACGCCAGTGTTCACAATAAAAATCTTAAGGAAATACGTAATCTGCCGGTTTATCAGGCTGCTCATGATGCCAAGGGGGATGTGGTATGGCTCCGGGAACCTGCGGGAACGGGAGGACTTTACCTAAATAATAAATCCGACAAGGTGGTGGCATGCAGGGCCTTATATGATTTATCGAAACGGCGGCGCCTTGGTTTTCTGGCAGTCGGTATGGAAGCTTCCCGCTATACGGATATTTGCAAAAGTATGATGGGTGTTCCCAATGAGGGCATTGTGGTCCTCGATTCAAAGGGAGCGGAAATCAGCCGAACAGGCCGGATCGACGAAGATGTTCTGGAGTATGTCCGGAAAGGGGATTTCCTTAAGGTCGACCACTGGAACGGATATTATATCTTCAACTCCAGAAGTGAGGAAACCGGAATCCAGGTCTGTTATATGTCGCCGGAAAAGAACTGGAAGGAGCGGGTCCGGCAAACCCTGGCTATGCCGGTACTTCTTGGGATTTCTCTTTTAGTCCTGACCGGCCCTCTGTCTGTTATGGTATCGGGAGGGCTTACAAAGCCCATAGCTGCCCTATGCAAATCCATGGAAAAATTTAAGGAAGGTGATTTTAATCAGGCTATAGAAGCGGAAACCGAGGATGAGATAGGAATCCTGTCCAGAACCTTTAACCAGATGGTAAATGATCTCCGGGATCTGATTGAAAAGAATTATGTTATGGCACTGAGGGAAAAGGAAAGCGAGCTGAATGCCCTGCAGGCCCAGATCAACCCTCATTTCCTCTACAATGTGCTGGATTCCCTTTACTGGCAGGCCGTAGGGTCCGGAAATGAGGAACTGGGAGAGGATGTGCTGGCCCTTTCCAAGTTGTTCCGCCTCCTTTTAAGTCATGGGCAGAGCGAGGTGAATGTGGCCACGGAGCTTGAACTGATCACCAGTTATTTGCAGATCCAGAAGATGCGCTTTTCCAAAAGGCTGGATTATGAGATTGATGTGGAGGAAGACCTCCTTAAATGCAGAATCGGAAAACTGACCCTGCAGCCCTTTGTGGAAAATGCCATTGTACATGGTCTGGAAATCCGGGGAGAAGGGGGACTGGTCAAGGTCACAGGCCGTAAAAAGGGCAATACTCTGGTTTTTGAGATTCTGGATAACGGAGTAGGGATGGAACAGGAGGAAGCAGACAGAATTCTCCTTGCAGAGGAAGGGATACGTTATTCCAATGCCCGCATCGGCCATTATGCCATCCGCAATATCAAAGAAAGACTGTACTTAAAATATGGGGATTCCTATAGCCTGAACATATACAGCCGGCCTCATGAAGGGACCAGGGTCAGGCTCGAGATTCCGGAAGAGCTTTAGAGTGATAAAAATGGGGGTAACGTTATGGCACAGCCTTCTTTTCGCCTGCTTTTGGCAGACGATGAAGAAAACATCCTTAAAGGGATGGAAAATTACATACGGAAGAATACCAGATGCTTTGACAAAATTCATTGTGCAGTAAATGGTGAAGAGGCCTTGGATATTATTTATAAGTATCATCCGGATGTCATGCTGGTAGATGTACAAATGCCGATAAAGAGCGGGCTGGATGTAATGAAAGAGGCCCTGGCAGCAGGAGTCTGCCCAAAGACCGTCATCCTGTCTGGCTACGATACCTTTTCCTATGCTCAGCAGGCACTGCGTTTGGGAGCAGTGGATTACTTATTAAAACCCTGCCGCTCCACGGAGATATTGCAGAAGCTGGAATCCATTGCAGCACCCTGGCTGAGTGAAAGGGAGGAAGTTCCTGGACCGGAGGGGAATATTTTTGTAAAGACAGCCATGGAATATATGATGGACCACATGTCAGAGGATGTGAACCTGGGAATGGTAGCAGAGAAGGTAGGCGTGTCCACCGCTTATTTATCCACCCTGTTTACCCAAAAGCTTGGCTGCGGCTTTATTGATTATTTAAACAGGCTGAGAATTGAATGCGCCCGTGAATACATGCACGACGGCCGTTTAAAGGTATATGAAATCGCATACAAAGTAGGATATCATGATGAGAAATATTTCTCTAAGGTATTTAAAAAGGTGACAGGGCAAAGCCCCTCTGCCTATCGGAGGAATATTGGAATAGGAGAATGAGATGAGAGCTTTATGGAATGTCACCACCTATAAAAATGGAAGGGCGGAAACATGGAATGAAGAAATCCAGTCTGTAATGGATGAAGGCCAGGAACGGGAAGCTGTGAATCTTTGTCCGGATTTCACCTACCAGACCCTGGAAGGCTTTGGAGGAACCCTTACGGAAGCGGCAGCCTATACCTGGCATCAGATGGGAGAAAAGGTTCGGATGGAATTCTTAGAGGCCTGCTATGGAACGGATGGACTGGGGTATACCCTGGCCCGCATGGCCATTGACAGCTGCGACGCCTGTCTCGGGAATTATTCGGACATGGACCAGGAGGGAGATGAAGAACTTAAAAGTTTTTCTATAAAAAGAGATGAAACGTATATACTCCCCTTTTTAAAGGCGGCGGAAAAGGTCAAAGGAGAAAGACTTTCCGTTATGCTTTCCCCCTGGAGCCCTCCTCCATTTATGAAGACGAATAGGGAGAAAAACCACGGCGGTAAGCTTCTGGAAAAACACTACGGTCTGTGGGCAGATTATCTATGCCGGTTTGTAGAGGAATACCGGAAGAATGACGTATCCGTGAAAAGACTCAGCGTTCAGAATGAGCCTGATGCCACCCAGATCTGGGATTCCTGCCGGTATGACGCAGAGGAGGAAAAACGGTTTTTAAAGGATTTTCTCTATCCGGCTATGAAACGCCGGGAGCTTACGGAGGTGGAGCTTTTTATCTGGGATCATAATAAGGAGCGGGCCTTGGAACGGACGTTGGCAGTGATAGATGAGGAAACCCGTTCCATGGTTAAAGGGGTGGCCTTTCACTGGTATTCCGGTGATCATTTTGAGGCCCTGGATATGATACGGGAACGATTCCCGGAAAAAAAACTGTTATTTTCCGAAGGCTGTGTAGAATACAGCCGTTTTTCTTCCGCCGATCAGCTTTCCAATGCCAGAATGTATGGCCATGACATTGCCGGAGATTTAAACCACGGAGCCTGTGCGTTTATAGACTGGAACATTCTTTTGAATTCTCAGGGAGGGCCAAACCATGTGAACAATTTCTGCGATGCTCCCATGATGTACGATGTGGAAACGGGCCGGCTGGAGAAGAAGCTTTCCTATACCTATATCGGCCATTTCAGCCGCTATCTCCTTCCGGGAAGCGTTCGCATTGGCATGAGCCGTTACACGGATGAAATTGATGTGACTGCCTTTAAGCGCCCGGATCATAAGCTGGCTGCGGTTCTTATGAACCGGACGGAACGGGATATGCCGGTTTATTTAAGGCTGCAGGGTCAGTTGGTAAAGCTTACGGTACCTGGAGACGGAATCGGCACTGCACTTCTTGAATTAGAATAATCCACTCCGATTCCTCCAGAATAATTTTAGGAGAACCGATCCATAGGGAACAGGCCATGAGAAGTCATGAGAGTGGGTTAAAAGCCTGGAGGACAGAGGAAGGATTTGAGTTATTACTATATATAGAACTGATAAAAGAGGAGGAATCGGAATGAGAATCGTCACTACAAATGCGGCTGAAGATCAATATTTCCAGGAGT
>DEYX01000349.1 GCA_002365025.1 Hungatella sp. UBA3147 | reverse complement strand
CCCCATGGTAGACCTCATACCGTTCTTTCAGTCCCCTTAATATGGAAATGGTATCTTCCACCGTAGGTTCGTCGACCATGACCGGCTGGAACCGCCGTTCCAAAGCCTGATCCTTCTCTATATACTGGCGGTATTCATCAAGTGTGGTGGCACCGATGCAGTGTAGCTCGCCTCTGGCAAGCATAGGCTTTAACATATTGCCCGCGTCCATGGAACCTTCTGTCTTACCCGCTCCTACAATGGTATGAAGCTCGTCAATAAACAGAATGATCTGACCGTCACTTTTTTTCACTTCATCAAGAACGGCCTTTAAACGTTCCTCAAATTCTCCCCGGTACTTGGCACCTGCCAGCAATGCTCCCATGTCAAGGGCAAACAGCTTTTTGTCCTTTAATCCCTCCGGTATATCACCCCGGACAATCCTTTGAGCCAGGCCTTCTACTACAGCAGTCTTGCCTACTCCAGGCTCACCGATCAAAACCGGGTTGTTCTTCGTCTTCCTGGAAAGGATCCGCACCACGTTCCGGATCTCGCTGTCCCGTCCGATGACAGGATCCAGCTTCTGGTCCCTGGCCCGCTCCACCATATCATAGCCGTATTTGGTAAGGGTATCGTAGGTAGCCTCCGGGTTGTCATTGACTACACGCTGGTTTCCTCTTACCGTGGATAGGGCCTGTAAAAAGTTTTCCTTTGTTATGCCATAGCTCCGAAACAGTTCCTTTACCGATTTGGATGGCTGCTTTAACATGGCTAAGAATAAATGCTCTACAGAAACGTATTCATCTCCCATAGCCTTTGCCTCATCCTCGGCGCTTATTAAGACCTTATTTAAATCATTGCTGATGTATATCTGCCCTCCCCTGACCTTGGGAAGTTTTTCTATTGCCTGAGCCGTTTCATTTAAGAATTGCTCTTTTTGTATATTCATCTTGGTAATGAGTTTCAAAATCAGGCTGTCTTCAATGGTTAGAAGGCTATACAGCATGTGTTCCTGCTCGATCTGCTGATTTCCATATTCATATGCAAGCTTTTCGCAATTCTGGACAGCTTCCATTGATTTTTGCGTAAATTTATTGATGTTCATAATAGCTCCTCCTTTTTCTCCGTTATGTAAAAGTATTGCTTTATTTGTTCTATATGTAATATAACAAATAGCGTTTCCTGTGTCAAGATAATTTTTCAGGATTCCAACAGAATTCCAACAAAAATCTTACAGTTTCAAGCCCTGCATTGTTTTTTCCAGGTCCTTCCTCTATAATCAAAGCAGTGATTCTTATCCCTACATTCAGGAGGTGACACTTTTATGAAAAATATTTCCCGCCGCGGGTTAATACTCCATGAAGCAGCAGCCGCTGCTGTTTCCCTGTTTCTCTTTGCAGCCTCAGTCCCCTTTGACAGCTTTGCCCACACAAAGGATGAATCCATATATTTGTCCGGTGCCTGGATAAAGGATGAGGTTGGCTGGCGTTTTTTTAATCAATGGAATTCCTCCTATCCTGCCGGAAAATGGGCGGAATACCAGGGCCATTCCTATTATTTCATGGACAATGGATACATGGCAACCGGCTGGCGTTTTATCAATGACAACTGGTATTATTTTAATCCCTGTCAGGGAAAAGAGGAAGGCTCTATGGTAACCGGCTGGGTATATGACTCTGATCATTGCGGCTGGTTTTACACGAACCAGATTGGAATCATGGTAACCGGTTGGCATAAAATCGATGGCTTTTGGTACTATTTTAACCCGAATTCCGACGGTCTACTCGGTCTTATGGCTGTAAACCAATTTGTTGACGGTTCCTATGTGGATGCAAACGGGCGCATGAATGAAGTCAGGTAAACGAAGAAAAGAGCAGTGCTGCTTAAGAAACAGACACCGCTCTTTTTTCTATTCCCCGGAATCTCCAGCTAAATAAAACCGCGCGGAAAATCCAGTCAATAAACATTCCATACCATACGCCCATGACACCTGTATTCATCACACGGACGAAGAAATAAGCGAATGCGATCCGGAACAGCCACATGGAAAATATGGACACCACCATGGTAAATTTGGCATCCATAGAAGCTCTCAGGGCATAAGGAATGGTAAAGGCCAAAGGCCACACGATCATCGCATAGCTGTGGACCACCACCATCCGGACGGATATTTTTGCAGCCTCCCCCGAAAGGTTGTAGACAGAAGCAAGCTGGTCTGAAAATACGACCATGACCGTACACAAGAAAAGAAGGATTCCGTAATTAGCGCCGACCAAAAGTCTGGTATAGCGTTTTGCCTCCTTTTTCTCTCCTGCTCCCACACATTGTCCTACAATGGTGATCAGGCCCAGGCCTATGGCATTGCCGGGCAGATACAGCAGGGTCACCAGGTTGGAAGCCACTGCGTAGCTGGCAATCGCCGCCGTTCCCAGGGAAGAGATCAGGCTTTGCAGCGCTAGCTTTCCAAACTGGAACATGCCGTTTTCAAGACCGTTTGGTATACCAATGGACAGTATCTTCTTAATCATCGGAATGTCTGGCTTAAGATCCTCCAGACGGTTGATCCTCACAACATTGCCGGGACTTTGAATCATGAAAAGCATCACTACCGCAGCGGCCACCCGGCAAAACAGGGTGGGCCATGCCAGGCCGTTCACACCCATATGAAGGCCGTAGACACAGACTGCATTTCCCGCTACATTCACGGTATTTATCACAAGGGACACTGCCATGGAAGCCTTGGAGTTTCCCATGGAGCGGAATAAGGCCGCACAGGAATTATAGACTGCCACAAAGGGATAGGACAGGGCCGTAATCCAGAAATAAACCACGGCGGCGCTCATGACTGACTCATCCACACTGCCGAAAATGGCCCTTAAAAGGCCTCCCCTGCCTGCCAGTGCAATAAGGGTAACAAGCACTGACAGTACAGTCGTGACTCCAATGAGCTGCCCAGCTGCCTTGCAGGCATTCCCTGACTGCTTTTTCCCTAGATACTGGGACGATATGACAGCTCCTCCTGTAGCTAGTGCCGACAGCATCTGAATGACCAGAATGTTGATGGATTCCACCAGAGATACCCCAGAAACCGATGCCTCACCCACTGCCGCCGCCATCATGACATTCACCATTCCCACTAAAACGATCAATATCTGTTCCACGACCAAAGGGGCCAGCAGCTTCATCAAATCTTTTTTAGTAAACATGTTCCTTCCTCTTATTATGCCTCAAACGGGTAGCGGATTCCCCACTGTCTTCTTAGCTCATCCATGACCTTCATTACGTCCAGGGTTGCCTTATGAGGCATTTGGGGACACTCCGTCCAGCCGTTTCTGATGGCTTCTCCGCTGGCTTCAATCTGGTATTCATATCCTGATATCTGTTCCGGCCTGATGTGAGTTTCAACCAGCTCCCTATTGGCATTATAAACCCGGATGGTCTCAAAATTATTGACATTCTCAACTACCAGGTATCCCTTGGTTCCGTATATGACTCCCATACGGTCAGAGAGCACCCGCAGGGAACTGTTTAAGATTGCCATCTTTCCTCCAGGATAGCATAGGGTTATGCTGTTCTGGGCGTCCACTCCGCTGTCTGTCTTAATCACACTGGATTTGATATCTGTTATCTCATCACCAAAAACAATGGAAGCGAAATTAAGAGTGTACACTCCTACATCAAGAAGGGCTCCCCCTGCAAGCTCCGGCTTTATAAGGCGAGGCTTGTCAGAAACCAGATAACAGAGATTTGCCGTAAGAGTCATAGGCTCACCGATAACGCCTGAGTTTAAAACCTCTTTCAGGGTTTTTGCCATAGGCATGTAACGTACCCACATGGCTTCCGTTATCATAAGACTTTTTTCCTCCGCCAGATCGGTCATCTCCTTGGCCTGAGCATAGTTGGCAGCAAAGGCTTTTTCGCAGAGAACATGCTTTCCATTTTCCAGGCATAGTTTCGCATTGCTGCAATGCTCAGAATGAGGTGTTGCAATGTAGATCAGCTGAATATCCGGGTCTTTCACAAGTTCCTCATAAGAGCCGTAAGCCCTTTCAATGGAAAAACGTGCCGCAAATTCTTCCGCTTTTTCCAGGCTTCTGGAGGCTGCTCCCAACAGAACTACCTGAGGCATCTGAAGCATTGTATTTGCCAGTACCGATGCGATCCTGCCTGTTCCCATGATTCCGATTTTTAACGCTTCCATGTCTTAAACCTCCGTACAATTATTTCATATATTTTCCTGTTCAGTATAGCACATGAAAAGAGTCTGTACAATTATTCTTTTGGAATGTCCAGAGGGGCTGCCCCTTTGCACTCCTGCTCCATCCTTTGAACCAGTTCAATAAATGCCTTCATCTCTCTGCTGATCCATTTATCCTTGTGATAAACCATCTGCCTCCAGGAGTGCAAGTGAAAGTCCTTCATGTTAAGAGGCATTAAGGATCCT
Organism: Hungatella sp. UBA3147; assembly: GCA_002365025.1. Classification (GTDB taxonomy): domain Bacteria; phylum Bacillota; class Clostridia; order Lachnospirales; family Lachnospiraceae; genus Lacrimispora. The sequence continues at coordinate 5,470 of DEYX01000349.1, read as the reverse complement.
TCCTCAATATCCCTGCAAATGGTAAATTCCGGAAGAAAAGAGATCCCTGCATTGCTGCGGAGAAGCTTGATGATGAATTCCGTATTGCCGATCTCCAGAAAGGGGTGAACCTTTTTACCATAAGCTGCAAGGTACTGTTCCAGCATAAGCCGGTAGCTGGCATCCTTTTCCGTAAGGATCATGGGCTGCGAAATGACTTGATCTATGGTAAGACCTGTTTCCATTCCAAAGGGATGGTTTTTTGAAGCTGCAAAAATAATATTTTCAGGCTTTTCCATCACTTTCACCCATTTTGAATCATACATGCGCTTATCAAGGAAATACACCAGATCAATGGTGTTATGGTTCATCATGGTTAGAAGCGCATCAGGGGAATCCACGACAATGCTTACGTTGACTAAGGGATAAAGGCGGTGGAACTCCTGAATGAGGGGCGGAAACAAGGTAGAACAGATGGACTCTATGGTCCCGATCACCAGCCTTCCTGTAAGCTCCGGGGATACGGATAAAATATTTTTTACATGGGTTAAGTTCTTTACCACATCAGCCGCATATTCATAAAAGGTTTCCCCCTCATGAGTCAGGGTCGTCTGTTTCCCGATCCGGTCAAACAAATGCACATTTAATTCCCGTTCCAGCTGTTTGATCTGTACGGTGACAGCAGCCTGGGAATAGCCCAGCTTTTCAGCCGCCCTGCAAAAACTTTTCCGGTTTGCCACCTCTAAAAATGTCTTTATTTCACGAAGTTCCATTTTAAAACTCCTTCCTTAGTTTATTTAAAAATATTAAACGTTATCTTAAAAACGTTAAATTTTACATTCATACTTTTATATGTTACATTATAACTAAGAAGAAATCAATGATTAATAACAGGCTGTTTACGGAAAATTAATGATACTTACAGAAAGGAATGAATGTCATATGGAAAGGGAATGTAATAAATACCGCGCCTATGTGCAGATACTGAAGGAAGAACTGCTTCCCGCCATGGGCTGTACCGAACCGATCGCCCTGGCTTATGCCGCCGCAATAGCCAGAAAAACTCTGGGGCAGATGCCTGATCAAGTGGTTGTGGCAGCCAGCGGAAGCATTATTAAGAATGTGAAATCTGTGATCGTTCCCAACACAGGCCATTTAAAGGGCATTCCTGCGGCAGTGGCGGCGGGGATTGTGGCAGGGAATCCGGAAAGAGAGCTGGAGGTCATAGCAGAGGTCTCGCCGGAGCAGATGGTACAGATGAGAGAATTTATGAAAGAACGAGAGATCACGGTGGAACACCTGGATCAGGGGATTAACTTTGACATCCTTGTTACCCTGTATAAGGGATCGTCCTATAGCAGGGTACGGATTGCGGGTTACCACACCAACATCGTCCTCATAGAAAAGGATGGGATCATACAAGAGAAAAAGGAAGCAGCTTTGGAAGAAGAGGCGCTGACTGACCGTAATTTACTCAATATGGAAGATATCTGGGACTTTATCAATTCCGTGGAAATCTCTGACATACAGGAGATCTTAGACCGCCAGATCCGTTACAACTGGGCCATTGCCGAAGAGGGGCTTAAGGAAAGCTATGGAGCCAATATCGGCAAGGTACTTCTTAAAAATGCGGGAGATGACTTATCCGTCAGGGCAAAGGCCATGGCAGCTGCAGGTTCTGATGCCAGAATGAATGGCTGCGGGCTGCCGGTGGTTATCAATTCCGGAAGCGGAAATCAGGGGATCACCGTTTCCGTACCTGTCATCGTATATGCAAAGGCCTTAAAGGCCAGCGAAGAGAAATTATACCGGGCCTTAGCCTTATCCAATCTGGCCGCCATTCACCAGAAAACTCCCATCGGCAGATTATCCGCCTATTGCGGAGCCGTCAATGCAGGAGCCGGAGCCGGAGCCGGAATTGCCTATCTCTGCGGAGGGGGCTATGAGGAAGTCATCCATACCATCGTCAATGCGCTCGCCATTGTCTCCGGTATCGTATGCGATGGGGCAAAATCCTCCTGCGCGGCAAAGATCGCCTCTTCCATAGAAGCCGGAATTCTAGGTTACAATATGTACATGCAGGGACAACAGTTTTTTGACGGTGACGGAATCGTCACCAAAGGCGTGGAGGCTACCCTTCGGAATGTCGGAAGACTGGGGAGAGAAGGAATGAGGGAAACCAACAAGGAGATTATACGGATTATGATTGAGGTGTAACATTGATAAGACAGCAATTCCAGGGGCTTCCTGGAATTGCTGTAAATAGTCCCGTAGAATCAAAGCCTGCAGGATCAATGACAAAGCCGTCTGAAAGCTGAGTGGTAATAAAAGCCATTAACGACATGAAATAATGCCAAACGAGACACCAACGGCAGCATTAATCATGTCTTCATAAGGTGCTTTTAGAACTCCATGATGCCTTTTTCCATCTTCGTAATGGTACCTTTTTCCTCTCTTTACCAACTGAATATACGCCTTTGTAAAGCTGATCCCGACAGAGAAAAAGACGAGTGCAAAATGATAATCATTCTGTACTCGTCTCACTTTTATTCTTTATCCTTTCCCTCATACTTCCTTTGGAATCTGTTCTTCTATGCTGCTCATGGCTTCTATAAATACATCATAATCCTGCTTTTTGACCAGCTCCTGGATTTGTTTCTGGCTTAAAAGAAAGGCCGCTGTCATCTGATAAAAGCGCTGCAGTTCCTCACTGGTATGGTCCTTATTAGCTATGGACACCAGGAAAACGGCGCGTACCTTCTGCCCTTCCCAGTCCACCGGTTCATCAAGGATACCAACACATACAAATGTCTCCTCACTGATCGCCTTGTAAACGTGAGGCATTGCCACCATGTTGCCAAAAGCGGTCTTGGCTAGCCTCTCCCTCTTTAACACGGATTCATAAAATTCCTTCGGAAGATTCTTCTTTTCCATCACAAACTGGCACATACAGCGAAGGACCTCTTCCTTTGTCTGCAGCTTTAAATGAGGCAGAAACATCTCCCGTTCGTAGTAATTCCGCACGGAAGAGTCCTTATCGGAAGTAAGAACCTTTTTTACATTGACAATGTCTTTGTCATCAAGAAAATACTGCACCTCCAGAATCGGAAGAGGTACGGGAACCGTGATGGGTACGGTGGTAAAGATGTAGTCATATTTTGAAAAATCCATCTTATAAATACTTCCCACATCGCAGGCAGTAATATCGTTTATATATTCTTTAAACGAATTCTGGTATTTATACTGAAGAAGCTTCGCACTTCCCCTACCGGAAGAGCATACCAGAAGTATATTCTTTTTCTCTATTTCAGTCTTTTTCCGCTCAAGAGCAAATGCGAAAGCAAAGGCAAAGTATGCAATTTCATCTTCGGACAAAAGGATATTAAAATGTTCGTTTATAACTGTGACCGCATTGCAGGCCATGGTATAGGAAAGGCAGAACCTTTCCTTTACATCCCGAAGAAGAGGATTCTTCAAGTCCATATCATATTTGATCCTGATGCTTAAAGGCACCAGATGCTGGCACAATAGCATGCGCAGCTCCAGATCATTACGGAAATCAAATTTAAACAGATCATACACCCGTTCCAGCATGATGGTCACCAGATCACTGATTTCCTGGGTGATGATGATATTCTGATCCGCTCCATCGGCATGGTATATCATCTTCTTCCCAGCTAAGTGTATGGCGATATAAACGATCTCTGCCTCCGGGAATGTGATGTGGAATGTGGATTCTATCTGTTCCGCGATTTCTTTTGCGATTTGATACTCATACCGTCCGTTCAAATTCTTCAAAGGCTCCTCAGGCATGGGCACATAATGGCATTCCATAATCCGGCTGATCGCTATGTAAAGATGAACAACAAGGTTCTGATAGGCAGCTCCGGGAATCAGAAAATCGTTCCTTTTAAGAACATCCGATACGCATGCCGCAATCTCATCCATACTCTGATTGCCCTTATGAAGCCGTTTTCCAGAAAAAGACGCGATGCACAATCTTGCTTCGAATTCTCCTCCTTCCAGCTTAATTCCGTAATTAGGTTTTCGGATGATTTTTATATTAAATTTATCTAAGTATTGTTCTACTTCCTTTAAATCCACAGTCAATGTCCGCTTCGAGATATACAGACTGTCACTCAATTCATCCAATTTTACATAGGAAGGGCTGTTAAACAGATACTCCAGCAGGTATTGTATCCGTTCCTCCGACGTATCAGGCAGATATTTATCGGAATGATGGGCATCCTGAATAAAAGAACCGAACTTTTCTTTGTCCGAAACGTTCAGATAATATCCTACACCATATTTTGAAAGAATTGAGGCCCCATAGGGCTCTATTTCCTGATTCATCTCTTTCAGCAGATTGCGAATGGTCTTTGTCCCGATACAGATCTGCCCTGCAAGATCTTCTGCCGTATAGTATTCACTGTCTGACAAAATATCCAGGATCTGTCTCTTTCGCCTGTCCATATCTACTCACTCCTATTTATTCATGCCAAATACGAATTACTTTTAGTTATATTTTTTATGCATATTTACATAATACCATAATTTGCAAGGGAACTAAATGATTCTTTTTTCCAATTTAAATGTGGTATTCTCTTCTCACAGACAGATCATATAAAAAACCCCATTCCATTGCGGAACGGGGTGACGACATGGGTCCATTTTTTTAATTTATACAAGTCCAAAAAACACCACGAATCCGGTATTTTTATATCTCTTCGTTTAACTTGCTTAAGCGCGCAGCCTGATCCGCAGCAATGAGAGAATCCAGAAGCTCATGAATGTCCCCATTCATAATGGAATCAATCTTATAAAGAGTCAGCTTGATTCTGTGATCCGTTACACGGCCCTGGGGAAAATTATAGGTTCGGATCTTTTCAGAACGGTCTCCGGTACCGATCTGGCTTCTTCTTTCCTCGGCCTCCGAATTCTGCCTTTTCTCAAGTTCTAAATCAAAAAGCTTGGAACGCAATAACCGGAAGGCCTTTTCTTTATTCTGAAGCTGTGATTTTTCCGTCTGGCTGTAAATCACGATTCCCGTAGGCATGTGGGTAAGACGAACGGCAGAGTCGGTAGTATTTACGCACTGTCCGCCGTTTCCGGAAGCACGCATAACGTCGATTCTCACATCTTTATCCTCGATCACTACGTCAAACTCTTCTGCTTCGGGCATAACTGCAACAGTCGCCGTGGAGGTATGGATTCTGCCACCGCTCTCTGTCTCCGGAACACGCTGTACCCGGTGGACACCGCTTTCATATTTCATCTTGGAATAAGCGCCCTTGCCTGTAATCATGGCAACTACTTCTTTAAAACCGCCGATCCCATTTTCATTGACGCTGATCAGCTCTACCTTCCAGTGATATCCCTCTGCATAATTTACATACATACGGTACAGCTCGGAAGCGAACAGAGCCGCCTCGTCACCGCCTGCTCCGGCACGGATCTCCAGAATAATATTCTTATCGTCGTTAGGGTCTTT
>DEYX01000351.1 GCA_002365025.1 Hungatella sp. UBA3147 | reverse complement strand
AGATGGAAAAAGGAAGGATACCGTGTAATCCTTTTGTCCGCTTCCAGGACCAGGGCCAGCCGTCTGGCAGGAGATCTAAGAGAGTATGATTTACGGGCCTACTGTCCTGATGATGGGGGAGAGGGTCAGGAGGTAAAGCCAGGGGAGATTCTGGTCACCTTTGGAAACCTCCACCGGGGCTTTGAATATTCCATGATAAAATTTATCGTCATAACGGAAGGCGATATGTTTGGCGTGGAAAAAAAGAAGCGAAAACGGAAAAAGACCTCCTATGAAGGAACCAAGATTCAAAACTTTTCCGATCTTTCTATTGGTGATTACGTAGTCCAAGAGGAACATGGTCTTGGTATTTACCGGGGAATCGAAAAAATCGAGCAGGATGGAGTCATTAAGGATTATTTAAAGGTAGAATATGCGGACAACGGGAACTTATATCTTCCTGCGACAAGGCTTGACGGAATCCAGAAGTATGCCGGAGCCGAGGCGAAAAAACCAAAACTGAACCGGCTGGGAGGAGACCAGTGGAACAAGACTAAGACCAGGGTAAAAGGCGCGGTAAAAGAGATTGCCAGGGAGCTGGTACAGCTCTATGCGACCAGGCAGGAGACCCATGGATTTCAGTACGGAGAAGATACGGTCTGGCAGAATGAATTTGAAGAGATGTTTCCTTATGAGGAAACCGAGGATCAGTGGGATGCCATAGAGGCGACCAAGACGGATATGGAAAGCAGGAAGATCATGGACCGTCTGATCTGCGGGGACGTTGGATACGGAAAGACGGAAATCGCCCTCAGGGCCGCATTCAAGGCGGCGCAGGACGGTAAACAGGTCGTCTACCTGGTTCCGACAACCATCCTTGCCCAGCAGCACTATAATACCTTTGCCCAGCGTATGAAGGATTTCCCTGTCCGGGTGGATCTAATGTCCCGTTTCCGGACTCCGGGGCAGATGAAAAAGACACTGGAGGATTTAAAGCGGGGACTGGTGGATATTGTGATCGGAACCCACAGGGTCTTGTCAAAGGATGTGCAGTTTAAGGATCTGGGCCTTCTTATTATTGATGAGGAACAGCGTTTCGGCGTGGCCCATAAAGAAAAGATCAAGCAGCTGAAAGAAAATGTTGATGTGCTGACTTTAACGGCCACTCCCATTCCGAGGACCCTGCACATGAGTCTGGTTGGCATCCGTGACATGAGCGTGCTGGAGGAACCTCCCGTAGACCGTATGCCAATTCAGACCTATGTCATGGAGCATAACGATGAAATGGTGCGTGAGGCCATTCACCGGGAGCTCTCCCGCGGAGGACAGGTTTATTATGTATACAACCGGGTAAGCAATATCGACGAGGTGGCAAACCACATTGCCAGTCTGGTTCCAGAGGCGGCGGTGACCTTTGCCCATGGGCAGATGCATGAGCATGAACTGGAGCGGATCATGTTTGATTTTGTTAATGGAGAAATCGATGTCCTTGTATGCACCACCATCATTGAGACAGGACTTGATATTGCCAATGCCAACACTATGATCATCCAGGATGCGGACCGCATGGGTCTTTCCCAGCTATATCAGCTTCGTGGGCGTGTAGGCCGTTCCAGCCGGACTTCCTATGCATTTCTGATGTATAAGCGGGATAAGCTGCTGAAGGAAGAGGCAGAAAAACGTCTTCAGGCCATCCGTGAATTTACAGAACTGGGTTCCGGGATCAAGATCGCCATGCGGGATTTAGAGATCCGGGGGGCAGGAAATGTTCTGGGAGCGGAACAGCACGGACACATGGAAGCGGTAGGATATGACCTTTACTGCAAGCTTTTAAATCAGGCGGTTTTAGAGCTTAAGGGACAGAGGAAGGAAGAAGAAAGCTATGAAACCGTGGTGGACTGTGACATTGATGCATACATCCCCACTTCCTATATTAAGAACGAATATCAGAAACTTGATATCTACAAGCGGATTTCCAGCATTGAGAACGAAGAAGAATATATGGATATGCAGGATGAGCTGATGGACCGTTTTGGTGACATTCCTAAACCGGTTGATAATCTGCTTAAGGTGGCCGGCTTAAAGGCTCTGGCCCACAGCGCCTATGTAACAGAGGTTAATATTAACCGCCAGGAGGTACGCCTGACCATGTATAAGAATGCAAGGCTTAAGGTAGAGGGGATTCCGAAGATCATAGAACAGTACCGGGGAGATTTAAAGTTCCATATGGGAGAAGTACCAAGGCTTACGTATCTTGACAGAAAGAAAAATCAGTCCACCGATGCCATGATCAGCCAGGCTGAAGTGATATTAAAGCAAATGTTGGAATTGTCAGAAAAGAATGAAAAAATATGAAAATTGACTTCTAAAATACCGTTCATCTGGTTGATTTTTGTCTTATTTGTGATATAATAATAGTAGAAGAAGGGCTTTTGTCCCAGATGCTTTCTTTGTTCCCATTAATGTTCCGGAGAAAGGTGGTAGCTATGGACGTTTTAGGTATGTATCTTCTACAGAGAGTTTCAAATGAATTGACAATTCAAAAATATGGTTCTTTTGAAAACCATTTTGTAACCCCCGTTCCAGATAACGCAGCTGCAAAGGCTGCCCATGAGGGATATCTGTCATCCTCAAAGCAAGTGATACGCCGTGTCAGGCAGGGTGACTTCTAAACTGGGAAAACCCCGGCTTCTTCAAGCATTTTACTAAGTCTGATTAGAAAATCAGGGTTCGACTTTTTTTTAACAAGTCGGTCCTGATTTTAAATTTTGGGAAAAATGGCAGACTTAAGTATAATCTGTTGCTTTCGTAGCAAAATAATATCAGTGATATAAAAACGCACAAGATGGAGGAATTTTAATTATGAAAGCAACTGGTATTGTAAGACGAATTGACGACCTGGGACGTGTAGTTATACCGAAAGAAATCAGAAGGACGCTCCGGTTACGTGAAGGGACTCCGCTTGAAATATTTACAGACAGGGAAGGAGAAATCATTTTAAAGAAATATTCTCCGATGGTAGAACTTACTGCTTTTGCTTCCCAATATGCAGAAGCCATGGCTCAAACTACCGGACTTACCGTATGTATCAGCGACAGAGATCAGATCATTGCTGTAGCAGGAGGATCTAAGAAGGAACTTCTGCAGAAGACCATCAGCAAGCAATTGGAGAACCTTATCAATGAACGCACGGTCGTGGTGTCAGGAAAGGATGACAAGAGCTTTATTCCTCTGTCAGGGGAAACCCTGGAAGGGATAACGGCTCAGGTGGTGGCTCCCATTATCTGTGAGGGCGATGCAATTGGAGCGGTAGCCTTATTGAGCAGAGAACCCAGAGCACGTTTTGGAGATATGGAGACAAAGCTGGCTACAACAGCAGCCGGATTTTTAGGCCGCCAGATGGAAGGCTAGTTAAGCCGCTAACCAGTATACATGAATCAGGAGGTGAATAGAAATGAAGGTTTTTGTACCAGAGGAAGATGATTATAACGATGGCGATATCCCGGAAATTGATACGGAACCATACAAAGATGGATTCTACGTTGAACCATTACCGGAATCAGAACGGCCAAGACGGGATGGTCCCGGGGGTAATTAACAGGGCGTTATGCCATAATCCAGGAGAGGTATGCCCATAAACATACCTCTCCGTCCGGATGGTATGGACAGTAAATGAGGTAATGACAAAAAAAGAAACGGCAGATGCCGTTTCTTTTTTAGGCGGTAACCGGTTAATAGATGATCTGGTCTCCGTCTTTGATGCAATAATTTACCTTTACTCCCAGCTCTTCCATCCATTTCCTGGTTTCAAGTGTTTTCCAGTCCCCGCTGCCGATTCCGCCGCCGTTGTCGTTGTTCCACAACCAGAGCGGACAGGGCCAGAGGGCGATTTGAGGTTTAATAATAGCATATACATTCTGATTAACGCCGTACTGGCCGTGGTGGGACATCTGAACGATATCGCTTTTTAAATCTTCTGCGCTTCGCTCTGCAGCCAGGAGTTCGCCGGCTTCGGGTCCCATGTCACCCAGAACCAGGATGCTTACGTTATTTAAGAAAAATTTATAAGCAACGGAGCTGTTATTTACGGAGGTGACATCCAGAAGATAGGGATTGTTTAAAACCTTTGCTTTTATCTGGCCCAGCTGGATCTCCTGATCCTTCTGTACGGTGTGCAGCTTTTCGGCAGGGAGTGTTGCCAGTGCAGATATCAGACTGTTCACCATACTGTTCCTGGAAGGTTCAACTTTTTCATACCAGGATAAGTCCGCCAGGGAATAATAGACATTATCGATTGTGATCTGGTTGTCTGGATTATTCAGAATCTGTACAAGTGCCCCTATATGGTCTGAATGAGGATGGGTAATAAACCATCCGGATACATGCCCGCCCTTAGAACGGATCACTTCCGATAAATGGGCCGCATCAATATCCCAACCGCCGTCAATGACCACAAGGGTTCCGTTTTTATCCTGTAATATCATGGAAAGCATTTGCCGGTTATCGTAATCAGATAGCAGGGATAAGCTGCCGCCGTTAAAGATTTTGCTTCCCGGTCCGATATTAAGAGCCGGTCCAAATCCCATGCCCCGCATCGTCAACTCTCCTGCTGAAACACTGGGTGTTAAAAGCTCCGTGGTAAATGCGGTAAATACAATGTTTAAAAATAGAATAAAAGCTGCTATTTTTTTCCATATGCTGAAATTCTTCATGGTTACCTCCGTTTTCCTTTGTATAGTTTATTTCATGAAGATTGGCCGTTAGATGAGCCAAAGGCAAATCGAACTTCCTTAAATAATCTCTCTTATTATATAAGAACAGGCACTTTTTTAACAGGGGGGAGAAACAATTGTCAGAAAATCTTCAGAATTAAAAAAAGCCTGATTCCATGGACAACCGTGTCATGATATAATAACGGCAAAAGGAGGCCGATCATGTATACTTTTGAAGATTTAGTAAATATTACAAATAAACTGCGATCCGAAAAAGGCTGTTCCTGGGACAGGGAACAGACCTATGAAAGTCTGAAAAAATGCCTTGAAGAGGAAAGCAGGGAGGTTCTTAATGCCATTGATCATGAGGATATGGAAAACCTTTGCGAAGAACTGGGAGATATCCTGTTTCTGGTAATGATTTACAGCCAGATTGCTAAGGAGCGGGGAGACTTTTCCGCTGATGATGTGGTAAACGGAATCTGTAAAAAAATGATACGCAGACACCCCCATGTTTTTGGCGGAGAAAATGCTGGTTTGCAGCTGGAGGGACAAGCGCTTTGGGAGGCAATAAAAAAGCAGGAGAAAGCCTTACAAAAGTGCGAAAAACCTTGACAAAAACGGGAGAAACAGCTATAAATGATATAGTAATCGTGTTATGCGAAAAATCGTAGCCTGGTGCTACATTCTAGGAGGAAGATATCAATGAACAAAGCAGAGTTAATCGCAGCAGTCGCAGAAAAAGCAGAGCTGTCCAAAAAGGATGCAGAGAAGGCAGTTAAAGCTTTAACAGATGTAATATCTGAAGAACTGGTTAAAGGCGAGAAGATCCAGTTAGTTGGTTTTGGTACATTTGAGGTATCTGAGAGAGCAGCAAGAGAGGGAAGAAATCCAAAGAGCGGCGAAGTTATGAACATTCCTGCTTCCAAGACACCAAAATTTAAAGCTGGAAAGGCTTTAAAGGATATGGTGAACGCTTAATCCATGAGACTGGATAAGTTTCTCAAGGTTTCTCGTCTGATCAAGAGAAGAACCGTAGCGAACGAAGCCTGTGATGCAGGACGTGTGCTTGTAGGCGGAAAGCCTGCGAAAGCTTCCTTAAACATTAAGGAAGGCGACATCATAGAGATCCATTTTGGGACTAGCTCTGTAAAGGTTGAGGTTCTTGATGTAGCGGAGACGGTTAAAAAGGAAGAAGCGAAAGAGCTTTATCGCTATCTCTAGTTCACAGTTTCGATACGTACGATAAATTTCAGTAATATTGGAGCGTGCCTCCTAATATACTTTAGACAGGTATATTAGGAGGTTTTTGTATGGAAGAAAAGGTGAATATCCGTCCTCACAGGCTCACAATAGAAAACCGGGGTTCCGGTACGATGACAGGAATACGGGAAGTGGTGTCCTTTGATGAAAACCAGGTAGTTCTTGATACGGACATGGGACTTTTGACTTTAAAGGGAAAGGGGCTCCACGTCAGCCGCCTGACTCTTGAAAAAGGGGAAGTGGATTTAAACGGCAATATTGAAAGTCTTACATATTCCTCCAATGAAGCTCTGCGCAGGTCAGGGGAATCCATGATCTCCAGGCTGTTTAAATAAAAAAGGAAGTTCGATTTCCCCGGTGGTTCATCGAACGGCTGATTTTCTAAGCTCAGCCGGCGCTTTGCTAAGAAAATTATGCCCAGAAGGAGTCATATGAGCGTTCATATCGTATACGAAGTAAAACTTCTGCTCTACAGCTTTTTAACAGGCGCAGGGCTTATGATAACATATGACCTGCTACGCATTTTCCGTATTTTTATTCCTCATTCCTATGTGTTTATAGGAATAGAGGACATGATATACTGGGTTTATGCGGCCTTAGTCACGTTTTCTCTGCTGTATGAACAGAATGACGGAGGATTAAGAGGGTACGCCGTTGCTGGAGTATTTATAGGAATGTTTTTATATGATAAAATAATAAGCAGACATTTCATAAAACTCTTGAAACATTTCCAAATATATCTTAAAATAAAGGTGGATGGTTGTAACCGAAGAAAGAACCGGCATTAAAGGTGATTGGTGATTGTATGGACAAAATGGGAAAATCAAGACGAAAGAGAAAAGATAGGTGGGGCAATCGAATGACGATTATCGGCATTACCTTTGTCGTATTCAGCCTTGCTGTGATTGTTACCATTAAGGGAGTCACGTTAAAAGAGAAGGAGCGGGAATATGAGCTCCATCTGGAAAATCTTCAGGCCCAGGTGGACAAGGAAGAGGAACGGTCTCAAAAATTAGAGGAATACCGGGTTTATGTCCAAACCAAACAATATATTGAAGAAGTCGCAAAGCAGAAGCTGGGACTTGTAAATCCTGACGAGATATTACTGAAGCCGTCGCGCAGGCAGTAGTCCCCCTATGTCCAAAGAGCTTGGACAATAAAGGGGAAAGCTGTCGTACGATTTTAGATCATGAGTCAGCTGTTTTGACAAATATTTTCCTTCTGCCTGTATATAATGTGGATTATGAGAAACTGTATTTTAGTTTCTTAATAAAAGGTGCTGCTTTTGCACCGTCCATCCGATTATGAAAACTTGTTTTCATAATATGGTTTAAAGCATGATACAGGCAGGAGGGATTTTTGTGTTCAGACGTAAGGCGGCACATCATGATATGGCTGATGTGAATGTATATACGGCAAAAAGATTAAACGACATGGCCAGCTCCTTGGGAGAGCTTGCCAAAGCTTGTACAGATGATTTGTCAGCAGAACAGGGACTTACAAAGGAAGACGGCATTGCGGCCCTTGAAACGGCGGCGGCTATGGTATGCGCAGGCTGCAATAAATGCATTGTGTATTCCGGGAAAGAACAGGACAATCAATATTATCTGCAATATCTGGTTCGTGCATTTGAACAAAAAGGGAGTGTGGACTACGGGGACATGCCCCGTTTTTTTCTGGAAACCTGTAAAAGGAAGGATGACTACATGGTCCAGCTGAACCGGGGGCTTGGCAGAGCCACTATGAATCTGGCATGGAAGAACCGTTTTTTAGAAAGCCGCGACGCGGTCATCGTCCAATTTAAAGAACTGGCTGTGATTTTGGAGGAGTTTTCTCATCAGGTGGAACATTCTGTCGACATAACTCCGGATTGGGAGGAAGAAATTAAACGGGCTTTCCGCCGCAACCATATTATCATTGAGAAGATGCTCATTTTAGAATACGAGAATCATCAGAGGGAAGCATTTCTGACTATGAGGACCTTGAACGGCCGGTGTGTGACGGTAAAGGAGGCTGCGGAGATCCTGGAAAATGCCATAGAGGAGGGGGAATGGACGGTTGCCCCTGACGGCAGGAACTTAGTGACCAAGCAGGCCGATACCATACGGTTTGTGGAAAAGGGAGAGTACCGGGTCATTTATGGTGTGGCCAAAGCAGTCAAAAGCGGAGAAGAGGTATCCGGAGACAATTATACCTTTGGACAAGTCCAGCCGGGACAGGTTATCATGAGCCTGTCAGACGGCATGGGAAGCGGCAGAGTGGCCGAAGAGGAGAGCAGGCAGGTCATTGAGCTGACTCAAAGGCTTCTGGAGGCCGGATTTTCCACCAGAGCGGCCCTTAAAATGGTCAATACGGTCCTGCTTCTCACCGGGATCTCCCAGCATCCGGCCACCCTGGATTTATGCTGCATTGATTTAAAAACCGGGATCATGGAGGCCATGAAGCTGGGTGCGGCAGCCACCTATATTCTCAGTGAAAAGGGAGTAGAGCTTTTGGAAGCAGGTGAAGTACCCATGGGAATCTTAAATCCTGTGGAGCCGGTTCTCCTGTCTAAAAAGCTATGGGATGATAACCGGATCATCATGGTGAGCGACGGTGTGTTAGACGCTCTTCCGGCAGACGAAAAGGAACTGATGCTGCAGGAATTCATCGCCGGAATGCCGGTAAAAAATCCTCAGGATATGGCTGACAGGATTCTCTTGTTTGCAAGATCCTTCAGCGATAAGGCGGCGGATGATATGACAGTTCTCACTGCCGGAATATGGAAAAGAAAATAATAATTGCAACAGACATGTTTTGTGGGTATATTTATAATACAGAGGGGAGAAAATCAACTAAGGAAGGTGGCTGAATGTACAGAACGATATTAGATTATATCAGACGGAACCGGCTGTTTTCTCCGGGGGACCGCGTCATTGTGGCGCTTTCCGGAGGAGCCGATTCGGTCTGTCTTCTTGTAGTCTTAAACGAGCTTAAGGAAGTGCTGGGGCTGGAATTAAAAGCGGTTCATGTCCATCACGGCTTAAGGGGGAAAGAGGCAGACAGAGACAGTGATTACGCCGGTAAGCTTTCAGAATCGATGGGTGTGCCTTTTGCCTGTGTCCGGGTGGATGCAGCCCTTTATGCCAGGGAACATGGTATGTCAGTGGAAGAGGCAGGACGGCATTTGCGTTACCAGATATTTGAAAAGGAGCGCCTTGACTTTTCAGGGACAAAAATAGCGGTGGCCCATCACAGGGATGATCAGGCGGAGACTATTCTTTATAACCTGTTCCGGGGGACTGGGTTAAAAGGGCTTGGAGGAATGCGTCCGGTACGGGACAAAATTATCCGCCCGCTTCTGTCTGTTGGAAGGGAGGAAATTCTTGCATATCTGGCGGAAAAAGGGATATCTTATTGTGAGGACTCTACCAATGCCCAGACGGATTATGTGAGGAATCGCATCAGAAGCCGGATTTTACCGGAGATCAGGGAAGAAGTCAACAGGCGTGCAGGAGAGAATATCCTTCACGCGGGAGAGATGGCTGCACAGGCAGATGCGTATCTGGAAAAGCAGGCAGAAGGCATATTAAAGGCCTGGGGAGTCGGGGAAACGGATGAGGCCGGAACAATAACGGCGCGGGGAGTTGATACAAAGGCTCTTTTGGCGGAAGATGACATTATAAAGAACTATGTGATCCGGATCATGATCCGGTCTGTCAATGAATCCATGAAGGATATTACGATGACTCACGTGGAAAGCGCAGCGGCGCTTCTTTTTGGTTCTTCCGGCAGGCAGGTGGATCTGCCCTGCGGGCTTATTGCTGTGCGTATTTTTGATGAATTGTGGATAAAAAGGAAAAAACAGGAAGGATTGGTGGATAAGGAAAAGACTGTTTTTCTTCCAGAACTGGAATTTAAGATCTTTCCCTACAAAAAAGGTCAGGAAATTCCCAAAAACGGGTATACGAAATGGTTTGATTATGATAAAATCAAGTGTGCGCTGTCTGTTAGGTATCGAAAAACCGGGGATTACTTGACACTGGCCGGAGGCGGCAGAAAAACCGTCAAGGAATTTATGATTCATGAGAAGATACCGAGAGAGGAACGGGAAAAAATACCGCTTGTAGCGGATGGTTCCCATGTCCTCTGGGTCATCGGATACCGGATCAGTGAATATTATAAGATAACAGATGATACCCGTACAGTAATACAAATGCAGTTAGACGGAGGAAAAAACAATGGATGATAAGATACGTATATTGTTATCAGAGGAAGAAGTAGCGGCAAGGGTAAAAGAAATAGCAGAAGAGATCAGCAGAGATTATGATGGAAAACCACTTCATTTGATTTGTATTTTAAAGGGTGGTGTCTTCTTTACCTGTGAGCTTGCAAAGCGGATCAATCTACCTCTTACCATGGATTTCATGTCCGTATCCAGTTACGGCGCCGGAACGGTGTCCAGCGGAATCGTTAAGATCACCAAAGACCTTGATGATCCCATTGAAGGAAAGGATGTATTGATCGTGGAGGATATCATTGATTCCGGCAATACCCTGGCCTATCTGATTGAGGTATTAAAGCAGAGAAATCCAAACAGCATTGAGCTGTGTACCCTTCTTGATAAACCGGAGCGCCGGGTGAAGGATCAGGTCAAGGTGAAATATACCTGTTTTACTGTACCGGATCAATTTATCATTGGATATGGCCTTGACTACGATCAGATATACAGGAATTTACCATATATTGGAGTTATAGAACAGCAATAAGGAGGCAGCATGTTGAAACAACAGCAACCATTCAGAGGCTTGGGCTTTCTGCTCCTTCTGGTCATCATGCTTTTCTTTGCCAGTAGGCTGCCCCAAAAGAGCGGAATTATTACCAACCAGGAGCTGATGCAGGCAATTGATAATGGAACCATAGTCTCGGCAACCATAAGGCAGAACGACCCGCCCCCAACGGGAAGGATCGAGATGACCATGACTGACAACTCAACAAAACAGGCCAATGTGTCCAATGTCATTGAGATTCAGGATCGTCTGGATCGCAATGGAATTACCTATACAGTGGATGCGGTACAAAAGGAAAATTTATTCCTGACGATTACGCTTCCGTTAATCTTAACGGCGGTAGTTTTGGTTTTTCTGTTTATGTTGATGAATGCCAGGGCAGGGGCAGGAAGCGCTAATGCCAAAATGATGAATTTTGGAAGAAGCCGGGCTCATCTTGCAAAGGACGCCAACAAGGTGAACTTCAGCAAGGTAGCAGGACTTGAAGAAGAAAAGGAGGAGCTGGAAGAAGTCGTTGATTTCTTAAAGAATCCTCAGAAGTATACCAGTGTAGGGGCCCGGATCCCAAAGGGAATCCTC
The DNA here is from genome assembly GCA_002365025.1 of Hungatella sp. UBA3147. Lineage (GTDB taxonomy): Bacteria > Bacillota > Clostridia > Lachnospirales > Lachnospiraceae > Lacrimispora. The sequence goes on along the minus strand of DEYX01000351.1, from coordinate 11,450 downwards.
CTTGTAGGACCACCTGGAACAGGAAAAACCCTCCTTGCCAAGGCAGTGGCAGGAGAAGCCGGGGTACCGTTTTTCTCCATTTCCGGTTCCGATTTTGTGGAAATGTTTGTAGGTGTCGGCGCTTCCCGCGTGAGAGACCTGTTTGAAGAAGGGAAAAAGCATGCCCCCTGTATCATATTTATCGATGAGATCGATGCGGTAGCCCGCCGCAGAGGTACCGGCATGGGCGGCGGACACGACGAAAGAGAGCAGACCTTAAACCAGCTTCTGGTGGAGATGGATGGCTTCGGGATCAATGAAGGGATTATCGTTATGGCGGCTACAAACCGTGTGGATATCCTGGACCCGGCAATTCTGCGTCCCGGACGCTTTGACCGGAAGGTAGGGGTCGGAAGGCCTGACGTAAAGGGAAGAGAAGAAATCTTAAAGGTTCATTCCAAGGAAAAACCTTTGGGAGAAGATGTGGATTTAAAGAGGATCGCCCAGACCACTGCTGGATTTACCGGTGCGGATCTGGAGAACCTCATGAATGAAGCCGCTATCTATGCGGCCAAACACAGCAAGAAATTTATCAATCAGGCTGACGTTGACAGAGCTTTTGTAAAGGTTGGAATCGGAGCCGAGAAAAAGAGCAAGGTAATAACCGAAAAGGAAAAGAGGATTACGGCTTACCACGAAGCAGGCCATGCGATTTTATTCCATCTGCTTCCTGATGAGGGACCGGTGCATACCATTTCCATCATTCCTACGGGAGTCGGTGCTGCCGGATATACCATGCCATTACCGGAAAATGATCATATGTTCAACACCAGGGGCAAGATGCTCCAGGATATCATGGTGGATTTAGGCGGAAGGATCGCAGAAGAGCTAATTTTCGGCGATATCACCACCGGAGCTTCCCAGGATATCAAGCAGGCAACCGCTACTGCCCGGGCCATGGTGACCCAGTACGGAATGTCTGATAAAGTGGGTATGATCAATTATGGCAATGAGGGCGATGAAGTCTTTATCGGCCGTGATCTGGCCCATGCAAAGAGCTACGGCGGCCAGGTGGCCAATACCATTGATAATGAAGTAAAACGGATCATTGATGAGTGCTATGATAAGGCAAAGGATATTATCTTAAAACATGAAGAGGTACTCCACGCCTGCTGTAAGCTGCTCATGGAAAAAGAAAAGATTGGCCAGAAAGAATTTGAAAATTTGTTTTCTGCAGTAGCGGAGGGTTAAGTACCTTCTGCAGGCTTTTACGAGATAAAAGCGCAGAGTCCGGGAAAATATCTAAGTTTACGACCCGGAATCTGTGCTTTTTTGTGTTCAGTGCTGGACGAAAGGAAAAATGCATAAAAAATCAAAGGTAAAAAAATGATGTTTGTGCACACTTATTTTCTCAGTCGTGTTATAGTAATAATCGTAAACCCCCCCAATACATTATATAGTTTTTGCTACACCCCATAAGAAACGAAATACCTTCTCCGAAAAACGGTCAGCTGCCCCGCTGGCCGTTTTTTCTGCTTTTTACTTAAAAAGGCAGGGTTGTATATTTTGATTCAATCGGATAAAATAGAATGTATAGATGACGAGAAAGGAAATGAAAATCTTATGTGCTTCCAGGCTGAGACGTTAAATAGAGATGCATTATTTACTGATGAGACAGAAAGTTTCCGATTCCCGGCAGAGCCCCGTGTGGGAGATGATGTGATTCTGATTTTCCGGACGGCAAAGGACAATGTGGACCAGGTCTGTTATATCCAGGAGGGGTTAAGCGGAGAGACGGTCATGGAAAAGGCAGAGTCTGACGTCCAGTTCGATTATTATAAACATAGATTGACGGCAGGAGAAGAGAAAATCGGCTACAGCTTTAAAGTGTATAAGGGCAGAGAAGTCTGCTGCTATAACCGGCTTGGTGTTTCCGGGGATAATCCGGAAGGTTTTTGCTTTCGCATTGTGCCTGGTTTTTCCACCCCTGACTGGGCCAAAGGAGCCGTCATGTATCAGATTTACGTAGACCGGTTCTGCAACGGAGACGTGACCAATGATGTGGCTGACGGAGAGTACGTATATATTGGTCATCCGGTATCCAAGGTACAGGACTGGGGGAAATATCCCAACCAGATGGATGTGGGGTATTTTTACGGCGGCGATTTACAGGGAGTATGGAATAAGCTGGATTATTTAAAGAGTCTTGGCGTTGATGTAATCTATTTTAATCCCATTTTTGTATCACCATCCAATCATAAGTATGACTGCCAGGATTATGATTACATTGATCCTCATTACGGCCTGATCGTTAAGGATGGAGGGCAGCCGGTAGCGGCCGATGCAGTGGATAACCGGCTCGCTGATAAATACATGATCCGCACCACAGATAAAGAGAATTTAGAAGCCAGTAATGAATTTTTTGCCCGGTTTGTTAAAGAGGTGCACAAACGAGGGATGAGGGTAATCCTTGATGGGGTATTTAATCATTGCGGTTCTTTTAATAAATGGCTGGATGGGGAACGGCTCTATGAGATGTCCGGAACATACGAACCGGGAGCCTATGTGTCAAAGGACAGCCCATACCGTACGTTTTTTAAATTTTATGACGAAGAAGCCTGGCCTTATAATGGTTCCTACGACGGCTGGTGGGGGCACGCAACACTCCCGAAGCTTAATTATGAAGACTCCCGGACTTTGTATGAGTATATCCTGCAGATCGCCAGAAAGTGGGTATCACCACCTTACAATGTAGATGGATGGCGGCTTGATGTTGCGGCAGATTTAGGACACAGCAGCGAATACAACCATAAGTTCTGGAGAGATTTCCGCAAGGCGGTAAAGGAGGCCAATCCGGAGGCTATTGTGCTTGCTGAGCATTATGGGGACCCGTCCAGCTGGCTCCAGGGGGACCAGTGGGATACGGTCATGAACTATGATGCCTTCATGGAGCCTGTAACCTGGTTTTTGACAGGCATGGAAAAGCACAGTGACGAAAGAAACCCCAGTCTGTTCGGGGATGGAGAAAGTTTCTTTAAGTCCATGAATTACCATATGAGCCGCATGATGACAGGTTCCGTACAGGTGGCCATGAATGAGCTTTCAAATCATGATCATTCCCGTTTTATGACCAGAACCAACGGCCGGGTGGGACGGACTTCCACTCTGGGCCCGGAGGCAGCCTCTCAGGGCATCAACAATGGAATTTTCAGGGAAGCGGTTATGATCCAGATGACCTGGCCCGGCGCTCCCACAATTTATTACGGAGACGAGGCCGGTGTCTGCGGGTGGACGGATCCGGATAACCGGAGAACCTATCCCTGGGGCCGGGAGGATTTAGAACTGATCGAGTTTCACCGGTATATGACCGGACTTCATCACAGCATACCCGCATTGCGCCTTGGGTCCTTAAAACAGCTTCTGGCCGGGAGACACCTTATTTCCTATGGGCGTTTCTTAAAGGACAGCATTTGCGCCGTGGCGGTCAACAATCTTCCGGAAGAACGGCAGATCGGGATCCCTGTATGGCAGTTGGGAATGGAGGACGGGGAAATCATGTCCCGGTACATGCTGACCTATGAAAACGGGTATAATGTAGGTAAAATTCCTTATGAGGTGAAAGACGGTCAGGTGCTTGTCTCCATGCCGGGAACGAGCTCTGTTTTGCTGGTAGCTGAACGGGAATAGAAATTTTATTTTTCTAAAAAAAACCTTGATTTTTTAATGTCCCTGTGATAAAATAACACTCGCTTGCTTAATAAAAGAGCATGGGTGGGTTCCCGAGCGGCCAAAGGGGGCAGACTGTAAATCTGTTGTCGACGACTTCGAAGGTTCGAATCCTTCTCCACCCAGTCCGTACCGTTGTAAAGAACAAAAACGGTATATGAGAATGCCGGCGTGGCGGAACAGGCAGACGCACAGGACTTAAAATCCTGCGGGACTTACCTCCCGTACCGGTTCGATTCCGGTCGCCGGCATGATAAGAAAAACCTTGTACACTGTTATGGAGTACAAGGTTTTTTGTTGTCTGAAATAAGAAAAAATAAATTAACATGAAGCCCTTTCATTCATTTTTTGAAGCTTCCGGCAATTTTCAAAAACTCCTCCATTGCCCGGGTGAAACGTCTCCCCGTCTTCCAATAGAAATATAGGTTCCGACGGCAAAAATTACTTTCGATCTTATAATAAACAACATTCGGATGGGAGAGAACCTGTGCGATCAATGTGTCGCTGATAAAGGATATTCCCATTCCCGAACAAGTTATATTGTAAGAAGTAAGCTGTTGGTCAAGTTCAAATACTATTTCCGGAGTAATGTCACGCTCCTGCAGAATTTCCATCGCGCGCTTCCTTGTATCGTTCTCTGGTTTCAGCATGATAAATGGTTCCTTTTCAAATAGTTTCAGCGGTACTGGTTTCATCCTATCTTCCAAAAAGGAGCCGTCAAGAATCAGCTGCACCGGAACCTGGTACTGTTCTGCTTTTTTGTTTATTTCAAAGGTTTTCGGTACAGCCAGAAGCAAATGCTCTTCCTTGTAAATACTGTTATCAAATATTCCTTTGTCCAGAGAACAATTATCAATCATCAAATCAATTCTGCCGTTCTGAAGATACGATGCCAACTCTGCTGTGCTCTCTTCAATCAGCTCCACCTTAACCATTGGAAAACGTTTCGTAAATTCACCCATTAAAGGGGGCAGAACCCATGAAGAAAAAAGACTGCTTCCTCCCAAAACCAGCTCTCCAATTTTTAATTCTCCCCAGTCATTTACAAAATTGTAAAACTCACTTTCAATAAAGAGCATTTCCTCTACGGATTTAATATATTTTTTTCCGCATTCGGTTAGAGTCAAAGGCTTTGTACTTCTATCAAAAATCGGATATCCAATTTTAAGCTCGATTCTTTTTATTGTAGCACTCAGCGAAGGCTGCGAAATAAAAAGCTTTTTTGCAGCTTTGGAAAAACTTTGCTCTTTGTATACCATGTATACATAATCCATCCCCTTAAACACTGTAAACCTCCTCAGTTTAAAGATATAACTTTAAAGTTATACCAATTATAGAAATATACGTATTTGATTATATTATAAATAGATTTTATAATAAATACAATACAAAACGGTATTTTACCGATTACGGAGGATTAGTCATTGGATAGCGTAAATAACATAGATTACAGAGTGGAAAAGGATTCCATAGGAATGAAAGATGTGCCGGGGAATGTGTATTATGGCGTACAATCAATGCGCGCGGCAGAAAACTTTCATATCACCGGTCTCAACATCCACCCTGAAATCATTAACAGCCTTGCTTACATAAAGAAAGCAGCAGCTATAACGAACCTTGAGATAGGTCTTCTGGACAGAAAAACTGCAGAAGCGATTATTCAGGCATGTGATGAAATTCTGGCTGGTCAATTCCGCAAAGACTTCATCGTTGATCCAATTCAGGGCGGAGCAGGAACTTCTCTGAATATGAATGCCAACGAAGTGATAGCAAACCGTGCGATTGAGCTTCTTGGCGGACAAAAAGGCGATTATTCCATTGTAAATCCGAATGATCATGTAAACTGTGGACAGTCCACAAATGATGTCATTCCCAGTGCCGGGAAAATGACTTCTTTAAGGCTTCTTAAAAAACTGAAAATCGAACTTCTCCGGCTGCATCAGGCATTTTGTGAAAAAGCTGAAGAGTTTGACCATGTCCTGAAGATGGGGCGCACCCAGATGCAGGATGCAGTCCCCATTCGGTTAGGTCAGGAATTTAAGGCTTATTCAACAGCAATTATGCGTGACCTCCGCCGTATGGACAAAGCCATGGAAGAAATGAGCACTTTGAATATGGGTGGAACAGCCATAGGAACAGGAATCAATGCTGATGTAAATTATTTGAAACGTATTGTGCCTAATTTAGCGAAGGTGTCAAATATGGAATTAGTGCAGGCGGCAGATCTGATAGATGCGACACAAAATCTTGATTCTTTTGTTGCCGTATCAGGTGCTGTCAAGGCCTGCGCCGTGACATTGTCTAAAATAGCCAATGATCTTCGCCTGATGTCTTCCGGACCAAGAACAGGCTTTCATGAAATCGACCTTCCTGCGAAGCAGAATGGATCCTCCATCATGCCGGGGAAAGTAAATCCGGTGATTCCTGAAGTTGTAAACCAGGTTGCCTTTAATATCATTGGGAATGATGTAACCATTACCATGGCCGTAGAAGCCGGACAATTGGAATTAAATGCATTTGAACCTATCATTTTTTATTGCATGTTCCAGTCCATTGACACTCTTTCCTATGCTGTACAAACATTTGTAAATAATTGTGTATCCGGCATTACGGCGAACGAAGCAAGATGCCGTTTCCTGGTAGATAACAGTGTCGGGATCATCACAGCGATTTGCCCCCATGTTGGGTACCAAAAGGCGGCAGATATTGCTAAGAAAGCCATGTTAAGCGGCAAACCCGTAAGAACTCTGATTCTGCAGGAAAAGCTTATAGGGGAAGAAGAACTGGACCATATATTAGATCCGGTACATATGACAGAGCCGGGGATATCCGGGAAAAATTTATTGTTAAAGAAAAAGCTGGAAGCGTAACCGCCATACCTTTTGAGGTGGGGATTCACAACAAAATAACGCCTGACGAAACCTTGAGTTCGTCAGGCGTTTTGAGTGTGCTAATTTGATTGTTCTCCTTTCGGCTGGACCTTAATAATTCCCGGTATCTGAAACCAGAACACACTGCCTTTCCCTACTTGCGAATCCACTCCGTAGTCACCATGATGCAGCTCAACAATTTTTTTAACAATGGACAGTCCAAGACCGGTTCCTGTGATCGCACGTTTATGCCTTTTATCAATTTTATAATATCTGTCCCAGATGTAAGGCAGATTATCCTTGCCAATGCCCTCACCATGATCTTCCACTTCAATTCTGACCACTTTGTCTGTAACTTTTTGCCGAATGATAATTGTTAAATCGTTTGTGCTGTAATGAATTGCGTTTGTCAGCAAATTATAGATTGCCTGTGTTATTTTCACTTCATCCGCATTTACGAAGACCTCCTCGTCATGTTCGAAAACAAGGCTGCAATTTTCTTTTTTTACCAAGTCGGCTATTCTGCCAACGGTTTTATCAATGCTTTCAGTAATGTTATATGCTGCCGCGTTTAGCTCCATTGTGCCGGTTTCTAATCGGGAGACATCAAGAATATCATTTACTAAAGAGGAAAGCCGCTGGGTTTCATCCATGATCGTCTGCGTTTGCTCCGAAGTAATTTCATCAGGGAAATCATGCATCATTTCAGCATGGCTATATATTAGAGCGAGAGGAGTTCTCAAGTCATGGGAGATATTAGCCATAAGTTCGCGCCTTAACCGTTCCACCTTTGAGAGCTCGGAGGCAGAATGATTCAATGTGTCGGATAATTCATGGATTTCTCTGTAACCCTTGCCTGAAAAATGAATATCATAGTTTCCAGTTGCCAGTATTTTAGCGCTCTTATTCAGTTTTTCGATTGGCTTCGAAACGGTTTTGGCAATAGCAAATGCCAGAACAATGGATAAGACGAACATGATGCCAGTGACATAATACAACTGAACTTTTATCGTGGAGATCGTTGCGTTGACAGGAGATATCATGGCATAAAAAACAAGGGAGACTGTTCTGCCATCAGACGTGACAAAATCTCTTATTTCAGTTATTGCCTGCCGCATTTGAGGTCTGTTTTCAGGAGCAGGCCTGTTTTCGGGATTTGGCCTGTTTGGCGGTACGAAATCATGAGCCGGAGTAACAAGTATTTCCGAATCGTCGGAAAGCTGCATGATAATTTGATTGAGATTGGGATTGTCAATATTTTTCTCAATCAGAGCAATCGCGTTGTTTATTTCTTTTCTACGAATATCTTCATACATTTTACTTAGAAATACTGTTTCAAACAGCCACAGAACAACAAGAAGCAACGCGCAGAATCCAAGCAAAAAGATAAAGATTTTCCACATTAACCGCTGTGATTTTTTCATATGCTAGCCCTCGAACCGATAACCTAATCCCCGTAAAGTAGTAATAAACTTTGCATAAGGGCCTAAGGATTTTCTCAGTAATTTCATGTGTGTATCCAGCGTACGGTCATCGCCGTAATAATCAAATCCCCATACTTCTGTGAGAATTTTTTCGCGTGGAACAGCGATGTTTTTATTTCGAATCAAGAAGAATAGCAGGTCATATTCTTTTGGAGCAAGATTTGCAAGAATGCCGTCAATTGAAACCTTATAGGCGGTCAAGTCTGCTTCAAATCCCTCTTTCCGAAATATGACATGTCCATTGTCATTATCACTTGAAGCCGCATTTTTCTGTGTTCTGCGCAGGATCGCATTTACACGCATCATGATCTCCTTAGAAGAAAAAGGCTTAACTACATAGTCGTCAATGCCAACCTCAAACCCTAAAATCTTGTCATATTCCTCCCCCCTTGCTGAAAGCATAATAACAGGAGTATCTAATGTTTTTCTGATTTCTTTTACCGCTGAAAACCCATCCAGCTCCGGCATCATAATATCCATTATAATGATGTCAAAGGATTCCTTGCGGCAGGCCTCAACAGCTTCCATGCCGTCAGCTGCTTCGACAACCTCATGTCCTTCAAAGACCGCATATCTTTTAAGTACGGTTCTAAGTCCGCTTTCATCGTCACAAACTAATATTTTTGCCATAGTTTCACCACCTTATTAACTGTAATTATAGCATGAAAGCAAATGAGTATCCAGTACAAGGGGCTGAAGGGTCACCTTCAGCCGTTTGTATTATTTAATAAGTTTTTTTGGCTCTTATTAAGAATAGGATTGCTCCGGATAGTAGGATAAGTGATACAAATACACTAACCGCATAGGCTGGATCCATTGCGTTTGCGGAGACAGCCTTACTCTGTTGGTTAGCTGCGTTCCTGCCGGGCATCCCGCCTGTCATTTCCGTCACTTGCGCAATTTGTTCTTCTGTCAAACCCATTTCCAAAAGCTGCTCTTTAATTTCATCACTAAGCACACCGCTGTTTTCCTGCAAGATTGGCATGGCCTTCTCCATAAGCTCCCGGTCCGGCATATCTCCCATACCACCGAAGCCGCCCTCACCCCGGCCGCCTTCGCCCTGGCCGCCTTCACTCCGGCCACCTTCCCCCCGGCCGCCTCCGCCCATCATACTGCCCAGTGCGGACAGATTAATACCGGAAGCATCAATTAACGCATCCTTATCTGAATTTTGTCCATCTGTCGTAGAAGGAATGGTTCCGTTAAGCTGTCCGTCAATACTCTGAGCACGAAGGGTTCCCAGTTCAATAAAAACCGGAAGAGATGCTTCATATTCTTCGTAAGTGGCAAAGGCAGAAACATCATTTTTTACATAGTTATTGATTTTTTCGTCTAAATCCATTACAGTTTCCGCAAAAACACCGCTTACAAAATAACCATCCACGATCTGTCGCAGGTATTCATGGTATTTGTCCTTATATTCCGGGACTTCAAGCAATTTATTAATGAGGGGGCGGTCTTCCATGCTTACACCGCTGACTGGTGTGTCGATCGGGAAGTTTACAACGTCACTGGCGCTGTCACTCTGGAATCCGCCAAAAGCAAGACCGTAATCCCAAGGCAAAACAGTGATTTTTCCATCGCGCTCATAAATGTAATAATTTTGCGCCATACCAGATGTATAGCTGTCAAGATTTACAACCACCGTATGCGCTGCCAGATAGCGGAGAATTTCGTCCACATCAAAATACTGCTCCAGATTTGTTCCTTCATTTAAGTTTTTTATTGCGGTAATAACACGCTGTTTATCTTTATCGGAGTTTTTTTGAGATTGGGCATTGTTAAATATTGAACGATAGCTGCTTATATTATCATCAACGTAAACAAGGTCTCCGCCACCTCGTCCGCCCATACCACCCATTGGAAAACCGCCCATACCGCCGTTTTGGTTATCTGGCTGTTCCAATTGGCTTCCGTTATCATCGCTTTCCAGCGTCTCCTGATTACCTTGCAGGCGTTGCCCGCCAGCATCTGGCTGCCCATTAGCTCCCATATCTGAGTCATCTTGACCGGTTTTATGATCCGTGAAGTCTTCTCCTTGCCCCATTGTGGTTTTGACACTGTAGAGCTGTCCGCCGGACGTATCGTAAACCCTGTCAAGAAAAGATTTTTCATACCGTTCCAGCGCCAGGTAGAAGCCGAAATCTTCTCCATTAACTGTTACGCTGGCATAATTCATAAGCGGTGTTTCTACACCTATATATTTCATAATGTCGTATGATAGATAGTCTTTCATATAGGTGTTATCACCCATCAGGTTATTAATGCAGAAGGTGTCCAGCCCATAACATGTCTGCCCTTTTACATAATAACTAAATTTGAAATTAATACTATAACGGTCACTGTCGTCCATGCCGACTACCTGTGATAAGCTTGAATTGCCCTTGGTGCGTATACCGACTGTATGAAATGATTCACCGTTTATGACTAAATCCGCTGAAATATATTCTTTATCTATGGCGTTGTCAAGCATTTCCTGCCACTCATTTTCATCGACACGTATATCTATTGTAAGGATCTCATCTCCAAACAGCTTTGATTCATAATCCATCACCTTTTTATTTTGATTCACTCCAGCGGCATAAACGATCATGACACAGGCGAACAGCGACAGGCAAACAAGCAGTGCCGTGATTTTTGCTATATGTTTGCTGGTTATCATTGCCTTCACTTCCCATCTGTATTTTTTTCTTTACATATAATAATCGCCATTATAGCTAACAAGGACTGCATTTGAAACACCGTTTATCGTAAGCAGATCATTAATGAATTTCACTGAGGAATCTTTGAGGCGAACCTCAACAGTAAGCTCGATTCCGTTTTTTGATACGTTCTTAGATTTGACAAGATGCTTTTTCGTATGGTTTTTAAGCATTGATGCTGATTGAGTTTCTGCATTCTCATCATCGCAGTTTATTACAACTACATAAGGCGTATCTGCAGTTTTCCTGTTGACAAATACAAACAGGACGCAGCCTATAGCTATGGAACCTATCACTGCAAGAGGAATTAAGCCTGCGCCGACAATAATACCTGAAGTAATAGACCAGAACAGATATACGAGGTCAAGCGGTTCCTTTACAACGGTACGGAAACGGACAATGGATAGTGCGCCCACCATACCCAGCGACGTAATCAGGTTTGAAGACACTGCCAAAATAACAAGGGTTGTGATCAAGTCCATGGCGATTAGGGTAATACCGAAAGATGAGGAGTACATGACACCTATGTAGGTCTTTTTATATACCATAAAAATAAACAAGCCAATCACAAATGAAAAACCTAAGGCAGCTAAAATATCCGGTATGGAAAATGAAGCAGCCTTATTGAGGAAGGTGAAATTCAATAGTTGATCTAACATAATTAACACTCCTTGTATTATATAGTCATA
>DEYX01000155.1 GCA_002365025.1 Hungatella sp. UBA3147 | reverse complement strand
GAAGACAATCATGAATAAGCAGAACAATTTATACGGACATCTGGCCGCCGGATTCTCCATATTCGTATGGGGAACCACTTTTATCTCAACCAAAGTTCTTCTTGAGGCTTTTACTCCTCTTGAAATTCTGTTTTTCAGATTTTTCATCGGCTATGTTGCCTTATGGCTGGCTTGTCCCCGCCTTTTGCGGACAAAAAGCAAAAAACAGGAATGCCTTTTCGCAGCCGCCGGAATATGCGGCGTTACCTTATATTTTCTTATGGAAAATTTTGCACTTACCATAACCCTTGCTGCCAACGTCAGCGTAATCATTGCCGTAGCCCCATTTTTTACAGCCCTGTTTGACTGGCTGTTCTTAAAAGGAGAAAAACCAGGCCCCCGGTTTCTGGCTGGATTTTTAATAGCTATCATTGGAATCAGCCTGATCAGCTTCCAGAAGTCAGCCGGCATGAAGATAAACCCTAAGGGAGATTTTCTTGCACTTGCTGCCGCTGTTACCTGGGCCGCATATTCCGTAATTACAAAAAAAATAGGAGAATACGGCCATGGGACCGTTGAAACAACAAGGCGTATTTTCTTCTACGGCCTTCTGTTTATGGTTCCTGCACTGGCAATTCTCCCTTTCCGTCTGGGCTTTTACCGCCTTGCTGACACAAAGAATTTATTAAATATTCTGTTTCTGGGCCTGGGCGCTTCCGCTCTATGCTTTGCTACCTGGAATTTTGCCGTAAAGGAGCTGGGTTCTGTAAAGACCAGCGTCTACATCTATGCAGTCCCGGTAATCACCGTGATCTCATCCATGCTCCTGCTGGACGAACGCATCAGTTTCCAGTCTGCCTGCGGAATCGTGATGACCCTGGCCGGCCTTATGGTTTCTGAAAGCAAAGCCCGGTCAAAAGGCTTTCAGCTCTGGCTGAAAAAACAAGGTTCTGCCCAAAATTAATTTCCTCATCTCCCAGAGTGCATATAGAAAGTACATATCCCCCCTTCAGCATGATCTGATGGAAGGATGCACCAGGGACAGAGCATGCAAAAGAAGCCTCCTCCTTCCATTCAAAAGAGATGGAAGTAAGGGGGACAGTAATACCTAAGCCTGCCGCTTTTAAGTAACTTTCCTTTAATGTCCATATACGAAAGAAATACAGGGAACGCTCTGACTCCGGTATTTCCTCCATGCAGCGTCTTTCGTCATCAGAAAAAACCTTTTTAAGGATATTTTGACGGAAGGGCCGTATCCTCTCCACATCGATTCCCACCTGCCTGTCTCCAATTGCGCAGGCCACCAGGCCATCTGTGTGGCTGATGTTATAATGGATGTGAGGAAAGTCCTTTAAATATGGTTTGCCATGCTCTTCTTTTAAAATGACCGGCGGGTCATTTAATTCAGAGTCCATTCCATATAGATCCTTAAGTCCCATTTGAAGAAGCTCTTTTCCAAGTCCGTGCTCCTGCTCCCTCTTATCCCTTCTTTGGGTTGCTTCATACGTTTCCAGATAAATCCGTACCATACCGTCTTAAACCTTTGTCTAAATCCCTGCCCTGTTCCATGCCCGGTTTTCCACCGGACTTCCATGACCGAAATATACCTTTCTTGCGCCAAGAGCGCTAATCTTATCCGCACTTTTTAACATCTTCTCCCTGTCCCAATACACCAGGGACAGCCCGGGATAAAACATATTCATCAGCGCATCACCTACTATGACAGCCTTTTCATCAAGATCAATTCCTATGGACCCTCTGGTATGACCCGGCAGCCCCATGATCCTGGCATTGATTCCATAATCCTTCAGCCAGTCACCTTCATCGATAAAGATTTCCGGGAAAAACTCCGGTATCCGGTCCGTTTCAAAGCTTTTCGCTGTAACCTCCGCAACCGCCATTCCAAGCATTCCCTGAAAACGGAGGGGTTCCGTAAAATTGTCCTTTATAAGGCATAAATCTTCTTTATGAAGAGCCACCGGTACTCCCAGTTCCTTCCTAAGATAAGCTGTATTCTGCACATGGTCCGCATGACCATGGGTGAGCACAATCAGTTCCACCTTCGTTTTCCGGCACTGGGCCAGTACTTTTTCTTCAAATCCGTTCCTTCCAGTATCTACAAGAACGGCTCTTCCATGTTCCTCAATCAGATAGGTGTTCACACTTCCGCATCTGATCCGTTTTACTTCTGCCAACTTTTTCATCTCACTTTCAAATACATTATTTCTCTGCCGGAAAATGCCCTTGGCACCATTACGCTATTGTTCATTGTATTGAAAGAAAGCCTTGTATATTCCCGATTTTTCCTCTATCTTTTTCTGTAAATACAATCAATTACTCCGTTTACCGTCTTTGCGGACAGCACCTGTTTTCCCGTTTTTTCAAACAGTCTTTAGCTTCTTATGACTTATAGCATACCATCCTTTGTTCCTTTCATCAATTCCTTTTCCAATCAGGAACAAGGCTTCTCCGATACAAAATACCGTGCTTAAGTTCCGCTGCTTCAGAAGTAAAAAAGGCCCGGCAGGTCTAAAATGCCAGACCTGCCGGGCCTTTCTCCATTCCTTATGACCGCCGGATATGGAATGCATCCATTCCCGGATAAACCGCACTTTCTCCCAGCTCTTCTTCGATCCGAAGCAGCTGGTTATATTTTGCCACACGTTCACTTCTGCTAGGCGCTCCCGTCTTGATCTGACACGTATTAAGAGCAACCGCCAGATCTGCAATGGTGGTATCTTCCGTTTCACCGGAACGGTGGGAAGCAATGGCCGTGTAACCTGCGCTGTGAGCCATCTTAATCGCTTCAAGAGTTTCCGATACGGAACCGATCTGGTTCAGCTTAATCAGAATGGAATTGCCGCATCCGTTTAAGATTCCTCTCTTTAAACGCTCTGTATTCGTAACAAACAGGTCATCACCAACCAGCTGGATCTTGCTGCCCAGTTCTTTCGTAAGCAATTCCCAGCCTTCCCAGTCTTCTTCATCAAGAGCATCCTCAATGGAATAAATAGGATATTTTTCACACAGCTTTTTCCAGTGTTCGATGAGTTCTGCAGAGGTAAAATGCTTGCCGCACTTAGGAAGGATATACTCACCCTTCTTTGCACCCTTCCACTCACTGGAAGCCGCGTCCATAGCCAGAACAAAATCACGCCCCGGTTCATATCCTGCTTTTCTGATGGCCTCAAGAATCAATTCAATGGCAGCTTCGTCACTATCTACATCCGGAGCAAAACCGCCTTCATCTCCTACTGCGGTAGCCAGGCCCTTTGCCTTTAATATGGACGCCAGGCAATGGAATACTTCTGTACACCACCGGAGACCTTCTTTAAAACTGGAGGCTCCTGCCGGCATGATCATAAATTCCTGTACGTCTACGGTATTGGCAGCATGAGCTCCACCGTTTAAAATATTCATCATAGGAACCGGGAGACGATTGCCGGTTATACCGCCTAAGAAACGGTAAAGGGGAATTCCCATGCTCATAGCCGCCGCCCTGGCACAGGCGATGGATACTGCCAATATGGCATTGGCTCCCAGTCTGGACTTATCCTGTGTCCCATCTGCGGTAATCATAGCCTGGTCAATAGCGTAAATATCGGAAGCATCCATTCCCGTGATCGCGTAATGGATCACTGTGTTAATATTATGAACCGCATTTAAGACACCTTTTCCGCCATAACGGGCCTTGTCCCCATCCCGAAGCTCCAGAGCCTCAAACTCACCGGTAGAAGCACCGCTCGGTGCCGCTCCCCTGGCCATAGTCCCATCTGCAAGATGTACCTCAGCCTCTACAGTAGGATTTCCTCTGGAATCAATAATTTCTCTTCCTATTACTTTTTCAATCTCCAGATAATTCATGGTTTATCTCCTTTTCTTTTAAATGGTTTCCACTATGGAAAGGATCCCTTACGGGAATTCTTTTCAATTTACCTTATCATCTTTCATCATCATAAAGGTAACACTTCTGATGCCGTTCTCTAAGCTGCTGACTTAATCAAAATTTTGATCCGTCTTGGCAGCCATACTCCATTAATATGGCTTATTTCCATTATTATTATGAGTTAGTTTGTCCTAATTCATAGAATGATCATATCACATTTTACCAGAAATTTCAACACTGACATTGATAATTATTACTGATTTTTCCTTTCATGAGAAAAAAAGCTTCTGCCCCTGCGTGATACAGGGACAAAAGCTTGAAATTTCTGCAGGATCCACCAATGAATGTTCTAAAACCTGAACTTACAGAAAAGCCTGTAGTGCAAAGTTTATAATAAACAGAATGGTTGCTATTATAATAATAGGATTTAACTCATTTGCTTTCTTTTTACAGATCTTTACGATGCAGTAGAAAATAAATGCTGTTGCAATTCCATAGGAAATGCTGTAGCAAAGTGCCATAAACACGCCTGCAAAGAAGGCAGGAACTGATTCTTCCAGCTGACTCCAGTCAATCTCCTTGAACGAAGAAATCATCATACAACCAACAATAACAAGGGCCGGAGCCGTAGCCACAGATGGAATTGCACTGATAAAGGAGGCTAAGAATGCACTTATGGCAAAACAAACAGCTACAACTACGGAAGTAAGCCCGGTACGTCCGCCAGCTCCGATACCTGCTGCACTTTCCACATAAGTGGTTGTGTTTGAGGTACCAAAAATGGCTCCAATGGAAGTTGCTGTTGCATCTGCAAATAACGCTTTATCCATCTTGGAAGAGAACCCTTTGCCTGACTCTAAGGAAGCTTCATCTTCCGCACTAAAGATTCCGCTTCTGCGGCCTGTTCCAATAAAGGTACCGATGGTATCAAAGGTATCGGATAAGCTGAATGAGAAAATAGTTATTAATACCAGAGGAAGCTTAGCCGCATCGCTAAATAAGGCAGGAAGTCCTTCCGCCGTAAAAATTACTCCGAACGTCGTTGGCAGCACTGACAAAGCTTCTGAAAAGTTCACAGTATCTCCTGTCTTTGTAATGCCTAACGGAATACCGATCAAAGTAGTTAAAATAATACCAATTAATATACCGCCTTTTACATCCATTACAGTTAATATAACAATTAATATAAGACCAATAATAAATAAAACAAGAGCTTTTGTTGTAATTACAGACATTGCGGGAACGCCTGCTGCAAAATTGATGGCACCTGCATTCAGAAGGCCTATGTATGCAATAAAGATACCAATGCCTCCGCCGATGGCATTCTGCAGACTTACAGGAATGGCCTTGATGATATACTTACGTATCTTTGTTACTGTGATAAAAATGTTAAGGAGTCCACAGACGAAAACCATTGATAAAGCCTGCTGCCATGTAAATTTCAATCCAAAGCAAACAGTGTAAACAAAAAAAGCATTCAAACCCATACCTGGTGCCTGAGCATAGGGTACATTGGCTACAAGCCCCATAACTAAAGTCCCTATAATCGCAGAAATAATGGTTGCTAAAAATACTGCTCCCCATTCCATGCCTGCCTGGCTTAAAGTATTCGGGTTCACGATGATTATGTACGCCATGGCAAAAAATGTGGTAATTCCAGCAATAATCTCAGTAGTAACATTCGTTCCATTTTCCTTGAGTTTAAAAAACTGCTCCATGGTAAAACTCCTTTTCATTTTATTTTGAGAGATTCTCGTTTTTAGGTTACCATTCTATTATAACTGTTTTTTCTCATTTCTTCAAGAAAATTTAATAAAATTTTAATCTTTTAT